>NZ_JANXMI010000257.1 GCF_025354735.1 Rugamonas sp.
AGTGAATTTCCTTGTAGGAATAACAAATTGCACGGGGGACTAGCCAAACCCGGCCTCGGCCCGTTATAATTTCGCTCCTTGGCCTGGTAGCTCAGTTGGTAGAGCAGAGGATTGAAAATCCTTGTGTCGGTGGTTCGATTCCGCCCCGGGCCACCAAGAACATACCTCACGCAACGCCCACTCATGCAAGTGGGCGTTTTTGTTTCCGGCGCCAAGAGTCCTCGGCTCCGGTCCATTTCCGGTGCAGGTAAGCACTGTGCTCCTAAACTCCAATAATCCGTCCTAACGACCCAACTTTTAGCTTTTCGCGTGCAGCTAGCCCTGGACTGCCGTAGCTCCAACAACGCTAATTTTGAAGCAATCTTTTGCTCTTACAGCATTTGAGAGGCCGTATCCTTCCCAAGCAAACTCGAGTCTGTCGTGCCGTGAGAATCTGCACGAATCAGGACGCGGAAATGAAGTATAGTTGACCACATTGTCGTAATGACTATCGATCAGCCAAAAGCCGTCGGTGGGGCTAAGCGCCAAGTCGATGTTATATTTGCAATTTTCACATGGCAACGTCCCGCAAGCCCATTCCCGTATTGATTTAACCGGAAATACCTTCCAAATTTTAACAACCCTCGCAAGCGACAGCTACCAGATTAAGGAACAACACAATGATGCAATTTCGATTGTCGAACACCGCATGGCAAATATTCGCGTCGGCGCTCGCCCTTCTAGGCACAGTGTACCTCCTTCTCGCTATTACCAATGCGGTTGAACCGATGTCGCGAGGTGAAGCAGGTGGATTAGGTGCTCAATTTAAAAATCCATTTTATTCCGCAAGTCACAAGCTCACGATTGAAGCTTTAGAATCGAATTCGCCGCTCATTCTCATTGGCGCAAAAGTGGGCGACAAAATTCAGACAGATCACGCTGAAGATGAAGAATTCCTTGATGACGGGGGCGAATCGGTGGGGTTGACGGTATTCCAAAGCGGGGTAGCGCACCATACAGTCATCAAAACAGCAATTACTCCGATATTGAGCGGAAAAATATGGAAATTCTGGGTCGAAGCGGCGCTCGCATGTGCATCACTTTTGTTCGGAATAGCGATCGCTTTCAAACAACCAGAATTGCACGCTTATCGCGCCTTGGCACTTTATTTTATTTTTAGCGCTTTGAACTTAACAGTACCTATTATGCCTGTCGGCGACATACGATTTGCGATGTCGTTTATATGGTACGCCACCCTACCGTTTTCCTCATACGCACTTTTTCTGTTTTCTGTCTATTACCCTAGCGACCTCGCCTCGGGAATTCGCGCATACTTTGTCCGCGCCAAAATTCTGTTTCAGTTGTTCACACTTTATTGGATGGCAATCTGCATTTGGTTTGCAATGGGGCACGAAGTACCATGGTTTGGCACCATGAATATCATTATCAGTACGAGTCTGACGTTGGCGACGATTATCGCCCTGTGGGACGGACTCCGCTCCGCACATGGAGAGTATCGTCAGAAACAAAGCTGGGTGCTGATGTGTTTTGGCATTTTGACCGTGTCAAGCATATGGACCTACTTTGATATCTCGTGGGAATTCGGGGGGTGGAAGGTCATACTAATACAGTTAGATTTGATTACAATTGTCTGCAATGCCGGTCTTGTCTATGCGGTCTTGAAGCATCGCGTTTTCAATTTTGGATTCGCCGTCAATCGCGCGATTTTTTACAGCGCCACGTCCCTGATCTTGTTGATCGCGTTTGGCATCGTCGAATGGCTGTCCGAACATTTACTTCATTTTGAAGGCCGCGAGGCGAATGTCTTGATTGATGGCGGCATCGCGCTTGGCGTGTATCTGGCGTTTCACAAGATACGGCATTTCTTCGAGCATTGGCTTGAGCGTCTCTTCTTTCATGAATGGCATACCAATGAGGCCAAGCTGCGCCTGTTCGTCAGGCATGCGGCACAAATCACCACCACCGATGCTCTGCTGCACGGATTTTCTGAAGAGATAAAACGTTTCACCGGCGGTGCGGGATGTACGATATATATGCAGGACGCGGAAGGTGACTACGAACAGAAACGCAAACCCGTTGCAAGCGACGCAGTGCACATCAATATCAATGACAGCATCTGTCTTGCGCTGCGCTCTGATCATGTCCCGATGCTATTCGCCGACGATCATCCTTTATTTGCACATAGACTTGCGCTACCGATGTCTCATCGTGGAGACCTTCAGGGGTTCGCACTACTGGGTGCCAAGCCGGATGGTGATGAGTATCGACCGGATGAAATTGACGTCCTTGGGCACGCAGCGCACCAAATCGGCTTGGACCTACATGCGCTTCAAATCGAAAGTTTGAAGGCAGTAGTGGATGCTTATGCAGTTAAGATTCAATCTCTGCAATATAGCATTGATCATCTTCACGCAGTGGTTGAACAAGTCGCAGGGAAACCGAACCAGATCACTGTGTGAGTGTTCGAATGGCGGCGGCAGAGTCGGCTGTTCAAAATACAAAATTATTTCGCAGGTTAGTGCACGTTTCAATGACGGCTATCGGGAAACGGAAGCCGCCGGATTAGGGCGGTATGGTCGACCTTGTGGCCGACCCAATCGGCGAAAACGAGCAGCAATAATGTACTAATGATGGTGAACACCAGCGCGCGGTTGATGACAAAGCCGATATCGAACAGGCGATGGCGCAGCAGGGCATACGCGAAACCGGCGTAGGCAACGATAGTCACCATGTGGGTACCTCATCCCATCGGCCAACAGCTATCTTTAATGAAAATCGCAGAGCCTAAGCTTGAAAATCCTTGTGTCGGTGGTTCGATTCCGCCCCGGGCCACCAAGAACATCGTTCACGCAACGTCCACTCAAGCAAGTGGGCGTTGTCGTTTCCGGGATTCGCAGTCCTCGTGTCCGGTCTATTCCCGGTGCCACCTACGCCCGGGCACTCACGCTGTCGGTTTGCAGGCACCTCGCCTGGTGTAAAACGCGCCGCGTTACATTCGTAGTCCTTGTGTCCGGACTATTTCCGCTACGCCGTCAGAACCGTCCACAGGCGCGTCGCGGCGAGCGTAGTACATTCAGTCTCCCAAGCAATGCATCTATCAACGCCCGCGACACGGGCGATAACCGCCGGGTAAGCAAGCGGTCTATCTTCTATCTGATAGAATCCCAAAAGAGCCGTTGTTATATTTACATTTCCAGCTAATCTAATGAACAAACAAAATCTCTCGGCTTCATCCTGGAAAATTCTTCTCATTTCCCTCGCCCTCGTTTATTTATCGTTCAGCATCTGGGCGACCACGTACTGGGAGCGGCTCACACCAGCGAAGGCGGGCACGCTGGCCGTGGAGTTTGGCGAACCGGATAGCGACTATCGCCTGCCGATCGTAGCCATCGCCGCGGATTCTCCGCTGGCAAAGGTCGGGGCGAAGCTCGGCGACAAGGTGTATTTTGAGAACTACATTGACATCAAACGCCAGTTGGGTACCGATGAATTGATCGGCTTAACCCTGTTTGACAACGAGCAGTCGCGGCATGTCGCACTGAAACCAATTGCCTATTCGGAATTCGCACTCTATCCGATCGCGGCGGGGGCGGACGCGGTGATGGCCTGGGTCTGCAACTACACAGCGCTGCTCATCGCCTTGCTGATCGGACTACGGCGCTCTGACAACGGCACCATGCGCGTTTTCGCTTTCATGATGCTGAGCTTTTCACCGCAGACCTTTATTTGGTATCTGCCGGGGGGCGCATTGCCCGAGCTGTTCATGAAAGTGATCCTGCCGCTCAATTATGCCGCGTATTACATCAGCCTCGTCTACTTCGCCTTCACGTTCCCGGACGACCGTCCTGCTCATTTCCGACTGCCTGCGGTGCGGCGCATATTTACGCTGTTTTCCGTGGTCGTGCTGATGTATGCGGCCTGGTATATCGCGGATGCGTTCCGCATACTTCCCTTGACAGCGCGCGGTCGGATTTCGATCAATGCCTTCAAAATGATGGTGCAGACCATTACGATCAGCCTGTCGCTGCTAGCGCTCTGGTATTCGTGGCGCCATAGCGTCGGCGTAATCCGCCGAAAACTGGCCTGGATCGGGATCTGCATGGGGGGCGTCGTGGTTGCCTTAAGCGCCGCCACCATTGCGACGGCGTTTGGCGCGCTGTTCGATCCCAGGTTTGGTATCTGCCAGGACACCGTCACGTTCTTCTGCTATGTGGGACTGGGCTACTCGATCCTGCGCCACAGCCTGTTCGACCTCGGTTTTGCCATCAACCGCGCACTAGTGGTCACGATTATCAGTGCATTGCTTCTGGTCGTCTTCGGCGTCACTGAATGGGGTGTCGATAAACTATTGCACTTCGAAGGACGAGAAAAGAACGTGATTTTCGATGCGGTAGTCGCACTCGGCATTATTCTCTGCTTCCATCGCATCCAGCACTGGGTCAGCCACCAGGTTAATCACCTGTTTTTCCACCACTGGCACAAAGCCGCTGAACAGCTTCGGCAATTTCTAGATAAAGCCGAGCATATTTCCGATATCGACGTGCTGCAAACAAGATTCAGCCGTGAGGTGAGCGCTTACGCGGATATCTCCGGCGTCGCCATCTATCTGCTCCGTGCAGACTTGGACTATGCGCTACAGCATGTGACACTGGCCAACGCGCCCGTCACGATCGATAAAAATAACGATGCGATAGTCGACGTGCGGCATACGCGCCGCATGGTCGATCTGATCAGTAACGACCACGGGCTACCGGGCCAGCTGGTCTTTCCAATGATCGTGCGAGGCCAGATCAATGGTGTGCTGCTGCTCGGGCAGAAGTTGAATGGCAGTCAATATCGTCCGGACGAGATCGAACTATTGGCGGTCGCAACACATCAACTCGGGCTGCACATGGAGAGCCTGCGAGTGGAGAATCTTGAGCGTCATTCCACTGTGTTGGAAACCCAATTGAAAACCGAACGCGCGGCGCACGAGCGCGAAACGACTTTGCTGCGCCAGATTATCGGCGATACCAGGGAGCTAAAACCAGCTGTGCTTTAAAGGGATGCCGGCGTCGCACGCAGAACCCTCCCGGGAGACGCCAAAAGCAGGTTGGTGTTTTCGTCCCCGCGACCATGTTACCGCAGCACAACCGGCTTGATTTTCTTCGCGGCCCGGTAATGGCCACGGTCATCGCCCATCACGGATATCGCCGTTGACATCGACGCGGATGGTGCCGTTCAGGCCGGGATGCTGGACCTGGCACAGCACCGGCAGGTATCTGGCAGGCTCCGTGGAACCGGCTCGCTGCATGGTCGCCGCCACCGTCATCGTAGCGGCGCAGGCGTACAGCGCGTAAGTCTGGATATCGCTGTGAAAGCACACATGGAAATGGGCCACGAAATCGTTGACGGCCTTCTCGTGCGCGGCGCCAACGCCGCCCGCCTCGGCGCGGCAGCCTCTTTGCAAGAGACGCCAACCAGACGCTCGTCTTGAAAATCCTTGTGTCGGTGGTTCGATTCCGCCCCGGGCCACCAAGAACATACCTCACGAAACGCCGATCCATGCAGATCGGCGTTTTTGTTTCCGGCACAAGAAGTCCTCGCGTCCGGTCTATTTCCGGCTTCGGCCCCTCTACCGAGCAACCGTCCAAATTGTCCAATCGTCAGGGACTTGTCCAAGAGCACGGCTGTAAGGGGCACTTATAGCCTGCTCGATGCACAAGCACGAACTCAGGTTCACCGTAGTGCCCCGACGCTCAAAGGAACTCCTGCAACTGCCTACCAAACGTTGCAATAGCCTATAATTACCCTCCCCCATGACTAGTCCGGCTTCACTGAGGTCCAACTCAACCGTTTACGTCGAACAGTAGAGTGCGGCAATCGGTGTCGAGGGGCAATGCAGCACTCATGCTTCCAGGCATGAAGCTGTTCAAATTTTGCGATAGGAAGAAAGATCTGGCATGAGATTTCGTATTTTAGTGAAGGGCAATGATGACGTTGCCGAAAAAGAAATAACTGTAGAGGTAGCAGTATCTCTAAAGATGAAATTCGGCAAAGATGAGGCCGCAAAAAAACTTGGCATTCCGGTCAGCGAAATAGTCAAAGTAACGCGAGTCTCGTAAGCACCTCCCGTAAGTATGCTGGACCGAAGTCCACTAATCGAGAATACTCTAGGCTGGGACAGGGGGCGATGGAGCACGCGCCCAGATGGCTGATTCCAAGTGCTAGATTTGGGCTGTCGCCCCCACAATGTTGAGTAAAATCATTGCTATACTAGCTCCCTTACAGGCTAGGGGGCTATGTTGACCACAAAAACAGCAATCGACACGACCAAGTTCAATCACGATGCGAAATTGCCTTTCGAACTTCGCATCAGCGACTTCGAACATGCAATACAAGACATCTACGATTTTTTCTTCGATGTAAATAATCTACTATCGACTAAAGGATTACACCGCCTTGACGACATGATGCGTCCTGCTGCGATGTCAGGCCTCATCTCGGACATGGTCACCGCTTCGCTCGCTAAGTTCTCTCGCTCATTGGTTGAGAATGATCACTTTAACGGTCACCCAGACCTCATCGTGCGAGGAAAATATGCAAAGAACGCTATTGCGTCTGGTACTGAAGGCGTCGAAATTAAGAGCACACGGAAATCGGGCGGAGCTGTCGACACGCACGGAGCACGAAAACAGTGGATGTGCGTATTCGTCTATGAAGTGGATAACGAAACGGAACCTGCCACCGAACGCCAGCCAATGCGCTTTACTGAAATCTACCTAGCATTTGTAGAGGAGTCTGATTTCCGTAGCAACGCCCGTGGTGCGCTTGGAACTCGCACTGCAACTCTGCACAAAGAGGGCGTTGCCAAACTGCGATCACACTGGATATACTTGGAAAAACGCGATTCCAACTAGACATGGTCATGCTGCGGCTAGAACAAAGAGATCTCAGTATCCTTAGCGGGAAGTGCGGCTAGTTGTGGAACCGCCTTCTTAGCCAGTTCGAAGAAAGCACTGTCCATTTCGACGCCGTGGCTGTTGTAGCCAATGGCGTTCGCCGCAGCTAGCGTAGAACCGCCTCCCATGAAGGGATCAAGTACGACTCCCTTACCCAGTGGAAGAACAGCACGAACTACTTGACGCATAAACGCTTGTGGCTTTAGTGATGGATGGGGGGCAATTTTCTTCTCGCTTGCTGGTGTTGGATGAGATCGAATTAGATCGCCAAACGGCCGCTCTTCTGAAGGTCTCCGAAATCCTCCGGTCCCCCAACGTCGTAAGTTATCTTGAACCCGGCCATCAAGCGGGGTTCGCAAGACAACCCACGGCTCCCACTGCGAACGCGGCATTACCGACACCCCGTCAAACTCCTCATGAGCATTTTTGGGGCGATCCCCACCACGCATGGTCATCACCTGCCTTGCAATATAGCCACGAAGTTCCAGTCCAGACTGGACCATCGCGTCAGCAACAATATGAGCTAGTAAAGGGTTTGATGCGATAACCACGTTCGCTCCCGGCACCGCGACCCTCGAAATAAGAGTCCCGAATCTGACGAAGAACGCGTGCAACGCAAGTCTATCGCCATCATTCAGCGTAGTAAACCGAGGTAGCGGTGCACGCTGGTGACCATCGAACGATGGCGGAATCCGCCAAACGCCTCCCTTCCCAGATCGCAACTTGGCTGTTTCCTTTGTGGTGTATTCGACCAAACCATAGGGAGGATCGGTGACGACTGCATGTATCGACGCAGGCTCTTGGGTAGCCAGCCATTCGAAACAATCAGCATGATGTAAACGGGCTTGACCAATATCCACGAATTTTCCTCCAGCAGCATGACCGTTGAGGTGTGGCGCACTCTTTAGTCGATATCGACCACGCCCAATTCGCTCGAAGGTCTTCGGAGTATTCAGACTCAAATACGAACGTACTGACGACGTCGGGACATCGCCAATACGATGCTTTACCGCAGCGACAATCTCGTCAGTCGACGCATCGCAACCGACCTTCGCAAGAAAGTCAACAATTGAATCTCGAATTACACCTGGTGCTAATGACATGAAATGAATCTCCCGTTTTCGGGAGAGAAGTTTAACTGTTTGACGTCTAGACGTCAAACAAGTTCACATGAAAAATCACAAACCGTGACATATATTTCATTCAGTTTGTCCGAGCCACGACCACCTCGAAAAAACATGCGGGATTTGCGACAGCGGCATCTCCGGCAAGCTTACCTCCGTATCGGCGCTTGCGACGACCGCAAGCAAATGGACCAGATTTCATGCGAGCGGCACTGTGAGCATGCTGCTGGCTAGGCGCGCCCACCTCAATGCCAAATCTTGCGCCTACTCGCGGTGATGGCGCGAAAATTTCCGTCTGTCCAACCACAACGAGGGCGCCAAATGAACCGCGCCTCCACACATGCCAAGAGAAAAACGAACGCGCTATCCGCTGGAATTCAGGATCGAGGCGATCCAGCTAGTGCGCAGTGGCCAGACTATCGCAGCGGCGGCAAGAATACGGGGGATCGCCCGCAACACGCTGAGCAACTGGGTGAAGGCCGAGATACACGGCAACCTGACGGAAGTGCCGAGTCGGTCGTTGGACGGCGAGGATACGGAGGTCAGCAGATTGCGAACGGAACTGGCGCGTGTGACGATGGAGCGCGACATGCTTATCAAGCTCGTCATCTACTTCGCCAAGGTCTAGCTATGACGAACATGTTTCCAACGCAGCGTGGCACTTGAGCGCGGATCGCCGCCGGGCGAATCCGCCGCGATTTCTGGCATATATGATGTTATTGGTGGGATCGAACCGAAGTCCCTGGCCGGTGCCGCACCCGGCCCTTCGGTTGTCACCCCGCTCACGCAGCCATCCCATCAATGTCGCTTGTTGCCCTGCTCGTCGAGCACGCAGCGCACGATATTTTCGACCAACCGCACATTGGACGGAGACAGGCGAGTCAGGAGTTCGACCACTGACACTAGCGCCGCCTGATCCTGCCCGACGAGAATCACGCCAGTGTGAGGGCCAACTTCATCATCTGCCGCCTCACTCGACTTCGTCGCCTTGCGCGCTCCCGTCCCGAAGCGCAGCCATTGCGGCGACACGCCAAGCCAATCAGCAAGTCCAACCAGCTTTGCTTGCGTCGGTATCGCATCGGCAAGCAACCACTTCCTGACGGTCTGCGCTGCGACCTTCGTAGCCGGGTAGCGCTCGTTGAATTCGTTCGCAATCTGCGTCGGGCTGGAGATAGGCAGCCCGATGCGGATGAACTCCTTCTTCAGTCGTGCGCTGAACTGCTGCCTTAGCTTTTCGTTGGTCATTTCCATAACGCAGGACGCTACCAACTACGCCAGTAACTCTACAGAACTATTAAGTTTGCGTAGTAACGTATAGTTACTATAAAATATTTCCACATGGCACCCTCCCGCCCCGGAGAAGCAGTTTCGCAACCAGCGTCGCCATGCGTGGCGACTCCATTCACGCCCTCAAGGAAAAAGACCTAATGACCAGATTTTCCCTCAACAAAAACGAAATCTCCGTGGCCCCCGAACGAGAGGCCTACAACGCCATCCGACGCAAGTACCAAGCCTTCGCAGAAAGCGCAGCCGATGATTTTTCAAGCGCGTACGCCGACAACTTCAAGAACATTAAGGACGTGCACGAAAACTGTACCGACGTCGCCCTTGGCCTATTGATGCCGGTCGTGGAAGAAGCAATTCGCGATTTGGCAACCCAAGGCATTTACGATGTGAACACCGACGAATTCGGGGAATATTTTTCCGGCCACTTCACTTGGCACGATGACTTCGCCGTCATTGACGACAAGTACACGACAATCATCAAGAAGACTGCAGATCTGGATGCATCCCGAACACAACGCCGTGAAGATCGTGGCCGCGTCATTGGCGGTGGCTTCGGATTGAGCGGCGCGGCCAAAGGCATAGCGACCGCAGGTGCCGCGAACATGCTCTTTGGCGCAGTTCACGGCGGCTTCAACCTGTTGGCGAAGGGCGCTACTGGCCTTGCAAACATGGCGAGTGAGAGTGCCATTTTCTCTGATCCAGCAACGAAGTCACATCTGACAAATGCCGTCTATCAAGTGGTCTTCAATACCCACTTTGCGCTCATCGTCGCACTCAACGACAAGCTGGCGACCAGCATCACGGGCTACGTTTCCGAAGATGCCGCAGCCAAGGCCGCGCGCCTACTTGAGAACATCGGAAAGGGCCGAATCCCAAATGAGGCCGTGACCAGTATGCTCATTGAGGCGTTCAGTCTCAACCCGTACGACGAGGGGTTCTATACCCAGTGGCTCAAGATGTACGGCGACAAAAATGGCGAACTGGAAGCGCTCGAAAACCATTTCGGCGTCTACGTTTCGACTAAGGCAAAGAAAGACCTCATCGCGGCACGCAAGGCGTCGTTGGATCTGTCAACACCTGATGCATGCAGACAAAGCCTGGATGCTTTGGAAGCATACGCGGTATCTATCGGATACCGTGGATTCGCCTCCGAAAAAGCAGACATCCTGGCGCTCTCGTCGGCGCTTGATCGGAACCGTCGAACCGTGAGCGGAATTACCTATTCGACGGTGCATGAGGCCAGCGCTGCACTAGATGAAGCAGCTAGAACCGTCAAAGGCGTCGTCTACCCCTCGCAAGCAAAAGCTGATGAGGAGCGGGCGAGGAAGTCCGTGGGTATCGGGTTGGGCATCGCTATATTCATGGTTCCCTATATCGCAGCGTTTTTCACCTTGCGCAAAGGATATAGCAAGAGCGTTCGCATCATCGCGTTTGGATGGGCTGTCAGCATATTTGCCCTCTTCCTGTTTGGCCCTACTAAGCAAAATGCCATTCCTGCTGTCGATGCGAAACCGGCGACGGAAAGTGCAGCACCTGCCGCAGCACCATTGCCGGCACCTGCTACAGCAGCGGAGCCGGCCCCGCAAAACGCCTCAGCGTTGGACCATTGGCAGCAACTCGCGGACGAAGGCAACGCCAAAGCACAGGTCAGTATTGGATCAGCTTATGCGAGTGGGAATGGCGTCCCGAAGGATATCGCTAAAGCGGCAGAGTGGTATCAGAAGGCCGCAGCGCAGGGAGAATCTGACGCCCAGTTCAACCTTGCTCGAATGTACGAAAGCGGCGAGGGCATGCCGCAAGACGCAGCCAAGGCCGACGAGCTATATCAGATGGCGGCAGCGCAAGGGAATATCAACGCGCTCGCTGTCGTCAACAGCAAACCAAAGTAGGTACACCCGGCGACACGTAGGGCCGCACCTGTTCGGCCCCACGTTCCATGACACGCCGAATCGAAGCCACTTTACTGTATATATCATTTATACGGTTACGACCGAATCAAACCGCCCGTCCAAAGCCCGACGCCCCTGCCATGGCTTCGGGCTTTTTTCATTTCAATTCACATTAAGGAAATACCGACCATGTTCAAGGTTACTGCATCGCCGACTTTCGAATTATCAAGCAACCGTAACCCCAAGCCCTCAACGAACGGCCTTCCGATACGCGTCAGCGCCGGACTGGTAGGCTTCAAGAACACGTTTCTGCCTCGATCACTCGACCTGGCGGTGACCATCAAGTACCGTCGATAGGGGCGGCGCGCACGCCGTGGCGAACAGCCATCCAAGGTGATCGGGCGTCGTGCCAAATTGCCGACAATTCCGCACCAGTCCATGAAGCCCCTGACATGCTAAATGTCACGGGGCTTTTCTTATTCACCCCGATATTACAGATGGAGAACTCCATGAGCAAAACTACTTTCCCAAATAAGCCGTCCGCAAACGTCCAGTCGTCCGAAGCCCCCGGCTCAGATAGTCCAGCCACCAGCAGCGAAACCGCCCAAACACCAATGACGCCATTCTGGCTTCTCAGTGCAGGTCAAGCCAAGAAATTGGGTCAGCAAAGTACTGGCCTCCTCAGCTATCACGTTCTAGCCGACCACCAGCGCCGTGACGTTCTTATCGCGGTAACGGCGAATGACGGTGGAGGATTCTTTAGCCGCGAGCGCGTCAACTTCCGGGTAATTGAGACCTGCCTGGAGAAGTACAAGTCGGGCCTGCCGTTCGTATCGAAGGCGCTCAAGGAAGCTTTCATTTCCAAATCGGCGAACAACGCCGGGTTCATTGTCGCCGTGCTACGTTCACTCGGCCTACTGGGGCCAGCACTGGAAGTATCAACGCAACATGTCATGGTTGGTGATTGGGCAGCATGGCAGCAAAAAATGCTCGCAGAGACCGGCACGCCAATCGAGTTAGTGGCTGAAATTGATGCCGAAAAATTGATCGAAGCTGCACCTGCAGCGGGTCATAAGGAACACAAGCAAACTCTCGGCATCGCCGCCAAAAAGTCACCATAATGACCCGCGTATCGATGAACGCCGGGCCGCACCTCGCCACGCTCGCCGAATCCGAGCGGTTGCCGCAAGGGCTGCTGCACTGGATGATCAATGTCCACGGCCTCTATATCTACGGCGGTCTGCTGAAAAGAATCATCGATGAAACTTCAAGCGTCCCCTTGGGCGACGTTGATGTTATCGCGCTCGACGCCAAGGTCATGCAGGTCATGACCGAACGCTTCGGGATCGTCTTCAGAAGGGTGCACACGACCAGCACGCACATGCACTACTTCATCGGCAAGGCCGGGCGTGGCAACAACAAGATCATCCACCTCGTGCTGCTTCGCTCACATGAGCAGGCGATGCGCTACATCATGAACAACCAGTTCAACATCGATCGCCTTGCTCTCTCCAACCACCATATTTTCTTCGATCCAAAATGTGGCCTCGACGCGATCTGCAATGCGATCCGAGCCAAGCGCGCCACCCGCATCCAGGGTGCGCGCGACATGACCCTCTTCGCAAAAAATCGACAGCAAATCGAACGCCACTACTCAATGCGCCTCAGGCGCAAGGGGTACATCGTCATCGACTGAATTTTCTAGCCCACCACATCCAACAGGAACCCAGCATGCCCGCAACCATCTACGTTTCCCAAGCTTCGCTCGACACAATGGCCTTGATTGCGCCGCTCGATTATTACGACCGCTGTACCCTTTCTGACGTTCCAGAGACCGACCCAAGCGGAAGGCCCGGATACTATCTCAAGCACCTTGACCACCTGGACGTTTCGGTCCTGCCTGAAGGCGCGCTTATCGCCCTGCATCTTGATGCGGGCGACAGCGCGGTAAGCTTTCCCGCCGACCTGCGCGGCTGCATATTCGAACATGCTCCCAGCCTTCCCCCTAACTACCACGCGATCATTTCGTACTGGTCAGGTACGACGTTCCATTCGAACGCGGGCGGTGCCGCGTATTACCAATGTCCGGCACAAACGTATATGGTGTCCCTCGCGCCGCTCCACGCCAATCCAGATCTGATAAGTAGCTGCAACAGCACGCCGCTGATCGATGCGCTCGTTTCGGAAGGCATCGTCGTGTCCATTGTCGGACTGCACAGCAAACTCGCCAACGCGTCGGACGACGACTTCGTATCCATCATGCTACCGATCGACAGCGACTTGGTTTGCTTGGATAACGGCGGCTTCCTCACCAGTCAACCCTATCGCATCGAAACAGCTCGTGCCGAGCACATCTTCCTGAAAGTAGGCGACATCAGACAGTCGCCCAACCCAGACGCCATTTACATCGACATCTTGCGATTCGAAGAGCTAGATTATGGCATGTATTATTAATAAGGCAACAATCAAGCGCTGTACCGACCTCAGCGGTCGGCACAGCCTTGCCCCGGAAAAGGAACTGACATGGCAGACAAGACTTCGCAACAAACACCCCTCCGTACAGCACCAGTATTATTCCCTCTCGGCGATCTCGTCGCCACTCCAGACGCGCTAAGCTTGCTGGAGCGTCACCGCATTAACCCGCTATCGCTCGTCGGCCGTCACCTCCAAGGCGATTGGGGCATCGTCAGCGAGTCGGACAGAAAGGCGAACGACTACGCTCTCAAGTCGGGAAATCGCATCCTATCGAGCTACGCGGTTGGCGAAAAAGACAGGGTGTGGATCATCAGCACTGCTGATCGAAGCTCCACCTGTATCTTAACCCCAAGCGAATACTGATCAAGTCGTTCATCCGGCTTCTCGGTCATCAAGCCTCCTGCGGAACAAAGCTGGCGCGGCAATACGTGTCAACTTCCTGATGCGGGCAAAGGCGGGGACAAAGCGCCAATAGCGGCATGTCAGAATGGGTTCCCCAAGGGCAGCGCACGCGCACCAAATTCGCCAGCCTCATCATCACGGTCCGTGACCGTTTACTGCCGATGCGCCAGCGGCGGTATTGCGCACCGTCTCCATCACGCCCTAGGCTGCGTATAGCTACCGGTTTTCCCACGAAAGCCCGGAGATGGACCGGAGGACGCAAGTGGTTTCCTACACCCGCGTCCGCCCTACCTCATAGACCGAGTCAGCGCGTGGGACTATGAACATGCCCACAACATGAGCGCACCTAGACCCTGGGATTTCAAAGACGAGCGTCGGCACGCGGCGGCGTGCCAGCGCTCGCCCTGTCCTGCGCCACCCCGGCCAAATTGCGCAGGATCGCGTTTTTGCTAATGACTAATTCGTTATGGCCGACCAGCAGGTCCGTTCCAAGTTGAAGTTACGGAGCACGGGACTATTTTCGAAAACAGGTTGACAATATACTTAATTGCGTGAAACAATCGATACCGCTGTGAATTGATTCTGATGAGCAACAAGGCAGCAACGCCTTCAATGTTGTCGGTCGCGATTACCTACCAAAAAGTCGCTAGAGGCCTCGTCAGAGGCATCGAAGAAAAAATCCCCCAAACCGCAATTGCTACACCAGTCCGGCGTACGCGACAACCGCGCATGCCATCGCCTCTTTAAAAATTTAGATCTGTACTACCGTGTGCACGGTGTGCACGCGGCCTCGTACGGGTACGGCCTATCTACCGGCGCGAACGCATTATGCGTGTCGGTGGCGTGGCCTATTCTCAAAAAGGAAATCCCCACCATGGTTACGCGCAAACTCCGATTTACCAACCGCTCTCTCGACGCGCTTCCACCGTGCCCGACCAGTTCGGCGTCAAAGGCGACTGAATACTCCGACCTGGAAGTCCCGTGCCTCAAGGCCCTAGTATCGAAGACCCGGGAAATCGTGTTCTATCACCGCTACGTCTACGGCAACAAAAAGCAGGCAATGCGTATCGGTGGGTATCCCGGAACTACGATCCTGGAAGCTCGCCAGCGCGTGCAAGATAACAAGGGCAAGCTTGACGTCAATATCGACCCAAAGGAAGAAACGAATCGAATCAAGGGCATGCCGACGTTCCGGGAGCACGCCGTCGCCTACCTTAAGTTCGTGAAGAGCTACAAGAGGTCGGCCAATGCGGATGAGAGCAAGCTGCGCCTTTACCTCAACGACCACTTTGCTGATCGCCGTCTTTGCGATATCAGCACGCGTGACGTTCAGGCCTACCACATAATGATTGCCAAGAAGCTATCACAAAGTACCGCGAACCGCCACCTTGCCTTATTGTCGATGCTCTTCAACGTCGCAATCCAATGGGACATACTGGATCGCTCGCCTTGCAAAAACGTCAAAAAATTTAAGGAGGACAACCAAAAACAGCGCTTCCTGAGTCCAGACGAAATCGGTAGGCTGTATCAGGCGATGGAAGCCGAGGAAAACAAAGTGGCGGTAAATGCCCTCAAGCTGCTCTTGCTGACGGGCTGCCGACGTGAAGAAATCCTGCAACTGAAGTGGGAAGACGTATCGCTGATTTCGGGGACGATCTTCTTACCTGAAAGCAAAACCGGTTCGCGTCACGTGCAACTCAACGCGGCGGCGGTCGAGCTGCTTGAAGGTATCGAGCGAGTCAGTCAGTTCGTGTTCCCAGGTCACATCGACGGCGAAAACAAGCCGCTCAATAACCCGCGTAAGTGCTTTACGCGTGTATTGACAGCGGCAGGCATTGAACACATCCGTTTACATGATTTACGGCATACTCATGCCAGTTTGCTAATTAATAATGGAGCAAGTTTATTTATCGTGCAACGCGCCCTTGGTCATAGCAATCCGATAACAAGTCAGCGCTACAGCCACCTGTCAGACAAAACTCTGCGCGATGCCTCTGAAACCGTATCAGCCGTCATCAGCAGGGCGAGCAAGAAGGCGGCTGATCAGGCTGATGCAGCACAGGCCGCTTGAAGCGAAACAATGCGGCAGTTCGGCCCCTTAGGCAAGGGGCTTTTTTTTCCGAATCGCCCTAAGTGCCCCAAGCAACTGCCGAATCGTCCAGGGTGCACAACCCCATTTAACCATGCGGCTCCTAGGTACGTGGGGTGCGCGGTCGATCACCCGGGTGGACTCGGACGACACGGACGATAGTTTAGTCGAAACCCGTCGGAGCATCTTTCCGTGAAAAATCTATCATTCCCCAAGGGAAATGATGTACCATACACAGCAGCAGGAGAAGTCAACAAGCCTTACTAAAAAAGGTCTGTCCACTTATTCTTGTGGATCTAGTAACGAAAGTTAATACGATCATACAGCCCTTCGGGCAGGGGTCTACGGACCCTACATTACATACAGGCAGGATTGCGTTTCGTCGGCGCCGTCCATCAACAATACGCCAAGACCACTGCATTCCATTCAAACCGTGTGCCGATATTGCCACAGCGCGAACGGATAGCGCCTACTTCGCTCGGCCAACAGCCCTGCGCCGTACAGCGCTTGCAGCGCGAAACAGATAACGTGCCTAGCGCACGCACTATCGGCCCTTCGTGATTTTGTTAATTTTTTCATTAACCAATTCACCTTAGGAGCAGCTATGGCTACTACTCATCAATTCAGTATCGACTTGGTCCGCAACGTCGCATGGACTCATTGCGAGAACGGCCCGTTGGACCTGCGCCCAGAAACGGCCGCCCAAAATGCAGGCTACCTCGATGCCTCCATTGACTTCGAGGCACAGTCCTTTCATCCAATGCCAACGGAAGGCGAGCCCATTCCCTGCTGGTCTCCAGGCTACGTCGAGCACGCCACTCACGCTGTGGCGACCATCCGCGCCGACCTGATGGCCGTCACGATGGCAGGTATCACCGCTCACGAAGTGCAAGGCTGGCTGATCAAACACAACATCGCTGGCTTGGTCTGGCCAACAACTGCGAACACGCAACTCCGTCCGACCTGCTGCATGATGATCCTCCTCAACCGCACGGTTCATGAAGAAGCCTACAAGCAGGTATTTCAAAAGCTGGCCCGCGACGTTTTCGCCGAATGCATCGATCCGACGCAAGCCGATTGTCGCTACCGCTTCGACTACCCTCGCACACCTACCGATCAATCACAGCTTTTGCGCCACAACGGCCATGCTTTCCCCGTTGACTACGCTATATCGCTCGACGTGATCACCAGCGAGGCGATCGCCGACTACGCGGCGACGCAGGCCGTCTATATCCAAGAGTAATTGCAAACGCGGGTAGGTCAGCGCCAAGCGCCTGAACTACCCGCTTGCTTCCACCGATACCAAAAGCGATACAAAATGAATACTCCAGAAAAACTGCCTGCACAGGTAGCCGATGACAGCGCCGACGATTCGCACAACCCGCTCAGCGAGAAGGCCCAAGAAAAGGAAAAAGCATTCCAAAAAATATTTGCCTTCGTCCGCAAGCCATTCATGCTTAGCTGCAATAAATCAGGCACGATCCACGCCACGATTCTGGCGGGCGACGTACTTGAAACCATGCAACTGACCTCGGCCCGCATCGGCAGCAAGATCAAGAAGATGATCCGCGATGAGTTCGGTTTTCGCGCGCCAAAACAGATGGTCGCCGAGCTGGTCGAGGAACTGCAGGATCAGGCCAACGACGCTCCCCTGGAGGTACATGAGGTCCACCATCGGGTCGCGCTAGGCACGAAAGGCCAGATTTTCGTCGACCTGCACGATGAGGGTAACGTCGTGCTCGAAGTCGATAAAAATGGCTACCGCCGCCACGATTTCGCGGCGGAGGCACCCCTGTTTATTCGCACGGCGGGCATGACGGCGCTACCGGACCCGGTCGGTGTCGCTGGCAACCTCGAATTGCTGCGTAGCTTCCTCAATTACGGTACGGAGGGCAACTGGATCCTGCTAATCGTGTTCATCCTGTACTCGCTGCGCCCGCTAGGTCCGTATGTAATTCTGATCGTCTTGGGTACAGCCGGATCGGCCAAATCCACGTTTAGCCGCCTCCTGCGCATGCTGATCGACCCAAGTTCGGTGCCTACTCAGGCGCTACCGAAGGCCATCACCGACCTGATGATCACCGCCTCCAATTCCCATCTGCTGGTGTTCGACAATGTCCGCACTTTGTCGGTGGATATTTCCGATGCCCTTTGCCAGCTGGCAACGGGCGGCGGTTCACGTACCCGGACGCTGTATACAAATAGTGAGGAAACGCTGGTACACGTTACGAAACCGTGCATTCTTAACGGCATTGATGATGTCGCATCTCAGCCCGACCTCGTGAGCCGCTGCATTCTGATGGAACTGCCAACCATTACGGTACGCCGAACCGAAGAAGACCTCAACAGCAAGTTCGCAGCAAGCAGCGGTGCCATCTTTGCAGGCCTAATGGATGCACTGAGCAAAACGCTCGCCGAGCTAGACAACGTGACCGACGTGCCGGAAACCCGTATGGCCGACTTCGCCCGTTTCGGTGTGGCCGTCGAGCGCGCCCTGAAATGGTCTGAGGGCAGCTTCAAGGATGCCTACGCACAAAATCAGCAACAGCAGATGTCCAACTCACTGGGCGACGATCCACTGGCCGCCGCAATACGTACTCTGGTCAAAACCGAAGTGGAGCCGGGCATGGCCTACACCAAGACGCCAACGGACCTGCTGGCCGCGCTGCGAGAACTGGCGACGCGCATCCAAGTCTCCGACAAGGCGTGGCCCATGTCCCCGCATTCGTTGAGCAAGCGCCTGAAGAAAATCGAACCTGCCCTGCGCGCATGCGGCGTCGGCGTCACGTTCCAGCACTCGGGCAACCGCACCATCTCCGTAAAACGCCTGGAAAACTTCAAGAAGTAACGCGGGCCAGTCCGCCCTGTTCTCTTCGTGACGATGCCCCGCCTGCTCGCGCCATCCCGGCGTCGGGCAAGGCGCGGCAGCACGGCTAGGTGGCAACACTCCACCGCCCACTATCAAATCATTAGGAAATAAAATGAGCACATGCACTATCACAGAACTGAAGGCAAAGCGCGACGCCCTGGACAAGCGTATCGCTAACCATCAGCCACTCGCGCACAGCGCCGCCGTCAACAAGGTGTGTGCCTTCGCTACCGAGCGCGGCATGACTGAAGATGACCTATTCCCCGCGCCAATCGACCCGGACGCCGATCCTTACGCTTTCATTGAGGACGAATCAGGACGCGATCCCGAGTACGAGCCCTTTCCTGAGTTTATATACCAAGATACGTTTGGCTACACCTTCATGGCCGACCTCAAGGAACAGCACGACAAACTCGATGCGGAACTCCAGGCAATCCAGCACGAGGCCATCGAGAGGGTACGTACCTTTATCAGCGAATATAAGCTGACCAAGGAAGACATCTACCGCATGACCTGCCTAGCAAAATAGAGAACACTCCAGTCCTCGGGCCTGCCCGCTTGCACCTCCGGGTCAACCAGGCAGGCTATCGTGACAGAATAGGTGCCACTTGTCACGTTGCCAACATAGGCACCCCACAGCTCAACAAGAGACGTGGCAAGCGACCCGGCGCTGCCTGCTTGCGCCACCGCACCCATGCAGGCGGGGCATCCTCAGAACGGCGCGCTCGTCGTCAAATCGCCCTCCCCCATGATTTTTTTCGTTCCACGCACAAGAATCGACCGAATCGACAAGCGACCGAAACTGGATGACTCTGCGACCAGTAGGTTTCAGCGACAGGAGCTGCCGCCAAGGGCTTAGGGTAGAATCATTGAATGACCAATCCTACCCTCACGTTCACCCAAACTGTCGTTCCTTGGCTGGCGCTTGGCCTATCGATGATTGCCGGTATTATCGGCACTCTTAGCTATCGATTGGCTATTCAAAACCATAGGGAACTAAAAGGCGACGAAGTGCTGGTCCCGGGAATCTTGCACAATCCAACTCTCTCGCATCCAGACCATGAAAATTGCGTCCTTCAGACAACGATAATTAATAAGTCAAAGCGCAAAGCCTACATCAATGGCGTACAAGTATTTAGTAAGGACAATGCTGAGATCGATGTCAACTGGTCAGACCGTATTGACCCCTACGGGAACCCAGAGGGCAGCGGTGCACAGATTATCGCTGTTGTGGATGCTGCGTCCGTTTGCATCCGAAGATGCGACGGGAAGGCGTTTAGCGACGTCCGCGTCGAGGTCATGCATTCCTTCGACGCAAAACCTATGATCTTGATCTTTGATCCACTAGCGGGATGGCAGGGTTACTTCGCTCAGTAAAATCGCCGTACCAGCATACGGATAAGCCCTCCACGAGGCGACAATGAGTGACCTCACCGGACGAAAGTCCACGCTACCGCTGCGATCCCTTTTTCGTTAGATGGGCGAGGACATATGCCAAACAGGTGAGTATGCGGGATGAAATTTTAAAGAGGTAATCTATGTTAGCGTTTGCGCAATCTGCGCTCGGCCGTGCATCACTCACGCTTTTGATTGCCCCCTGCCTTGCGCCGGCGCTGGCGTTGGGTGATGAGATCACGATGGCTTTTGGGGAGAAGATCCCGCCTTTCTGTTTTCCCGAGACAAATTCGGGCATCGAGTTGGAGGTGATCGGCTTGGCGCTGGGATACCGAGGCCACACCTTGAAGCCGGTGTACTACCCGTTTGCCCGTATTCCGGTGGCATTCAAAGCACACAGGGTGAATGCCGCGATGACTGACTTGGGTCACGATATGGCCGCTGTCGGTGCTTATTACGGCGATCCAGCAGTGTTTTATAACAACGTGTTCATCAGTCTGAAGGAGCGTAAACTGGTAATTCACACGCCAGCTGATTTGCGAGGCTTAAGCGTGCTGTCGTTTGCTGGAGCTGACAAGCGCTATCCAGAATGGCTGGGACCAGTGAGAAAGGCGGGACACTATTTCGAACAGAACGACCAGTCCCTGCAGGTGCTCACGCTGGACATCGGACACTATGATGTGGTACTCAGCGACAGTAATATTTTCAAGTATTTTACGATGCTCGTCTCGCAGAACAAGTCCGTCCCGCTCAAGCCGGTGGAGGAGCATGGTTTTGTGAACTTTGACCCGATGGACTATCGGCCGGTATTCTGGGACAAGAAGTACAGGGATGATTTCAATGTAGGCCTAAAACATATCCGCGAGAATGGACGCTATGAGGCCATCTATCGGAAATATCTTGGCAATGATGCGATGCCAAAGCCGAAGTGAATCGCTCCCTCGTCAAATCAACTTATGCATCCATCCTGCTGGCCGTTCCATAAACACCTCACCGAAAAAAGGTGTTGCGACGACCGGTTGAATCCGCCTAATACTGCGCCGACGACTATCGGAAACTGGTCGCACAATTCGGCATGCGGGCAACCATGTCGCGCAAGGGGAACTGCTACGACAACGCGCCGATAAATAGCTTCTGGGGTAGCTTGAAGAACGCAGTGATCCACGCCACGAGGACCAACGCGGAAGCGGCCATCAAGGAGTACATCGAAATCTTCTACGATCGCCAGCGGCGCCATTCGCGCCTTGGCCATGTATCGCCGGCGGCGTTCGCTGAAAACTTCAGAAATCAGGCGCTGGCTGCTTGAAACGGACGTGTCCATTATTGACAGTGCACCTCATACTATTCGAGCCGGCTAGGCAAAGACGTCAGCCTGTCGCTGGACGTGCAAGCCGTCGACAATCCCGCGTACAACCGCAGTCGCGGTCCGGTCCGTATCTGCCCCGTGCGGCTGCACGCCGAGCTCTAGCCGACAGTCGGGTAAGCCGGAGCCGGCCTATCGCTGGCTGCGGTAGGCCCGCCGGCGAAAGATGCGGTGCCACCATCTCGCCCAGTAGCAATGACGGCCATGCAAGCGCCACAGCGCTGCGGACCGTTTGGCAGCCATAACTAATCAGCCATATGCAATCGTCGTGGACAATTGGACAATTTGGTCGTTAAATGGAGAGAATAGTTAAGAGAAATTCAGCGGTCTGATCTGCATCGACCACGCCCACTGATGATCGCAGAGCACTTGCCTGCGGACTTAGGAGGGGCTAATTGAATCGCTTAGCGACGACTCCGTGCATGTCAGCCTCCCACCTTGGAAACCAGATCGCACCCACTCAGCATTCCGTTTGGTCTCCCCCCAAAATTGGATGGTCTTTGGCCGGGCTTCAGGTATATAGCTTGTGATTGGATGGGGTGATAGGAGTGCCGCTGCGTCAGGAAGACACCTCGGCCCACACTCCCCGGCACATGAAAACCGGCCGGTCCGTGGCCGGTTCATTGCGCAGATTTCGAGCCGATAGCAAGCTCAATGAGTCCGGGGAAAAGTCGCTATTGCGAGAGGGAACCGGAATGCGATGGGTATGCAGGTTCGCCGCCGGATTGCATACCCAACATTTTAGGGATCGCTTGGAAGACCTTGACGCAGCGGATTTAGCTGCTTCTTGCACGCCGGACCCTAAGATTGAAAATCCTTGTGTCGGTGGTTCGATTCCGCCCCGGGCCACCAAGAATGCTTCAGAGAGAACGCCAACCCATGCAGGTTGGCGTTTTTGTTTCTACAGCTAAAACTCCTTGTGTCGGTCCATTCCCGGCACGCGCAGACTCTGCCGCCCAGTTTGCTGCCCGACGAAAAAGCAAATTATCGCCCTCGTCGAATGGCACTTCAGATCGAAAGCCAAACCAGCTTTTACCCTCCTCTGCGACTGAAGTGACGTTCAGGTGAGGAAACCAATCATAGTAACGTGTGGTGTTGCCGCGTACATAGGATTGCGGGGATCGTGCCATTTTTTCGTTTCGTCGCGCAACCAGCAACTCGTAGCGTGCCCCGGGAGTGGGTAATTTCATTTTACGTTCGCCATAAAATAGATAGATTTGTCGAAGTGCGTGGCGCTCAACCTGTCACACGTACCGATCAGCATTGTGCTCCGCCGCACGCGCATCTATTCGTTACCTATCATTACGAATGTTCGTTAGTGCACTAAGAATGGTCCTACGCTCCCTTCCGCTGTGCTCCTATTCTGCGGTTACCAAAGCGCAGTCATGATGGCTACTCATCCCGGAGCAAACGTTTCGGGAGCGACGCTAACTTTTAGGAGATATCATGACTTCGAATTCCAACACTGGCAGCAAAAACAGCGCTTCGTCCTCCAAATCCTCCGCGGGCGACAGCGATAGCAAGCAGTCAGCTCAAGGCGGCTCTGGTTCCGGGTCGCAAACCGGCCGCCAGGGTGGTACGCACGAGCAGCATGTTGCGGCTGGTCGCCAGAGTCACAAGAATGACGATACGAACGAATCGTCGGGCGGTTCGGGCTCGGGCAGCAAACAGGCCGACTCTTCGTCGGGCAGCAAGTCGTCTTCGTCGGGGAACATGCAGTCCGATTCTTCTTCCGGCACCAAATCTTCTTCATCGGGCGGCAAACAGTCCGACGCATCGTCGGGTGGCAACTCCGGCGGTGTGCGGGGCGGCACGCGGGAGCAGCATGCGGCTGCGGGTCGCCAAAGCCATAAGAATGATCGCTAACCATATTGGAGATTAACATGAGCACATCAAACAACGGAAACAAAGGTAGCGATAACAAATCTGGCAGCGGGTCGCAGTCGGACAGCAAGCAGTCGCAAGGCAGCGGCAGCAACCAGGGCGGCAACGCTCACTCGTCGCAGAGCGACGACACGAGCAACCGGGGCTTCGCATCTATGGACCCGGCCCAACAGCGTGAAATCGCAGCGGAAGGCGGGCGCGCTGCCCATGCTTCCGGCAATGCTCACGAATTCACATCACAGGAAGCACGTGAAGCTGGCGCGATGAGCCACAAGAATGATGGCAACTCGCAAAGCGGTGCAGGCGAAAACGGCTCCCGTGGTAAGGAAGACGGTAACCAGGGAGGCGCCAGCGGACAAGGCAGCAAGCAGTCCAGCGATACGGGCTCGTCGGCGTCGTCTGGAGGCGGCAAATCGGGTTCGGACTCCGGGTCTCGCTCTAAGTAAGAGGTGGCCCATATTCATCTTTTTGATAGATTGACGGACGCGCTCCGGCGCGTCAGATTTCTAGGACTCCTATCATGACGACACCTTCGAAAACTACGACTGCTGGAACCGCGCGCTCCGCAAGGACCTCCGACCGCATCGATGCCATCGACCTGCTAACGCAAGATCACAAGAACGTTAAGGCGATGTTTGAGCAGTATGAAGCGCTCAGCGACCGCTCACGCGTTAGCAAAAAGCGGGTTGCAACACAAATCTGTCTTGAACTGACAAAGCATGCGATGGCCGAAGAAGAAATCTTTTACCCTGCCGTTCGGGCAGCCACTGGAGACAACGATCTCGTTGATGAGGCAACGGTCGAACACGCCTCAGCCAAGGAACTTATTGATCAGATACTGGCAATGAATCCTGATGAGGATTTATATGATGCCCAAATAACAGTGCTGTCCGAACAGATCGAACATCATGTACAAGAAGAAGAAAGTGACATGTTTCCCAAGGCCCGCAAAGCCAAACTGGATCTGGACGCGCTGGGCGCCGCCATCGAGGCACGCAAAGCCGAAATACAGTTCTCCGCGCTACAAAAATCTAGCCCTGCTCCGATGTCCCAAGCGAGTGTCTCGGGTTAGCCGCTACAGCGACTTATCATATTTCAGCCGGTCAGCCCAAAGAACAATATTGGACTTCGTTCCACACTTTTTCCCATTTTTTTCGCCATGTAAATGGCAGATTGCATTGCTTACAGAGCTTGTTCGGGTGGTCCGATTTTTTCGCATGCGCATTTGATTATCCCGGGCTAGGCCGGCACTATAAGTATCACAAAAAATCTAGTTTGCCGAGCATGTCCTGCGCCTGCGCGCTGAAACCAACAGTCGCTGTTGCAGCGCCTCTTGCCGGTTCAACGCCCAAGGTAGTTGGTCGGCCTTGGGATTGCCGGAGCTATTGACGCCAGCAGCGACGATGGTTGCCCATAAGGCGGAGTGATCATGCACGCTGCGCGCGTCGCGCGTTCGGCGGGCTGGCCGCACCACGGCTTGCGGTTGTCGTGATCGAAATTCCACTGACCGCCACCGGCTTCTTGGCGTCTTCCATCAGTATCTGGTGTTTGATCCGCATCTGCCGCTAAAAAAACTCCATCCGCCATTGCTTGTGGCGGGAAAATATATCGGCAGCGGGGTTGTGCACCGCATAGAAATGATCGCTATCGACCATGCGCCATGGGATAGTCGAGCGGCGTCCATAATCGTACAATTGCTGATCCAGCCGCCACTCATCGGGCGCCTGGTATTCGACCGCAACCGCCTGGTAGTGCGCATCAATATTGGCGCAGATGAACTGCTGATTTCCGGCGTCGTCTATCGCCAGGTAATGCACCTTGAGGCCGTCCTTGCGTAACTGCCGTGCCATATCGCGCATCGCCGGTAAGATCGCCAGAATTTTCTGGGCGTGATGGAGCACGTAATCTTTCCTGCCGTACTTCCATCAGGACGTAGATAGTCGCTTGATCGGTTTCGCTGAACCAGCGGTGCTGCAGATTAATCTGGTCGCCCAAAATCAACCGAAGGGTGTGTCCCGATGCCGGATGTATTGTGGCCATTGTGTTCCTTTACGTTTTGTTTCGATACGCTAACTGATCGCAATCATTGGTATCATCGCAGGATCTATAGGTTCAAGATCGGGTGGCCGGGTCAGCTTGAATCGGAGGCAGCCTAGCAGAAAGTAAAGTATGTTCAAAGACCATGTAAGTAACGACAATTCCTCCGAGCGCCGTTTCCAGTTACTGATCGGCAGCATCAATGACTACGCGATCTTTATGCTCGATCTGGAAGGCCATGTCACCAGCTGGAATCCCGGTGCGGAGCGTTTCAAGGGCTATCGCGCCGAGGAAATCATCGGTCGGCATTTTTCCCTGTTCTACACTGACGAAGAGCGCGCCGCTGGCGTGCCGGTGCGGGCGCTCAAGGAGGCACGCGAACTGGGCAAGTTCGAAGCCGAGGGCTGGCGCGTGCGCAAGGACGGCACCCATTTCTGGGCCAACGTGGTAATCGATCCCGTCCGCGACGACGGCGGCCAGCTGATCGGCTTTGCCAAGATCACCCGAGACATGTCCAAGCAGCGCGCTGCGCAACTGGCCTTGCGCGACAGCGAGGAACGCTTCCGCCTGCTGGTGCAAGGCGTGACGGACTACGCCATCTACATGTTGTCGCCGACCGGCACCGTGACCAACTGGAATTCCGGCGCCGAACGGATCAAGGGCTACCAGCTCGACGATGTCGTCGGCACCCATTTTTCGCGTTTTTATACCGAGGCCGACCGCGCCAAAGGCGTGCCCGAACACGCACTCAACGTGGCGCTGACGGTGGGCCGTTACGAGCAGGAAGGCTTGCGCGTGCGCAAGGACGGTTCGCAGTTCTGGGCCCATGTGGTCATTGATGCGATTCACGATCCCGCCGGAAAATTACTGGGTTTTGCCAAGGTTACCCGCGATATCACCGAGCGAAAACTTGCTGCCGAGGCCCTGGAACGCGCCAACGCGGCGCTGTTTCAATCGCAGAAGATGGAAGCCATCGGCCAGTTGACGGGCGGTATCGCACACGACTTCAACAACCTGCTGGCCGTGTTGTCGTCGAGTCTGGATATTCTGGGCATACGTCTGCACGAAACAGCAGACCGCCGTCTGCTCGAAGGAATGCACCGGGCCGTCAATCGCGGCGTCACGCTTACCCAGCAGTTGTTATCGTTTGCGCGTCAGCAACCGCTCAAAGTGGACAACTACAATCTCAACGACCTGATCGAAGGCTTTGAAACCATGCTGCGCCGGGCCGGCGCCTCGGGCATCGCGTACACGTTTGACTTGGCGCCCAATCTCGGCAATGTAGCGATCGACGCGACGCGTTTCGAGGCCGCGTTGCTCAATCTGGTGGTCAATGCGCGGGATGCGATGGAAGACAGTGGCAATATTTTTTTCAGTACCGCCAACGTCGAGCTACTCGCCGGCCAGGTTGGGCAGCTTGCAGCCGGGCCTTATGTCCGTACCACCGTGAAGGACAGTGGCGCCGGCATGAGCGCGGCAGTGATTGCGCGGGCTTTCGAGCCCTTCTTTACCACCAAAGATGTCGGCAAAGGCACAGGACTCGGTCTGAGCCAGGTCTACGGCTTCATTGCCCAGTCCGGCGGCGATGTAACGCTAGAAAGCCAGCCGGGCCTAGGCACGACAGTCGACATTTTCCTGCCCATCGTGGCGCAGGCCGAGGCGCTGACGCCCGATGCCGAGCCGGTTGCCGAACGGGTACTCATCGTCGAAGACGAAGCAGACTTGATGACGGTAGCGAGCGAACTGTTCAGCACCATGGGTTACCAGGTTTTTACCGCAAGCAACGGCAACGATGCCCTCCTCATGCTCAACCGCATGCAAGACATCGAAATTCTGTTTACCGATGTGATGATGCCCAACGGCATGAACGGTATCGAACTGGCGCGCACTGCCCAGCAACGCTATCCCAAGCTCAAGGTGATCCTGGCTTCGGGATATGCCCTGCCGGCGCTACTGTCGGAATACGGCGACTTGAGCGATTTTTCCTTATTGAGCAAACCTTATCGGCTCGCCGATCTGGCGAAAAAGCT
This sequence comes from Rugamonas sp., assembly GCF_025354735.1. Taxonomy (GTDB): domain Bacteria; phylum Pseudomonadota; class Gammaproteobacteria; order Burkholderiales; family Burkholderiaceae_D; genus Rugamonas. The sequence goes on from NZ_JANXMI010000257.1 coordinate 27,786, forward strand.
GCGTGGCGCCTGAGAAAGGACTGTCAATGGCTTTGCCTTACGTCGCTACGTGAACACTGGTGGTGACGTCCACGCCGCTACGGTAGTTAAAAGAGTAGAATCCTTTTAGTACTATTTCTGCCAGTTTGGCTGCCAAAGGCTGCATCAGTTTTTATCGAAAAGGTTGGTCTGCAATGACACAAATCCGGCTGGCCGATTTCATCCGCAAGAACATCGAACCAATCCTTGTGGCATGGGAGGATTTTGCCCGCACCATCGAGCCGCCGGCCCTTACGATGGACGACAGGGATTTACGCGACCATGCGCATCAGATGTTACTGGTTTTCGCAGCGGACATGGATGCGCCCCAGAGCAACCGCCAGCGTGACGCAAAATCGATGGGGCTGGCACCACGCCAGCCGGACGACACGATACCGGAGACTCACGCCGAAGCGCGCCTGCTTTCCGGTTATACGGTGGTGCAGTTGGTATCGGAATATCGCGCGCTGCGTTCCAGCGTGCTGACGCTGTGGGGCCGTGAGCCGACGCAGGATCACGTCGTAAAGCTCAGCGATATCACCCGCTTTAACGAGGCTGTCGACCAGGCCCTGGCGGAATCGGTAGCCCGCTACGAATCGTTGTTGAACAACTCGCAAAACATGTTCCTCGCCATTCTGGGGCACGATTTGCGCAATCCGCTCGGTGCGCTGGTGAGCGGCACCAGCATGCTGGTGCATGCAACTGATATCCCCGAGCGATATGTGGTGATGGCTAAGCGCATGCTGCGCAGCGCGAAACGCATGAGTCACCTGGTGCGTGACCTGATCGACTTCACCCGTACCCACTTGGGCGCTGGCATTCCCATCCACGCGAAACGCAGCGATTTGCTAGCGGCGGTGGATCACATCGTCGCCGAAGTGCGCGGGGCATTTCCGGAATCCCGGATTGAGCTCAGCGTCCCCGGCCATCTCGACGCTTATTTCGACGAGAGCCGCGTGGCGCAAATGTTATCCAACCTGATTGGTAACGCCGTCCAGCACGGAACAGCTGACGCGCCAGTCAGGGTGGCGGTGTCCTCTGCCGGGCAACAAATTAGCTTCACGGTGAATAATCGCGGTTCGGTGATCCCGGCCAATAAGCTGAAGCTTATTTTTGAACCGCTGGTCCGGCTCAACGATGCCGCCGAACCCTACACTGAAAATACCAGCCTTGGTATCGGTTTGTTCATATCGCGCGAAATTGCTGTTGCGCACGGCGGAAGCATCAATGTAGCATCCAGCCCTGACGATGGAACCACCTTCGTCGTCACGATGCCGCAATTCGCAGGCGAAACCACCGCCGCGATTTAACTGGGTAGCCGTTCGCATCGCAAGACTCTCTAGAAGACTATGATGCAACTCTCACTCACCAGTTTCTCCCCCGTCAGGCCACCCACTTTCCCAAGTGCGGCTGCATCCGAAAATGCACGCTCGGCGCCTGATGACGCCATCGGCGCCGAGCAGCTCAAGGTGCTGGTGGTCGATGATGATCAAGACCTGGCCGATGTGGCAGAAATTCTCCTGCGCAGTAACGGCATCGAAGTCGTCGTTGCGTACTCGGCAACGCAAGCACTCAGCTTGCTTGAACAGGATCCATCCATCAATGCCGTGTTTTCGGACATTATGATGCCCAACATTACAGGACTCGAACTGGCGCGCACGATTCATGACCTGTACCCGGAAGTTCGCGTCGTGCTCACCTCCGGCTTTACGGCACTCGCACTATTGGACAACGCCGGCCACAGCGAACCGTTTGTGGCAAAACCATATCGGATCGAAAAGGTGATCGATTTGCTGCGTCGCTAGGCCGTTGCGCAAGCGGCGAGCTGCCGCCATCACTCATTTCTCGACCTCCGTTGCTCCGCGGCGATCCTATCCAGCTTGTACACCCTACGCTCACCATAGTCACCTTGCTCGCGCGGGTAAGAAAAAGTTCCACTCCCGACCGTCGGTGAGGATCGCCATAGGCACGCCAATGTGGAATGCATACTCAAAGAGCTGTCGCTCAGCTCCGTCACTTTGACCGATCTGCTTGACCTCAATGAAGGCGATGGGCTTAGACGGAGGGCTGCACAGAGCAAAATCGACTCGACGACCACCGAGCGCATATTCCGGCCATACGGCATCCGTATCATAGGCAGGCCAGCCAAGAGCATTGAGTAACCTAAGCACAATCCCCTGTGATACTGACGCCTCGTTGGGGAATCGGCCTGCCTTAATTCCGGCGCGGATCGCCTCGATCTCCTGCACTATCGCCATGCGCTCGTCTCCTGTATTAATCGAGCTTATTCTACCAGTGGCAGGGTCGGCAGGGTGGGCAGGGTCGGCAGGGATGGCAGGGACCGCAGGGATCACAGGGTCGGCAGGGACCGCAGGGATGGCAGGGATCACAGGGTTGGCAGGGATATGAGCAGTTCGGCAGCCGGCGGCCTCGCCCCCATTACCCCCGTGACGCTGGCGACGCCCATGGTTCGGGAGCGAGCATCACGATTCTGAGTAAGCTTGCCCCACTGTCGTGCATGGCGATTGCCCCTTCCGTTGCCCGCTGGGCCCCTCTCCTACACGCGACGGTCACCGATGCCAAGGGCTGTCCTTGGCTGGGCCTTGCTGGGCGGTGTGGTCGCTTGTATGCCGGTGGTTCGATTCCGCCCCGGGCCACCAAGACTCCAAAGCCCTGTTTTTGCAGGGCTTTTTCGCATCCGGCGCACTGCCGGTGCTCCATGCAGGTGGTCCACCTCTACTGAGGTTTGACCATGCTACTGCCCTCGTATTTGCGCCGTTCCCGACACGGCATCTACTATTTCCGCATCGTTCTGCCTGATCGTTTAGCCCTTGCTCTGGGTCAGCGCGAGCTTGTCCGTTCTCTCGGTATCCGTTAGCTTCCGCGACACCGTGTGCGAGATGCTGAGCGTGGACAACATGGACGACGTGCGCGCCGATCAGTGGACTGGACATAAAAACCAGAGCATCAAGGGCCGCCATTACCGGCGCAGCAAGGCCGCAGTCGAGTTGCAAGCCAAGGAAGGTTTTAGCGCACTCGATTTCCCGTTCATCGACATCGACAAGCTGCAATATGCCAAGGGATGGTGGAACGATTACATCCGAAAAAACATGGTGGACTGAGCACCACGCCCCATTGTGTCCGACACGACGGGGCGAAGTGTCGTACTTATCTGTCAGGAACTGGGTTAGCACCGACAATGCGGTCTGTTGGTATGATTTAAGTGTCAGCATGCTTGTTTTTCTATGTGTGCTGCGCATGCCGTATGCAAAGAACCGGACACAGGACTCGCTGAACCGTGCCTACGCTCACATCGTGGCCGACAACTTCGCGCAGGCCGCGGCCACGCTCAAAGACCGCATGGTGCAGAACATGGGCTTTGAGCGGTTGGAAACGGCCTCGTTCATCATCCCCCAGCAATCGCTGCCGCTGACCGGAGGCGAAGGCGGCGCACCAGCCGCCGCCCGCACAGGTGGTGCTGCCACGCCAGCTATGCCGGATTGCCACATCGACCTGCCGCAGGCACCGGACACGCAGAACTGGCCCGAGGAATTGAGGCAGGTCGTGCGGGTCATGCAGACCACGCAAGGCGCCACAGTCTTGCTCAATGGCGAAGTCAGCAGCGAGATATTGGCGCAGGCCGAGGCATTCATCAGTAATGCCATGCCTGCCAAGGCGCGCGAAAAGGTCAAGGAGCAGTTCGACGCCCACCGGGCGGTGCGCCAAGCCATGCGAGCCCCAGCACAGTTGGGGTTGGACTTTGCCGCCATCCCCCAGCTTTGCCTGAACCTCGATGGCCATCTCGAAGTGGTGGAGCGCGAAACGCTTTCCAACTTGGGCGATTGGAGCTTGTTGGACCAGCAGGTGCAGCTTGCCGGGTTCGGCATCACCGAGACCGTCAACTCGTTCGAGATTGATGTCAATGGTGCCAAAGTTACCTATAAGCATACCGACGCCCACCAGCTTTTACTCAATGAAACCGTGAGCCACACCAGTCAGCAGGACTTGATTCGGTGGATGGACGTGGAAGTGCGCCAGAGCGACATCGGGCAGGCGCAGATGCAAGCGTATCTGGTCAAGATGATTACCCACCTAATCGCCGAGCGCGGCTTCACGCTGACCGCACTTGTTCGCGCCCGCTTCCAGTTGGCGCAGGCGCTGGTCAAAGAAGTCAAGCGGCTGCGCCAGATTGCCATGGCCAAAGGATTCCAGGGCAGACTGATGGAAATGGCTGTTCCAGGAATCGAGGAATTGGCGCATTACAGCTTCCACTACCATCCTGGCCAATATCCTGCGCGGCAAATGTATCAGGGCAGCTATGAGTTTTCAAAACACTTCTACCCCGTGATTCACGACTTGCGCGAAAAGACCCAGGCCGGGGCGGTTGCCGAAGAGTTCCGCTGTGCGCAGAGCATCGACGCTCACCCCAAGGTCAAGCAGCGGGTGCGCAACATCGAACGACAGGAAAATTTCTCGTTCTGGCTGCCGACCGCCACGGACTATTTCTATCCCGACTTCGTGGCCGAGTTGACCGATGACCGCGTGCTGGCCGTCGAATACAAGGGCGAACCCTACAAAACCAACGACGATTCGCGCGAAAAGCAGCAGGTGGGGCATCAGTGGGAACAATCAAGCGGTGGCCGCTGCCTGTTCCTGTTCGCCGTCGAGCGCGATGGGCAGGGTCGGGATGTATTCCAGCAGATCGCCCAAAAACTTGCGTAATGCAGCAACACAACCTGGCGAACCGTACTTAAACCAATTTGGTATAGGAACGATTCGCCTCGAACCATTAGCCTGTGGTTTTCTTAACTTATTGTGGAAAAAAATTTAAGTGCGTCGCGGCGCCGAAACAGGCACAAATAAATTACCTGAATTAAAATTGGTGCATCCCGGCCCCAAAGCTAGTCAGTCGATTGGCAGAAGCGCCCCCCGAGAGATGGCAGAAACTCTCGGGACAAGCAGGACCGGACTAGATTTGGGTTAATCCCTACTCGATACAGCGTAGCCGAAAGGCGGGGAGATTCTTCCTTGGACGGGCTGTCGAAAATGAGCCTCAGCTGCCGCTGAGAGAGCCGCTAGCGGTCATTGCCGCGAAACCGGCGTCCGAACGAGCTATGGCGTAGCTAGCCATGGCTTCCGTTCGGAGATTCGGCGTGAAAGCTCAACCTGTCAGTCAACCTTGCGCCGCAAAGCGCAATTCCATCTTTAAAAAAATCCTCTGCCGCTGTTTCGGCTTCTGTGGCTTCGCACTTTAACGCTCGTGGCATTGTAGAAGCCCCTGATTTCGTCGTGGACCGCCCGGCAGCAGGGAATGGCATCCACCTGACAATCCAGGCCCATTGCCTGGGCGACCGTCAGTGGATTGCGGAACCCATTTGGGGCAGCCTATCCGGCCACCTGCCGTATGATGGCTTGCAGCCGCACGCCGGCTCCATCGTCTACCAAAGTCGCAGCGAGGCAGTCGAGCATGGCATTGATACCGGCCTGGGGAAAATCCGCCAGCAACTCGGCGCGCTTGTCCAAACGCCGGAATGGCGTAAGAAGGTGCAGGCCGTGGAAACCTGGGCCGCCGAAGCTGTTCTCCAAACCCGCGAGCATGATGAGACGCTGATCCTTCATGGCACCACGGTGATTGACTTGTGCTCTGGTGGTCTGGGTGGCTTTGGCCTGGGCTTGGCCAGCCTTGGCGCCGAGGTGGTGCTTGCCTGCGAAATCGACCCGGAAGCCCGCCGTGTTTACCAGAAAAACGTCAAGCCGCGCGACATGCACGACGATCTGTGCACGCTGGACGGCACGAAACACCATTGCGACATCCTGACCTTGGGCCTGCTATGCCAGGCGTTTTCCACAGCGGGCAAACACCACGGGCTTGCCGACCCGGTGCGAAAAGATGTCTACCAGCACTCCTTGCGGCTAGTGAGTGAAATTGACGCCAAGGTAGTCATCATCGAATGCGCCCGCCAGCTACTTACGCATGACGGGGGGGCAGATGCCGAGGTGGTCCGCCAGACGCTCATGCGTGCAGGCTACCGCGTGCAGCATCGCACGCTGAACGCATCCGGTTTTGGCGTGGCGCAAAGCCGCGAACGCTCTTTCATCGTGGCAACGCGTTTGGGCCTACCGCTGGACGACATTATGGGTTACGTGTTCCCGACCCAACAGGCGCCGACGGCCTGCGTGGAAGATATTCTGGAACCCAGCGTTCCGCACTCCATTGCGGATGACCAGTTTTTGCTGCACAGCGAAGTCCCTACCGAGCGGCAACCGTCGCTTATCGAAGTAGGACTGCTCAAAACCGTCAAGACCCAGATGCTGCTGGACGCACAGGGCTACCGACTTTACAGCTCCATGGGACTTGGGGCGTAAGCGTCTTCCCAGCGCCGTCTGGACTGCATGACCAGCGTCCTCCATGATCGAATTTTGGCACAGCATTTGTGCCCACAAATTCTGATTATGGACACAAATTTTCAACCGGTCATTTCAAAGAACGCACGCGGCCACT
>NZ_JANXMI010000273.1 GCF_025354735.1 Rugamonas sp.
GGCGATGAAGAAGGCTTTCTTGACGGTTTCCGCCAAATCCTTGACGTCTTTGACGAGGAAATTGTGCTTGACCACGGGACGGGTGATGCCGACCGTGTCGCATTCCTGGAAGGCATCCTGGCCGATGGCGTGGCTAGGCACCTGGCCCGAGATCACGACCATGGGGATGGAATCCATGTAAGCGGTGGAAAGACCTGTCACGGCATTGGTGACGCCCGGACCGGACGTGACCAGCGCGACACCAACTTTATTCGAGCTGCGCGAGTACGCATCGGCGGCATGCACTGCGGCCTGTTCGTGACGCACGAGGACGTGTTGGAATTTGTCTTGCTTGAAGATGGCGTCGTAGATATACAGTACGGCTCCGCCCGGATAGCCAAAGACGTGTTCTACGCCTTCCTCGGCCAGGCAGCGCACCAGTATTTCAGCGCCTGTGAGCGTGTTCGCTCCTTGTGATGCGGTTGCTTCGGTATTCATGAAACATTCCTTTCAAGGTCCATGGGAGATTGATCGGATGCTCTTTCCTGACGAAGTATGCCTATTGCTACAGCGATTCCTTGCTTCCCTTTTTGATGCGGTCGCATCGTCCCTTCCGCCCACCGTAGGTAGCGTGCAAGACGGCGCTCAACGCAAGCTCGTTTGGCCGGATTTTCTGTAGCGGTTGTGCGTACCTCTCGCGCTTGTGGCGCGGGTTAGAGCAAACTGCCTACATATGAAAGCGCGTCGTGTCGGTGGCGGCGTTGTGTGCCGGCAGCGACCAGACCATAGAGCTTTGGGGTGTTCAAAGCGTCCCATACGGTACACCGGCGCACCGGTTTGGGCAAGAACTAAGCGCGAAAAACCGTGCAAAAACGGCACTTCTGGTGCGCCCCGGGCCAAAAGCGATGTAAAACGGTGCAGAAACGGCCAATATTTGCTAGCATGCCGTCAGTTCACAAATCGTTACAAACATAAACCCGGCAAAACCCCGGCCGCCCCGGCCCCACCCACTCCTGCATTCCGGCAGCACGCTCCACGACGCATGGCAACAGACAAAGAATTATCCGACTTTCTCGAAAACGTCGAGCGGCGCGCGTTCAAACAGGCCGTCTACGCCGTGCGCAAGGACGAATCGGCGCTCGACATCGTGCAAGACGCGATGATCAAGCTCGCCGAAAAATACGGCGACAAGCCGGCCGCCGAACTGCCGATGCTGTTCCAGCGCATCCTGCAAAACACCATCCTCGATTATTTCCGTCGCGAAAAGGTCAGAAACACCTGGGTCAGCCTGTTTTCCGGCATGGCGCCGTCCAATGGCGACCATGAGGATTTTGATATACTCGAATCGTACGAGGCGGAACAGGGGTCGGAAGCGTCCGAGTCGAGCGCCGACAAGGTCGAGCGCGCGCAAATGCTGCAACTGATCGACGAGGAGGTACAAAAACTTCCGGCGCGTCAACGGGAAGCCTTCCTTATGCGTTACTGGCAAGATATGGACGTGGCTGAAACAGCCGAAGCGATGGGCTGCTCGGAAGGCAGCGTGAAAACGCATTGCTCCCGCGCAACACACACTCTCGCTGCAACGCTCAAAGCCAAGGGAATAACACTATGAACACCGACGATCTCAATTTCGCCTACAAAGTACGGCACGCGCTGAACGAGCGGCTCGACACGCTGCCGGCCTCGATCACCGACCGCCTCGCCGCCGCGCGCCAGGCCGCCCTGGCCCGCAAAAAGGCCGACGCGCCGCTGCGCGTCACCCAGGCCCAGCTGGTCACGGCCACGGCCGGTGGCGGCGGCCTCGGCGGGCGCTTCTTCGGCGCCGAACAATTCTCGTGGATGACGCGGCTGAGCGTCATCATCCCGCTGCTGGCGCTCGTCATCGGCATGGGCGGCATCTACCACCACGAACAGCAGCGCCGCATCGCCGAGATCGCCGAACTGGACGCGGCCGTGCTGTCCGATGAGTTGCCGCTGTCGGCCTATCTGGACCACGGCTTCAACGCCTACCTCGCCAACCGAAGCGAGCAATAACGATGGCGCGTGTAAGCGGCCGGACTAAATTGGGCCTCGTCGTAGCAGCTTTGATAGCAGCAGCAGTCGCAAGCATGGCATGGGTCGGCCAGCCGGCGCCACCGGCGGCCCCGGTGGCCGCGACGACGGCCGCCACGGCCACGGCACAGCCGACCGCCGTCGCCGGCGGCAAGCACGCCGTCGTCAAAAACCCGCTCGACAAACCCCTGTGGAAAGACCTGACGCCGGCGCAGCAGCAAGCGCTCGAGCCCCTGGTCGCCGAGTGGGACAAGATGGAAGGCTTGCGCAAGAAAAAATGGCTGGAAGTGGCCAACCGTTACTCGTCGATGAGCCCGGACGAACAGCAGCGCCTGCACGAGCGCATGCGCGAATTCATCACGCTGACGCCGGAGCAGCGCCGCCAGGTGCGCCAGACCTACGCCCGCACCCAGAAGCTGGACCCGAGCGAAAAGTCGGCCCAGTGGGAGCAATACCAGCAACTGCCGGAAGAACAGAAGCAAAAACTGGCCGCCAACGTCAAGAAACAGGTCGCCAACCTGCCGACGCCCAGCCAGAGCAAGGTCAAGACCGTGCCGCCGATTAAGGCGGGCGTCATCATTCCGGCCGCCGGCGGCCAGTCGATACCCGCCGCCGCGTCGACGCCGGTGACGGTGGTGTCGCCGGCGCCCGCCGCCGGCTCGGCGCCGCTGCCGCCGGCCTCCAATGTGCAGCCGGTGATCGCGCCGGCCGCCGCATCGTCGGCCCCGGCCAGCGCGTCGACGCCCGCCAATGTCAACAAATAAGCTGCAAGCGGCCGGCACGCCAGCCATCGGCCGCCGGCTCATCGCCATGGTCTATGAAATCCTGCTCGGCTTCGCCGTGCTGTTCCTGCCCTTCCTCATTTTTGAAGTCGCCACCCACGCCAGCCACACGCCGCTGGTCGAACACATGCGGCAAGCGCTGGCCTTCCTCGTGCTCGGCGCTTACTTCATCCACCAATGGAGCGTGCAGGGACAGACGCTGGCGATGAAAACCTGGCGCATCAAGGTCGTGGTGCCGGGTCAGGCGCATCTGTCGCTACAGGCTGCCGTGGTGCGTTATCTGCTGAGCTGGATGTGGGTGCTGCCCGCGCTGATCGTCGATACCGCGCTGGGGCTGAGGAACTGGACCGCGCTCGGCGTGGTGGGACTCGGCGTGCTGGCGTGGGCCGCGACGGCGCTGCTCGACCGCGACCGCCAGTTCCTGCACGACCGCCTGACCGGCACCCGTTTGATCCAGCTGCCGGCGCCGGAGAAAAAGAAGAAAGTCGCCGCGCAAGCGTGAACGTCAAAAAGACCGTGAGCGGTCTTTTTTTAGAAGCGCTCGTAACCTTGCAGGTAGCGCCATTCGCCGACCGGCAAACCGGCCATGGCGATGCGGCCGATACGAATGCGCTTCATCGACACCACGCTCAGTCCCACCATCTTGCACATATGTTCGATCTGCCCCGGCAGCACGCCCTTGAGCGCGAAGCGCAGCCGCGTCTCGTTCTGCCAGCTGACCTTCATCGGCGCCAGCGGCTTGCCGTTGAACGGCAGGCCGTGATTGAGCAGCGCCAGTCCGTTCTCGCTGATCGTCCCCGCCACTTCGACGATGACCTCCTGCTCCATGCGCGAGGCCTCGTCCACCAGCTTGCGCGAGACCCGGAAGTCCTGCGTATAAATCAGCAGGCCGCTGGCCGTGGTGCCCAGTGGATTGGTCAGCGTCAGCCCGGTCAGATGGCGCTTGAGGAAGCGCGGCCCGCGCGACGCCGCATTGTGCGAGTCGGCGCTCAGGCAGCCCAGCGCCGGCGCGCCCTCGCCGCCGATGCCGGCGTTGAAGCCGGCCGGCTTGTGCAGCAATATCGTCACCGGTACGATTTCCAGCAGCGTCGCGTCGGGCGCGATATCGATGCGCTGCTGCTCGGTGACGCGCGCGCCCGCCTCCTCCACCAGCACGCCGTCCACGCTGACCCAGCCGCCTTCGATGTACTGCTCGGCCTCGCGCCGCGAGCAGGGGCGCATTTCCGATACGCGCTTGGCGAGTCGGACGGTGTTGTCGGCGGTGGAGTCGGTCATGGGGTCAGTTCAAAATAAGGGACAGGCGGCATTGTACCCGCCGCCCGAGGGCGCGGTTTGAAATCAGCCGAAAAAGTCGCCGAACACGTTGATGGCGCGGTCGATATCGGCGCGCGACGCGTCCATGTGGGTGACGATGCGCAGGTGCGGCGCCATCGACACGCGGATCCGCGTCAGCGCGAACACGTCGCCCAGGCCCTTGCAGGCGTCGGCCGGGATATCGACATAAAAAATATTCGTCTGCGGCGTGCTGACCGTGATGCCCTTGACCTTGGCCAGCTCGCCGGCGAAGTAGGCGGCGTTGGCGTGGTCCTCGGCCAGCCGCGCCACGTTGTGCTCGAGCGCGTACAGGCCGGCCGCCGCGATCACGCCGGCCTGGCGCATGCCGCCGCCGAGCATCTTGCGCCAGCGTTTCGCTTCGGCGATCAGCAGCTTGCTGCCGCACAGGATGGAGCCGACCGGCGCGCCCAGTCCCTTCGACAGGCAGACCGACACGCTGTCGAAGCCGGCCACGGCCGCGCGCAAGCTCACGCCCTGCTGGACGGCGGCGTTGCAGATGCGGGCGCCGTCCAGGTGCGTGGCCAGGCCGCGCGCGTGCGCGAGGTCGGTGGCCTGCTTGAGGTAGTCGGCACCGAGCACGCGGCCGCCGATGGTGTTTTCCAGCGCCAGCAAGCGTGTGCGCGCGAAGTGAAAATCGTCCGGCTTGATCTGCGCGTCGATGTCGGCCAGCGCGATGCCGCCGTCGGGCTGATTGACGATGGGCTGCGGCTGGATGCTGCCGAGGACCGCCGCGCCGCCGCCTTCATAGCGATAGGTGTGGGCCTCCTGGCCGACCAGGTATTCGTCGCCACGGCCGCAGTGCGCCAGCAATGCCAGCAGATTGCTCTGCGTGCCCGAGGGCGCGAACAGCGCCGCTTCGTGGCCGAACAAATCGGCCGCGTAATCCTGCAGGCGGTTGACGGTGGGGTCGTCGCCGTAGACGTCGTCGCCGACGTCGGCCGCATGCATCGCGGCGCGCATCGCGGCGCTGGGCCGGGTGACGGTGTCGCTGCGTAAATCCAACCATTGCTCGTTCAGATCACTCATCGTGCCACCGTCTCCTGTCGTTGTGAATATTAAAGCGCCGCCGCTTTCGCCACCTGTTCGGTGAAGAAGCGCTGGCCCATTTCTTCCAGTCCCAAGGTCTCCAGCACTTCCTGCAAACGCTCGGTCGGACGCTGGCGCGGCAGGTTTTTGTAGCTGGCGATGATGAGTTCATTTTTCATCGAATGCTCCCAGCCCACCAGCTCCGTCACGTTGACCTGATAGCCGTGCGCCTCCAGTTGCAAGCAGCGCAGCACGTTGGTGATCTGGCTGCCGAATTCGCGCGTGTGCAGCGGATGGCGCCAGATTTCGGTCAGCGCGTTTTTCGCCAGCGTCTTGCCCTTGTTCTTCTTCAGCACCGACGCCACTTCGGCCTGGCAGCACGGCACCAGCACCATGAAGCGCGCCTTTTTCTTCAGCGCGAAATGGATGGCGTCGTCGGTCGCCGTGTTGCAGGCGTGGAGCGCGGTGACGATGTCGATCCGCTCCGGCAGCAGCGTCGACTCGGTCGACTCGGCCACCGACAGCGGCAGGAAGGACATGCCGGGGAAGTTGAATTTCTTCGCCAGCTCCTGCGACTTCGCCACCAGCTCTTCGCGCGTTTCGATGCCGTAGATGCGGGAGCCGTCGTTGAGCGACTTGAAGAACAGGTCGTACAAGATAAACCCGAGATAGGATTTGCCGGCGCCGTGGTCGACCAGCGACACGCCGCGATTGTTATCGCCCTCCGATTGCAGCTCCTTGAGCAGCGGCTCGATGAACTGGTACAGGTGATAGACCTGCTTCAATTTGCGGCGGCTGTCCTGGTTCATCTTGCCGTCGCGCGTCAGGATGTGCAGCTCCTGCAGCAGCGCGACCGACTGGCCTTCGCGGATTTCGGGCATCGCCGCGGCGCTCGTGGTCTCGGGGACCGGCGTGTACTTGGCGACCGGCTTGGCCGCTGGCTTAGCGTGCTTCATCGATCCACGCGGCCTGTATCGCTTCGAGCACTTTTTCGCCGCCGCGCGTGTGGTCGTCGTCGAAACCATCCAGCTCCACGACCCAGTTATGCAGGTCGGTGAAACGGATCGTCAGCGGATCGATGTCCGGGAATTTGTCGAACAGCGCTTCCGCGATCGCGGTGATGTCACTCCATTTCATGTCTGGCTCCGGTCTCAGTGACCGCCCTCGCTGGCGTGGTTGATCGTGTACTTCGGAATCTCGACCACCAGGTCCTGATCGGCCACCACCGACTGGCACGACAGGCGCGACACGGCTTCCAGGCCCCAGGCCTTGTCGAGCAGGTCTTCCTCGGTGTCGGATGCTTCGCTGAGCGAACTGAAACCCTCGCGCACCAGCACGTGGCAGGTGGTGCAGGCGCAGGACTTCTCGCAGGCGTGCTCGATGTTGATGTCATTTTCGAGCATGATGTCGCACAGCGTCTTGCCGGCTTCGGCTTCGACGACGGCGCCTTCGGGGCACAGTTTTGCGTGGGGCAGGAATACGATTTGTGGCACTTGATACCTCTGATTTATTGTATGGGTGCGAGCTTGCGCCGGCTTAAATAACCTGGTCCAGCGTCTTGCCGGCCAGCGCGCTGCGCACGCTGCGGTCCATGCGGCGCGATGCGAATTCCTCGGTGCCGTGGGCCAGCGCTTCGATCGCGGCCTTGACGGCGTGGTGGTCGATGGCGCCGGTGGCCGATTGCGCGATAGCGTCGCGCACCCGCCGCATCAGCGCGTCGACGGACACGCGCTCCTCGTCCGACAGCAAGGCGCTGTCGTCATCGAGCGCCGACTGCGTGGCCAGCAAAATGCGCTCGGCCTCGACCTGCTCTTCGCGCAGCGCGCGGGCGACCATGTCGACGTCGGCCGACTTGTACGACTCTTGCAGCATGCGCGCGACGTCGTCGTCGCCCAGGCCGTAAGCCGGCTTGACGCTGATCGACGCTTCCACGCCGGAGCGCAGCTCGCGCGCCGACACCGACAGCAAACCGTCCGCGTCGACCTGATAGGTGATGCGGATGCGCGCGGCGCCCGCCACCATCGGCGGTATGCCTCGCAGCTCGAAGCGCGCCAGCGAACGGCAGTCGGACACCAGCTCGCGCTCGCCCTGCAGCACGTGCACGGCCAGCGCCGTCTGGCCGTCCTTGAAGGTGGTGAATTCCTGTGCGCGGGCGCAAGGAATCGTCGAATTGCGCGGGATGATTTTCTCGACCAGGCCGCCCATCGTCTCGATGCCGAGCGACAGCGGGGTCACGTCCAGCAGCAGCCAGTCGTCGCCCGGCGCGCGGTTGCCGGCCAGCAGATTGGCCTGGATCGCCGCGCCCAGCGCGACCACTTTATCGGGATCGATATTGGCGTGCGGGATGGTGTGGAAGTATTCGCTGACGGCGCGCTGCACGTGCGGCATGCGCGTGGCGCCGCCGACCATGACAACGCCGTCGATATCGTCGGCGTCGACGCCGGCGTCGCGCAGCGCCTTGCGGATCGCGCTCATGGTTTTTGCGACGAGGTGCTTGGTGATGTCGTGGAAGGTGTGGGCGGTCACGCGCAGATGGACTTCCTCGCCCGAGTTGAGGATGGCGTCGACCGTCACTTCATCCTTGGTCGACAGCAGCTCCTTCGCTTCGCGCGCTTTCACCATCAGGATGGCCGTGTCTTCGTCCGACAACGGCGCCAGTTTTTCCTGCTCGTGGATCCAGCAGAACAGGCGGTGGTCGAAGTCGTCGCCGCCCAGCGCGGAATCGCCGCCGGTGGACAGCACCTCGAACACTCCCTTGCTGAGCTTGAGGATGGAGATGTCGAAGGTGCCGCCACCGAGGTCGTAGACCGCGAACGTGCCTTCGGAAGCGTTATCGAGGCCGTAGGCGATGGCGGCGGCGGTCGGCTCGCTCAACAGGCGCAGCACGTTGATGCCGGCCAGCTGCGCCGCGTCTTTCGTGGCCTGGCGCTGCGCGTCGTCGAAGTAGGCCGGCACGGTGATGACGGCGCCGACCAGGTCGTCGCCCAGCGCATCCTCGGCGCGCTGGCGCAAGGTGGCGAGTATCTGGGCCGAAATCTCGACCGGGCTTTTGACGCCGGCGACGGTTTTCAGCGTGACCATGCCCGGCGCGTCCTGGAAATCGTAGGGCAGGTTTTCCGCGTAGGCGATGTCGCGCAGGCCGCGGCCCATGAAGCGCTTGACCGAGACGATGGTGTTCTTCGGATCGGTGGTCTGCGCAGCCTGCGCCTTGTAGCCGATGTTGGCGTGGCCGTTCGGCAGATAGCGCACCACGGACGGCAGCAGCGGGCGGCCCTCCTCGTCGTTGAGCACTTCGGGGATGCTGCTGCGCACGGTGGCGACCAGCGAATTGGTGGTGCCCAGATCGATCCCCACCGCCAGCCGGTGCTGGTGCGGTGCGGTGGACATGCCTGGTTCGGAGATTTGCAGAAGTGCCATCTAATTACAATCTTAAGACTTTGAGTTAAGTAAATTCTGTAAGAAACCGTCGACATTTGAAGTCTTATACTGCACGGTCTCAAAGAGATCATGAACTTGCGATGATTGAGGAAATTCGAATTGCAGCTCACCATCATCCGTCAGCAAAGCTAGTATCACACGCTCACTCCAACGCTCTGCCTCGATTTCAATGGAAAAAAAACGAAATCGTTGCTGATACAAGGCCAAGCGCTGGCCCATATATTCCGTTTCAAAATAAGATGAAAACACTGAGTCTGTACCAATGCCCAAATTTCTGGGCGCCGACCTTCTGACCCACTTGATCTCGCCCAAATGGGTCATGCGTAAAATCTGGAATATTGCCTGCTCAAGTTTTTCGTCGTTCATTTGCCGCTCCAGTTCATATCGCCGACTTCGTTTTCCAGTGATCGTATTAACCCACGTCCTTTGCCATATATGTCAAGCAGCACCTCAGGACTAATTACCTCTCTGCCAAATTCCCAGAAACGTCGCCCCAACCCCGTTTTCCTTATTGCCATCAATAAGCTGTCAGCCGCGACTTTAGAATCAGCACCCACTTTGCCACGGATACTTTTTGCATCGACCAAGAGATGATTCAGAGCTTCGTTAATTTGCGCGCGCGCAGAATTGTGATCAGATACTCCCTTATTTATCTGCACCAACGCCTTATCGATGTTCTTTTTTATCACAGGCAAAGTGGCCTTGAAGAGGTACTTCCGTTCGATCTTCCTCAGTTTATATACCGCAAAGCAGGAGGCAAGTGCGCCCGCAATCTTCGTGAGCTCGAATAAGCGATCTAACAAGAGTGCATTCTGACCTGAAAAGTCGGTGACATATCCCCATAACTGAACGAGATGCGAGCTCATACCCTATGGATACTCTTCAAATTCCGTGAATGAATGTGCGACAGACTCCCCGAATTTCTCCAGGAACATCAGCGCGCGAACACCTTGCGCCGCTTGCGTAAAGTCGGCGGCGTCAAGCTGCGCGCCGACTTGTTCCAGCAGCGTCTTGCGCTCGTTGCGCAACTGCCTGTCGAGCGCTTCGAGCGCGTCGAGGTCCTTGCCGGCGCGGGCTTCGCCCAGTTCTTCGCGCCACTCCATCTGCTGCATCAGGAAGGCCATCGGCATGGCCGTATTCGACTCGGTCTGCAAATCGATGCCGTTCAACTCGCACAGGTACTGCGCGCGCCGCTGCGGATTTTTCAGGGTCTGATAGGCTTCGTTGGCGCGCGTGGCCCACTGCATGGCGACGCGCTTTTCGGCGGCGGTCGCGTTGACGAACCGGTCGGGATGGACGCGGCTTTGCACGTCGCGAAAGGCGGCATCGAGCGCGCTCGCGTCGAGCGCGAACTGCGGCGGCAACTGGAATAACTCGAAATGGTTTTGCATGGTTCGGGGCGGTCTGTTCGCTGCTGGATCAAAGTCGATCAAAATCGATCAGGGTCGATCAGGAGGCCGGCGCGAAGCGAGAAAGTAACGTGAAAAAACGTGAAAGCAGCGCGGAAAAACCGCGCGAGACGATGAGGACCGGTGAGCGGTCGTCATCGCGGAACATCAGATGCGGAAGCTTTCGCCGCAGCCGCACGCGTCCTTCTCGTTCGGATTGTGGAACTTGAAGCCTTCGTTCAAGCCTTCGCGCGCGAAATCGAGTTCGGTGCCGTCGATGTAGGGCAGGCTTTTCGGATCGACGAACACTTTCACGCCGTGCGATTCGAAGACGCTGTCCTCGCTCTCGGCTTCATCGACATATTCCAGCTTGTAGGCCAGACCCGAGCAGCCCGTCGTGCGCACGCCGAAGCGCAGGCCGACGCCCTTGCCGCGCCGTTCGATGTAGCGGTTGATGTGTTTCGCTGCTTTTTCGGTCAGTGTGATTGCCATGCATTCTCTCCGTCCCGGTCCCGCGCAACCGCGCGGAACCGGCTTAACACGATGCTGCGCTGCGCGCGCAGATAGATACGATACTTACGCCGCGACCGCGTGCTTGGTTTTGTAATCCAATACGGCCGCCTTGATGGCGTCTTCCGCCAGGATGGAGCAGTGGATCTTCACCGGCGGCAGCGCCAGTTCTTCGGCGATCTGGGTGTTCTTGATGGCCAGCGCCTGGTCCAGCGTTTTACCCTTGACCCATTCCGTCACCAGCGAGCTCGAAGCGATGGCCGAGCCGCAGCCGTAGGTCTTGAATTTCGCGTCTTCGATCAGGCCATCGGCGCCGACCTTGATTTGCAGCTTCATGACGTCGCCGCAGGCGGGCGCGCCGACCATGCCGGTGCCGACCGAGTCATCGCCCTTGTCGAAAGCGCCAACGTTGCGCGGGTTTTCGTAATGGTCCAACACTTTGTCTGAATAAGCCATTTTGATGCTCCTGAAATTTTAAAATTCTGATGCGTGATGTGGCCTGGGCCGCAAAACCGGGTGCGCCGCTTAGTGCGCCGCCCACTGGATCGAGCTGATATCGATGCCCTCTTTGAACATGTCCCACAGCGGCGACAGCTCGCGCAGCTTGTGTACTTTCGACTTCATCAAATCGATGGCGAAGTCGACGTCTTGCTCGGTCGTGAAGCGGCCGATCGTGAAACGGATGGAGCTGTGCGCCAGCTCGTCGCTGCGGCCCAGGGCGCGCAACACATACGACGGCTCCAGCGAGGCCGAGGTGCAGGCCGAGCCCGACGACACGGCCAGGTCCTTGACGGCCATAATCAGCGACTCGCCCTCGACGTAGTTGAAGCTCACGTTCAGGTTGTGCGGCACGCGGTGTTCCATGTCGCCGTTGATATAGGTTTCTTCGATTTCCTGCAGGCCGGTGGCGAGGCGGTCGCGCAGTGCCTTGATGCGCACGATCTCGCTGTCCATCTCGACCTTGGCGAGGCGGAAGGCTTCGCCCATGCCGACGATCTGGTGGGTCGGCAGCGTGCCCGAACGCAGGCCGCGCTCGTGGCCGCCGCCGTGCATCTGCGCTTCCAGGCGCACGCGCGGCTTGCGGCACACGTACAAAGCGCCTATGCCTTTCGGGCCGTAGGTTTTGTGCGCGGTGAAGGTCATCAAATCGACCTTGGTCTTTTGCAGGTCGATGACGACCTTGCCGGTGGCCTGGGCGGCGTCGCAGTGGAAGATGATGCCCTTGGAGCGGCACAATTCGCCGATGGCGTCGATGGGCTGGATCACGCCGATCTCGTTATTGACCAGCATCACGGAGACCAGGATGGTGTCGGGACGGATGGCGGCGGCCAGCTGCTCGACGGTGATCAAGCCATTGTCCTGCGGCTCCAGATAGGTGGCATCAAAGCCGACCCGTTCCAGTTCGCGCACCGTGTCGAGCACCGCTTTGTGCTCGGTCTTGACGGTGATGATGTGCTTGCCCTTGGACTTGTAGAATTGGGCCGCGCCCTTGATGGCCAGGTTGTTGCTCTCGGTGGCGCCGGAGGTCCAGATGATTTCGCGCGGGTCGGCGTTGACGAGGGCGGCGACGTGGCCGCGCGCTTCTTCAACGGCTTTTTCAGCGGTCCAGCCGTACATATGGCTGCGCGACGCCGGATTGCCGAACTGCTCGCGCAGATAGGGGATCATCAGGTCGGCGACGCGCGGATCGATCGGCGTCGTGGCCGAGTAATCCATGTAGATCGGGAAGTGCGGCGCGGTCTGGAAGTGGACCGGCGGAAGCTGCGCGACGTTTTTTTCTGGGGCGTTCATCTAATAACTCCAATGCTTTCTTGATTAACCAAGCGCGGCGTGGTTACGGTGCATCACCACCACGTTTTGTTCGGCGTTCTTTTGCTTCTGTTGGTCGACCAGGTCTTGCAGCGACACGGAATCGAGATAGTCGACCATTTTTTCATTCAGCGTGGCCCACAGCTCGTGGGTCATGCAGCGCACGCCAGTGGCGGCGTCGGCGCCGTGACAATTTTCCTTGCCGCCGCACTGGGTGGCGTCGAGCGGCTCGTCGACCGCGATGATGATGTCGGCCACGGTCACCTTGTCGGCGCGGCGCGCCAGACTGTAACCGCCGCCGGGACCACGGATCGATTCGACGATTTCATGGCGTCGCAGCTTGCCGAACAGCTGCTCCAAGTAGGACAGCGAAATGGCCTGGCGCTGGCTGATGCCCGACAGCGTGACCGGGCCCTTGCCCTGGCGCAGGGCCAGGTCGATCATCGCCGTCACGGCAAAACGGCCTTTGGTGGTCAGACGCATCACTACCTCGGTTTAACTGTTGAACTCGGCTACGCTCAGCTGTACTCAGCTACAATCTCGCTTTCGACTACACCTCAAACCCTGAGTAGTTGAACGATTTAGTCAAGTATACCAAACTTTAAAGAACCGCGTCGGAGCAGCCCTACTCTGGATGAGGTCGGCGCCCGCCGCGGCGCGCCGGGGGAACGCTGCACGGCGGTTGCGGGATGCTTACAGCGGCCGCAACAGATGCATGGCGCCGAACAGGGCCTGCATGTCCCGATTGCCGATGAAGCTCAGGTTATAGGGATGCTCGGCCGCGATCTGCGGGAACGATGCCATCACCGGCAAGCGATTCAACTGTTCGGCGATCTTGCCCCACAGGACCAGCGTCGGCGTCGTGGCGGCCTGCGCGGCCAGGCCGGCCATCACCGTCTCGAAGAACGGCAGCCAGGCCCGGGCATCCCTGACCGGCGCCACGTGGGCGCGGAACACCAGCGACGCGTTCAGCAGCAAAAAACCCTGGGCCGTCAATTTTTGCTGCAATTGTTGCAGCGTCTGGATGGCCGCGCCGTCGCGGGCGCGCGCCGCCACCCCGGCCAGCGCGGCGCCGACCGTGCTGTCGGGCGCCAGCTGGCCGTCGGCCACCAGCAGCATCTTGATGAAATTGCGCAGCGACGTGGCGCGGTTGACCGGCTTCGACAAGCCGCCGCCCTGCTCGTCCGACCACAGGCTGCCGACCGCGCCGTCCATGAAGCAGACGCCGGTGGCGCTGGCCGCGCGCGGGTACGGGCCTTCGCCGACGAGCACATAGCGCACCTGCGCCAGCGGCAGCGCGAAGGCGGCGAACAGGCGGTTTTCGGTCGGCAGATAGTCGTCGCCGGCCAGCTCGTCCAGATAGGCCGGGTCCATCGCTGCCAGACCGAGGATCAGAATCGGGCGCCACGACACGTCGGCGCGGTCGAGCGCGGTCAGGATGGGAGTCGGAATGGTCATGGTGGGGAGCCGCGCGGAAAAGTCGGGATTGTAGCGCAATCACTAATCACTATTAAGTAGACGCCATAAGCAGATACCGCGCAATGCCCCCACCTCCGCTTCATGCGACCCTGCCCGCTTACCAGCCTGGAGCGAATGACCGCGTTCGGTTGCTGGCAAAAAATCGCCTACAAGCTAATATGTATCGCATACTCCACTATCTTGACAGGCAAGGCAAAGACCACTATCAGGAGTGGTTAAATTCTTTACGTGATCGGCAGGCAAAAATTGCGGTTATTCGGCGGGTCGCGCGTTTGGAAACCGGATTGGCTGGTGATCGGAAATCCGTTCGCGGCGGCATACTGGAGCTGCGTGTCGATGTCGGCGCCGGCTACCGAATTTATTATGCCTTCGTTGATCGAACCGTCATCCTGTTGACTTGCGGCGGCAACAAGCAGACGCAAGATCACGACGTTAACTTGGCGATTGAAATACTCCGCGACTGGAAGAAAAGAAATGAAAAAAACTGATCTCTCTCATGAGGAGGCGACCGTCAGCATGTTCCGCAGCGATCCGGCCCTCGCTGCGGAATATCTCAATGACGTCCTTGCAAACGGCGACGAAGTGGATTTAATGCTCGCCCTCCGCTCCCTCAGTAAGGCATTCGGCGGGATACGGGAAGTGGCCCGAGGTGCCGACGCCAACCCCAATACGATGTATCGCACGCTGTCGAAACAGGGCAATCCCTCATTGAAGACCTTGCGGGCTGTTTTGAACGCCATGGGCTTACGCCTGGCCGTGCAAGCCATCAACTAAACAAGACGGGGCGGCCAGCCGCGCCATGTGAAACGACATTGAGCCACTTGCTTCCGCGTACTTCCGCTTACTTGTATGGCACTATAATCGTTTGCATGTCAAAAAAACCAGAGGCGCCTTGTGACAGCACCCGACATCTCCAAGCTCAAGATCGAACGCGGCGCGACGGCGCAGATACCGGGCCGGCGCTCGCGGCGGCGGCGCTGGATCAAGATCGCCGCCGCCGTCGTGGCGCTGCTCGCCATCGCCATGGTCGCCAGCCGGCAGCTCGACGGCAAGGCCAGCGTCGAGACGGTGACCGTGGCGCAGGCCTACCCGTCGCAAAACTACACGCTGCTCAACGCCACCGGCTACGTCGTCGCGCAGCGCAAGGCGGCGCTGTCGTCCAAGGCCACCGGACGGCTGGAGTGGCTGGGCGTGCTCGAAGGCAGCCACGTCAAGCAGAACGAGATCGTCGCGCGGCTGGAGAACCGCGACGTCGCCGCCAGCCTGGGACAGGCGCAGGCCAACGTCAAGGTGGCGCAGGCCAACCTGGAACTGGGCCAGGCCGAGCTGCTCGACGCCCAGCGCGATTTCAAGCGCACCGGCGACTTGGTGGCGCAGAAATTCATCTCGGCCGCGACCTACGACACGGCGCAGGCGCGCGTGACCAAGGCGCAGGCGACGATGGCCGGCTACCGCGCCGCCATCACGGCCGCGCAGGCCAACGCGCAGGTGGCCCAGGTGGCGCTGGACCAGACCGTGATACGCGCGCCCTTCGACGGCGTGATCCTGACCAAGAACGCCAACGTGGGCGACAACATCACGCCGTTTTCGTCGGCCGCCGACAGCAAGGGCGCGGTCGTCACCATCGCCGACATGGATACGCTGGAGGTGGAGGCCGACGTGTCGGAGTCCAATATCAGCAAGATCCGCGTCGGGCAGCCGGCCGAGATTCAGCTCGACGCCTTCCCCGATCTGCGCCTGGCCGGCAGCGTCTCGCGCATGGTGCCGACGGTGGACCGCAGCAAGGCGACCTTGCTGGTCAAGGTGCGCTTCGGTGAGCAAGAGCGCGACCGCGATGCGCGGGTGCTGCCGGACATGAGCGCGAAGGTGGCGTTTTCATCGAAGCCGGTGCCGGCCTCGGAGCGTGCGGCCGTGACGGCGGTGCAGGCGGGCGCCATCGCGACGCGCGACGGCAAGCCGGTGGCCTTCGTCGTCGAGGGCGACAAGGTCAAGCAGGTGGCGGTGACGCCGGGACGCAAGATCGGCGAGCTGTTGGAAGTGGGCGGCGTCAAGCCGGGCGACAAGCTGGTGCTGGCGCCGGACGCCAAGCTGCGCGACGGCCAATTGGTGGCGGTGACGAAAAAGTAGGCTGATCGGCGGGCGCCGGACCTCGGGGTCAGACCACGGTTTCGAATGAATCTCTCGAAACCGTGGTC
>NZ_JANXMI010000017.1 GCF_025354735.1 Rugamonas sp.
AGCATAACGGCGCTTGGAGCCGCCCAATACCTTGATGCACATAACTTCTTTGGCACCGGTATTGTCAGCCACTTCGAGCCGGCTTTCAGTTTGAATCATAGTATTCTCTTTCCCAACTTAAGCCGAAGAATCCACACAATGTAGACCCGCGGTCAGTCTTGGTCCCGCCAGAGTGCCCTGCTGGGCCCACTGTTTGGGTGCTTGACCTTCGTACTGCACTGACCGCGCGTTCTGCGTCTGTGGCCAGACACTTTGCGGCGTTACATGAACGAAGCCCGCAAGTATCACATACTATTTGCGGGCTTGCAAGAACTAATTAAAAATACCTCCCGGCCGTCGCCGGCGGGAGGCAGACTTAATTAAACGGTTTGTGCGGCTTGCACCACACGCGTCACGGTCCACGCCTTCGTCTTGGAGATCGGGCGACCTTCCTGGATCTCGACCGTATCACCGGTCTTGACCTGGTTGGTCTCGTCATGCGCGTGATACTTGTTCGAGCGCATGATGATCTTGCCGTACAAAGGGTGCTTGACGTGACGTTCAATCAGAACGGTAACGGTTTTGTCCATTTTGTCGGACACCACTTTACCGATCAGCGTGCGCTTGAGCGGCTGGTTCACTGGTTCGGTCATTTGGCTTCCTTGGTGTTCATTACCGTTTTTACACGCGCGATATCGCGGCGTACCTTCTTGAGCTGCGAAGTGTTGCTCAGCTGCTGCGTTGCGATTTGCATACGCAGGCCGAACTGGGCCTTCAACAGATCATGCAACTCTTTTTGCAGAGCTGGCTGGTCTTTGCCGCGGAGTTCAGTTGCTTTCATATCCAACTCCTGTTATTGGCCAACTTGGCGCACGACGAAAGTCGTGGCCAGTGGCAGTTTCGAGGCGGCGAGACGGAAAGCTTCCCGTGCCAGCGCTTCATCGACGCCGTCCATCTCGTACAGGACTTTACCTGGCTGGATTTCTGCAACGTAGTACTCTGGATTACCCTTACCGTTACCCATACGGACTTCGGCAGGTTTATTCGAGATCGGCTTGTCCGGGAACACGCGGATCCAGATCCGGCCACCACGCTTGATGTGGCGGGTCATGGCGCGACGTGCTGCCTCGATTTGACGGGCCGTGATACGGCCGCGAGCGACGGCTTTCAGACCGAACTCGCCGAACGACACGGCGGTGCCGCGGCTGTGCGAGATGCCGGTGTTACGGCCCTTCTGCTCTTTACGATACTTTCTGCGTGCTGGTTGCAGCATGATTATTCTCCTGCTTTCTCAGCTGGCGCAGCAGCGGCGACGGCCGGTTTAGCGGCGGTACGCACACGTGCAGCACCGGGTGCTGTGGATGGTTTCGCACCGGCGCCAACGCCAGCACCGGCTGGGCGCGGACGGCCAGCTGGTTTGCCGTCGTCACGACGTGGGCCGCGGGCTTTTTTGTCGTCCGGCGGGGTATCGATGACTGGTGCGTCGCCGTTCGGCGCGCGGTCACCCTTGTAGACCCAGACCTTGACGCCAATGATGCCGTAGGTGGTCGACGCTTCGCTGGTACCGTAGTCGATATCGGCGCGCAGGGTATGCAGCGGCACGCGGCCTTCGCGATACCATTCCTTGCGGGCGATTTCGATGCCGTTCAGACGACCGGACGACATGATCTTGATGCCCAGGGCACCCAGACGCATGGCGTTTTGCATCGCACGCTTCATCGCGCGGCGGAACATGATGCGCTTTTCCAGCTGCTGGGCGATCGAATCGGCGATCAGCTGCGAGTCGATTTCCGGCTTGCGGATTTCTTCGATATTGACGTGCACCGGCACACCCATGATTTTGGTCAGGGCCGCTTTCAGCACTTCGATGTCTTCGCCTTTTTTACCGATGACCACGCCCGGACGCGAGCTGTAGATCGTGAAGCGCGCGTTCTTGGCCGGACGCTCGATGACGATGCGGCCGACGGATGCGTTCTTCAGCTTGGTTTTCAGGTAAGCGCGAGCTTTCAGGTCTTCGTTCAGCATCGAAGCGAAGTTGCTGTTGCCAGCATACCAGCGCGACGCCCAGTTACGGGTAACCGAAAGGCGGAAGCCTGTTGGATGTATCTTCTGTCCCATCGTGACTCCTTAGTTGCCGACAGTCACGAAAATGTGACAGGATTGCTTCGAGATACGATCACCCCGACCCTTGGCGCGTGCAGTGAAGCGCTTCAGGACCGGACCCTTTTCGACGTAGATCGTTTTCACGAACAATTCGTCGATGTCTGCGCCATCATTGTGCTCGGCGTTCGCGATGGCGGACTCCAGCACTTTCTTGATGATGGTCGCGCCCTTTTTCGGGCTGAACTGCAGAATGTTGAGTGCAGCGTCAACTTTCTTGCCGCGGATCAGGTCAGCGACGAGGCGACCCTTTTGATCCGACAAGCGCACACCTTTGAGGATAGCTTTGGTTTCCATTATTTCTTCGCCTTCTTGTCAGCGGCATGGCCCTTGAACGTGCGGGTCAGCGCAAATTCGCCGAGCTTGTGACCGACCATGTTTTCCGAGACGTACACCGGCACATGCAGCTTGCCGTTGTGGACGGCGATCGTCAGGCCGATGAAGTCAGGCATGATGGTCGAACGACGGGACCAGGTTTTGATAGGCTTTTTGTCTTTGGCAGCTTGCGCGGCTTCGACTTTTTTCACCAGGTGGGCGTCACAGAACGGCCCTTTTTTCAATGAACGTGTCATGTGCTACCCCTTATTTCTTGCCGCGGCGCGAGACGATCATGGAAGTCGTGCGCTTGTTGCGGCGCGTCTTCTTACCCTTCGTCTGTTGGCCCCAAGGCGACACTGGATGACGACCAGCTGCGGTTTTACCTTCACCACCACCGTGCGGGTGATCGACCGGGTTCATGACCACACCGCGAACGGTAGGACGAACACCGCGCCAGCGCATCGCGCCGGCCTTACCGATCTTGCGCAGGCTGTGTTCGGCATTGCCGACTTCGCCCACGGTGGCACGGCACTCGATGTGCACGCGACGCACTTCACCCGAGCGCAGGCGCACTTGAGCGTAGGTGCCGTCACGGGCCATCAGCACGACGCCGGCGCCGGCGGAACGGGCCATCTGGGCACCCTTACCTGGCAGCATTTCGACGCAATGCATCACGGTACCGACCGGGATGTTACGGATAGGCAGGCAGTTGCCCGACTTGATAGGCGCTTCCGAACCATTCATCACCGCGTCGCCAACGGACATGCCCTTGGTGGCGATGATGTACTGGCGCTCGCCGTCGGCGTAGCACAGCAGGGCGATATTGGCGGTGCGGTTAGGATCGTATTCGATCCGTTCCACTTTCGCGGGAATGCCATCCTTCTGACGCTTGAAGTCGATCAGGCGATAGTGCTGCTTATGACCACCGCCGATGTGGCGGGTGGTGATGTGGCCGTTGTTGTTACGACCAGCAGTTTTGGATTTTTTCTCAACCAGAGCAGCGAACGGACGACCTTTGTACAGGTCTGGGTTCACCACTTTTACCATGCCACGACGGCCTGGCGAGGTTGGTTTCATCTTAACGAGT
>NZ_JANXMI010000201.1 GCF_025354735.1 Rugamonas sp.
GCTCAAGGCCGAGCTGGGCGACGCCCTGCCCATCATCGGCGTCGGCGGCATCGTGCGCGGCGCCGACGCCAAAGTCAAAATGGACGCCGGCGCCCAGCTGGTGCAGTTGTACAGCGGCCTGATCTACGCCGGCCCGGCCCTGGTGCGCGACTGCGCCGACGCCCTGCGGGCGCGCTAAACGCCGTCTTGTTGCGCGCTCGCCCGGGATTCGGTCCGCCGGCAACGCCGACGCTCGATAGCCACCAAAAATCATGCAATCAGGAATATGATGGGATCAGACCGCGCGCCGCCAGCGGCGCGCGCCGCCGCTCTCTCTGATTTTTCCGGGGTTCGTGATGAATGTCTATTCCCTGCTCGGCCGGCTGCGGCTGGCGCACAAATTCCTGATACTGAGCGTGATCGCGCTGTTGCTGGCCAGCATACCCACGTATTTCTATGTGCGCGAGGCAGCCAAGGGACTGGACGCCTACCTGGCCGAACAAGAGGGCATGCCGCAAGTGGCGGCCGTGATGAAAACCATCCAGCTGACCCAGCAGCATCGCGGCCTGGCCGCCCTGGCGCTGGGCGGCGTGGACGGGGCCGACGAGCAACGCCGGGCCAAGCAGGCCGAGGCGGACCAGTTGTACGCCGGCGTCGACGCCACGATCAAGGCGATGCACGATCCCGGCGTCAGCGAGGCCTGGGACCACGCCCGCCGCGACTGGGACAGCCTGCGCGCCGGCGTCAGCAACAAAAGCCTGACGGTGGCGCAAAGCTTCGCCGCCCACAGCGCGCTGCTGCCGCAACTGCTCAAGGTGAACGACCTGGTGGGCGACCATTTCGGCCTCAACCTCGACCCCGACAAGGACGGCCACCAGCTGATCCAGGCCATGTATTACCAGCTGCCCTACCTGACCGAGGAGCTGGGCAAGACCCGCGCGCTGGGCGCCGGGTTGCTGGCGCGCAAGCAGGCCAGCGCCGACGAACGCATCGCGCTGTCATCCTACATCGGCCGCGTCAACGACCGGCTGTACCAGACCCAGACCGCGTTCGACAAGGCGGTGGCCGAAAATCCGGCCATCGGCTCGACCCTGGGCGCGTCGATGCGGGAAGCCGCCGGCGCCGCCGCCGCGCTGACCACGCTGGCCGGTGCACAAATCCTCCAGAGCGACACGCTGAGCTATTCGGCGCCCGACTACGTCAAGCTGGCGACCCAGACCCTCGACGCCCAGTTCAAGGTCAACACCGCCGCCGCCGCCATGCTGGCCACCATCCTGGACGGGAAGATCGCCGATTTCCGCCGCACCCGCTGGACCATGGTGGGCAGCATGGCGCTGCTGATCGCCCTGGCCGGCCTGATGGCCAGGACGATTTCGCGTTCGGTGACGGTGCCGCTGAATAACGCCATCACGGTGGCGCGGAGCGTGGCGCGCGGCGACCTGGTGTCCGACTTCGACGTCGGCGCGCCGGACGAGGTCGGGCAAATGCTGCGCGCGCTGCACGACATGAACGAGAGCCTGCGCACCATCGTCGGCGACGTGCGCGCCAGCATCGACACCATCAACGCCGCCACCGGCGACATCGCCAGCGGCAACGCCGACGTCTCGTCGCGGCTCGAAGCGCAGGCCTCGAATCTGGAGCAGACCGCCGCGTCGATGGAACAGCTGACCTCGACCGTCAAGCAAAACGCCGACAACGCGCGCCAGGCCAAGCTGCTGGTGGGCAGCGCCTCCACCGTGGCCAACCGCGGCGGCGCCGTGGTGGCGCAGGTGGTGCATACGATGGGGGAGATCAACGCCAGCTCGCACCGCATCGTCGACATTATTTCGGTCATCGACGGCATCGCCTTCCAGACCAACATCCTGGCCTTGAACGCGGCGGTCGAGGCGGCCCGCGCCGGCGAGCAGGGCCGTGGTTTCGCGGTGGTCGCCAGCGAGGTGCGCAACCTGGCGCAGCGCTCGGCCGCCGCCGCCAAGGAGATCAAGGACTTGATCGCGGCCAGCGTGCAAAAGGTCGACGCCGGCAACCTGCTGGTCGGCCAGGCCGGGCAGGCGATGGACGAGATCCTCGGCAGCGTCGCGCGCATCACCGGCATCATGGCCGAGATCGCCACGGCCTCGGCCGAACAGGGCGCCGGCATCGAGCAGATCAATCACGCCGTGACGCAGATGGATGACATGACGCAGCAGAACGCGGCGCTGGTGGAACAGACGGCGGCGGCCTCGGCCAGCCTGCGGGAACAGGCGCAAAGCCTGGTGACGTCGATGAGCGTCTTCAAGCTGGGTGACGAAGCCGGCGGACGCCACCGGCCGGCGCTGGGCCTGCCGGCGCCGCGCTTGCTGGCGCGGCGCTAAGCGCCCGGCGCCGGCTTGCGCCGCGACGGCGCTTAAAACTCTTCCCAGTCGGCGCTGCCGGACGTGGCGCTGGCGGCCAAGCGTTTCGGCGCCGGCTTGACCGATGCCCGCGAACGCGTGGCGGCCTTCGGTGCGGCGGCGGCGGCACGCGGCGGCGCGATCCTGGCCGCCGGCTGGCCGGCCAGCTTGAACACGCTGACGGCCTGCGCCAGCAAGTCGGCCTGATCGCGCATGCTTTGCGCGGCCGCGGCCGCCTCTTCGACCAGCGCCGCGTTCTGCTGCGTCACGTCGTCGATCTGGACGATGGACTGGTTGATCTGCGCGATGCCGGCACTCTGCTCGGTGCTGGCCGCGCTGATCTCGGTCATGATGTCGGCCACCTGCCTGACGGCGCGCACGATGCCGTCCATCGTCGCGCCGGCCTCGTCGACCAGGCGCGCGCCCGCGTCGACCGTCTCGACCGAATGGCCGATCAGCTCCTTGATCTCCTTGGCGGCCGACGCCGAGCGCTGCGCCAGCGTGCGCACCTCCGACGCGACGACGGCGAAGCCACGCCCCTGCTCGCCGGCGCGCGCCGCTTCCACGGCAGCGTTCAGCGCGAGAATATTGGTCTGGAAGGCGATGCCGTCGATGACGCCGATGATGTCGACGATCTTGCTCGAACTGTCCTTGATCGCGCCCATCGTCGTGACGACCTGGCCGACCACCTGGCCGCCCCTGGTGGCGAAGTCGGACGCGGCGACCACCAGCGTGGTGGCCTGGCGCGCGTTCTCGGCGTTTTGCGTGACGGTCGAGGTCAGTTCCTCCATCGACGAGGCCGTCTCCTCTAGGCTGGCCGCCTGCTGCTCGGTGCGGCTCGACAAGTCCAGATTGCCGCTGGCGATTTCCCACGACGCCACCGAGATCGTGTCCGTCCCCTGCCGCACCTGGCCCACGGTGCGCGCCAGGCAGCTGTTCATGTCGCTCAGCGCGCGTAGCAGCTGGCCCGTTTCATCGTCGCTGTCGCAATCGATGCAGGTGGTCAGGTCGCCGTCGGCCACGGCCTGCGCCATGCCGACCGCGCGGTTGAGCGGACTGGTGATGCTGCCCGTGACCCAGAGCACCACGCCGGCCGCCACCGCCGTGGCCAGCACCGTCAGCACCACCATCATCGTGCGCGCGCCGACATAGGCTTGCCGCGCGTCGGCGCTGGCCTGGTCGATGGCGGCGGTCTGGAATTGGATCAACTCGGTCAGCGCGTTCAGGTAGGCGGTCTGCTCCCTGCGCACCGTCGTCAGCAGATAGACGACGACGTCGGCGCGCTTGGCCCCGTCGGTGGAACGTTGGACGAACTCGCTTTGCACGACCACGTATTTGGCGCGCGCATCCTGCACGGCCTGGAAGCGCGCCTTGCTCTCGCTGTCGTGGTCGTCGGCGATCAGGCGGCCCAGCTTGTCGAGGTTGGCGCTGTTTTCGACCTTGCGCTTGGCGATGCGGTCGAGCTCGTCGTGCACGGTCTGCGGATCGGTCGACAACATGGCGTTGCGCATGGCGCGGGCGATGTCGTTGACGCCGCCCGCCACTTGATATGCCAGGATCACCTTGGGCACCTTGTCGGTGGCCAGGTCCCTGGTTCCCGCGTCGAGCTTGCCGAGGTTGGCGATGCCGACCACGGCGATACCTATCATGAACAGCAGCGACAAGCCCAGGCCGGCGCCCAGCCGCGTGCCGATTTTCCAATTACCGATGTTCATCTTCTGCTCCCGATTAAAAACCAAAGGCTTAAATCCCGGACGCTGCAATGTTATCGTTCTTGCTCAACCGGGCGGCATGCGGCGCGGGCGGGCGGCGTTGAACTTGAGTATATGGTCAATTTATCATCTTGCGCGCGAAAAAATGGAAACTGTTTTCGCGCCGCCACAAGATGCGGCCGACAGCGGGCGGCCCGATGGCGGCCGGGCTCGCGTTAATCGGCGCCGCCGCCGTTGGCCAGCGCCGCGTCGATCTCGGCGCGCGTCAGGTCGGGAGCGAATTGCTGGATGAAATGATAGGCGTAGGAACGCAGGTAGGCGCCGCGCCGCACCGCCAGCCGCGTCGTGTTCGAGGCGAACAAATGCGAGGCCTCGACCGCCCGCAAGCCCTTGTCGCGGCCGTGGTCGAAGGCCATCGAGGCGACGATGCCCACGCCCAGCCCCAGCGACACGTATTGTTTGATGACGTCGGAATCCATGGCCGTGAGCACGATGTCGGTCTGCACCCCGGCCTTGGCGAAGGCGTCGTCGATGTGGCCGCGGCCGGTGAAGCCGACGTCGTAGGTGATGAGCGGAAACTGCGCCAGGTCCTGCAGCCGGATGGGCGAGTGCGCCAGCAGCGGGTGGCCGTCGGGCACCACGATCAAATGGCTCCAGCGGTAGCACGGGAACGACACCAGCTCGGGAAACTGCGACAGGCCCTCGGTGGCGATGCCGATGTCGGTCTTGCCCGACAACACCCATTCGGCGATGTGTTCGGGCGCGCTCTGCTGCAAGGCGATGCGCACGTCCGGAAACGCGGCGCGGAACGATTGCACCACTTTCGGCAGCGCGTAGCGCGCTTGCGTGTGGGTCGCGGCCACGGTCAGCGTGCCGCTGTTCTGGCCCGTGTATTCGAGGCTGGCCTGTTGCAGGTTTTCCGCCTCGATCAGCAGGCGGTCGATGATTTTCAAGATACCCTTGCCGGGCTCGGTCATGCCGGTCAGGCGCTTGCCGTTGCGCTCGAAAATGATGACGCCGAGTTCATCCTCGAGCTCGCGGATCTGGCGGCTCACGCCCGGCTGCGACGTGAACAGCGCGTTGGCCACTTCCGTCAGGTTGAAATTGCGGCGGGCCGCTTCCCGGATGGATCGCAGTTGCTGGAAATTCATATGGCCGAACCCTCGTCGACGAACACTTGCAGCCGCTTGGGCCGCACCACCAGGGTCTCGCCCTCCTTCAGGCCGAGATCGCTGAAGCGCTCGTTCGACATGACCGCCTCGATCAGTTCGGCATTGTCGCTGCGTTCGAGGTCGAGCTGGGCCAGCGGGCCGATCGCGTGGGCGCGCCGCAGCTTGACGACGATGCCTTCGGCGCCGGCGCTGTAGCGGTCGATTTCCAGGTCGTGCGGGCGGACGTAGGCCGTGCCCTGGCCGTCGAGCACGGCACCGCCGCCGGCCACGTTGATGGAGGCGTCGCCGCTGGCCATCACGCCCTCGTGCACGCGGCCGTGGAACATATTGACGTTGCCGAGGAAGCTGTAGACGAAGGGCGAGGCCGGATGGTTGTAGACCTGGTCGGGCGCGCCGATCTGCTCGACGTTGCCCTTGTTCATCAGCACCACCTGGTCGGCCACTTCCAGCGCCTCCTCCTGGTCGTGGGTGACGAAGATGCTGGTCACGTGCAGATCGTCATGCAGGCGCCGCAGCCAGCGCCGCAATTCCTTGCGCACCTTGGCGTCGAGCGCGCCGAACGGTTCGTCGAGCAGCAGCACGCGCGGCTCGACGGCCAGCGCGCGGGCCAGGGCGATGCGCTGGCGCTGGCCGCCCGACAGCTGCGGCGGATAGCGGTCGGCCAGCCAGTCGAGCTGCACCAGTTCCAGCAATTCCTTGACCTTGCGGCGGATCTGGTCTTCCGACGGCCGCTCGGCGCGCGGCTTCACGCGCAGGCCGAAGGCGACGTTCTCGAACACGGTCATGTGCTTGAACAGCGCGTAATGCTGGAACACGAAGCCGACCTGGCGCTCGCGCACGTGGCGCGCCGAGGCGTCTTGCGCGTCGAGCAGCACGCTGCCCGAGTCCGGATGTTCGAGGCCGGCGATGATGCGCAGCAGCGTGGTCTTGCCGCAGCCGGACGGCCCCAGCAGCGCGGTCAGCTCGCCCGAGGGAAAGTCGAGCGACACATTGTTGAGGGCGACGAAATCGCCGAATCGCTTGTTGATGTTGTGGACGGCTATCGTCATCTCAGTGCTCCGTGGAACGTAAGGCGGTGTCGTCGGCGACGCTCTCGTTGAGGCGCCAGGCGATGAAGGATTTCAGGGCCAGCGTCACCAGGGCCAGCAAGGCCAGCAGCGAGGCGACGGCGAAGGCGGCCGAGAAGTTGTATTCGTTGTAGAGGATTTCCACTTGCAGCGGCACGGTGTTGGTTTCGCCGCGGATGTGGCCGGACACCACCGACACGGCGCCGAACTCGCCCATCGCGCGGGCGTTGCACAGGATCACGCCGTACAGCAGGCCCCACTTGATGTTCGGCAGCGTGACGCGGCGGAAAGTGTCCCAGCCGGACGCGCCCAGCACGATGGCGGCCTCCTCCTCCTCGCTGCCCTGCGACTGCATCAGCGGAATCAGCTCGCGGGCCACAAAGGGGAAGGTGACGAAGATGGTGGCCAGCACGATGCCCGGCACCGCGAACAAAATCTTGATGTCGTGCTCTTGCAGCCACGGACCGAGCCAGCCCTGGGCGCCGAACATGAGCACATAGATTAGGCCGGAAATCACGGGCGAGACGGAAAACGGCAGGTCGATCAGCGTCAGCAAGATGCTTTTGCCGCGAAACTCGAACTTGGCGATGCACCACGAGGCGGCCACGCCGAACACCAGGTTCAGCGGCACGGCGATGACGGCGGTCAGCAGGGTCAGCTTGATGGCCGACAGCGCGTCGTCCTCGACGATGGCGTCGATATAAGCTTGCCAGCCCTTCTTGAACGCTTCGGCGAACACGGACACCAGCGGCACGAACAGGAACAGCGTCAGGAAAATCAGCGCGATGGCGATCAGCACGGCGCGCACCCAGCGCGGCTCCAGCACACTGTTGACCGTTGGCAGTTCGCCGCGGCGCAGCGGCGCCGACGTCGGCGCGGCCGGCTGGCCGGCGACGGGAATGGCAGTTGGCACGGCGGAAGTTGGCACGGCGTTCATTATTTTTTACCCGTTCTGGCGCGCGCCCACGCTTGCAGCAAATTAATCGACAACAACATGATGAACGACGCCAGCAGCATCACCACGGCGATCGCGGTGGCGCCAGCATAGTCGTACTGCTCGAGCTTGGTGATGATGAACAGCGGCGTGATTTCCGACACCATGGGCATATTGCCGGCGATGAAAATCACCGAACCGTACTCGCCGGTGGCGCGCGCGAAGGCCAGCGCGAAGCCGGTCATCAGCGACGGCAAAATGGTGGGGAAGACCACGCGGCTGAAGGTTTGCCAGGCGCTGGCGCCCAGGCTGGCGGCGGCCTCCTCCAGTTCGCGCTCGGCGTCTTCCAGCACCGGCTGCACGGTGCGCACGACGAAGGGCAGGCCGATGAACGTCAGGGCGACGACGATGCCCAGCGGCGTGAACGCGACCTTGATGCCGAGCACGCCTTCCAGGAAGCTGCCGAACCAGCCGTTCGAGGAATACAGGGCCGTCAGCGTGATGCCGGCCACGGCCGTCGGCAACGCGAACGGCAAGTCGACCAGGGCGTCGATGATGCGCTTGCCGGGGAATTC
Organism: Rugamonas sp.; assembly: GCF_025354735.1. GTDB lineage: Bacteria > Pseudomonadota > Gammaproteobacteria > Burkholderiales > Burkholderiaceae_D > Rugamonas. Next base: position 7,812 of record NZ_JANXMI010000201.1, read on the forward strand.
ATAGCGCACCAGCACCCAGGCCACGATGCCGCCGAAGATGACGTTGAGAAAGGCGCCGATCAGCGAGGCGCCGAAGGTCAGCTTGTAGGACGCGACCACGCGCTCGGACGTGACGGCCGACCAGAACGCGGGCCAGCTCATCGTGAAGGTTTTCAGGAAGACGGCCGACAGCGGTATCAGCACGATCAGCGCCAGATAGAAAATGGTGAAGCCGAGCGACAGCCGGAACCCCGGCATCACGCGGAAAGGCGCGCCTTGCGCCGAGACCGGGGTCGGAAGCGGCGGTGCTGTTGCTGGCATGGAGACTCCTTATTACATTTTCGACTATAGGGACGCATAATCGCATCCCTTTCGTATAGGGCAAACGAACCTTTCGTCATTTGCTTAGATGGAATTGGCTCAGTCGCCGAGCGGCGCCAGCGCCGGACGAAAAAAAACGCACTCCGGAGAGTGCGTCCTTGGTCTTGCCGAACGGCTTGATGCCGCTCTCGATATTTATTTGTTCGGCTGCGGCGTCACGCGCAGATAGGGCCGCTCGGCCTTGTAGCCCTTCGGATACTTTTGCCGAAGCAAGTCCGGGTCTTGCACGGACAGGGGAATGATGACGTCGTCGCCATCTTTCCAGTTGCCCGGCGTGGCCACGGTGTAGCCATCGGTCAATTGCAGCGCATCGATGACGCGCAGCACTTCGTCGAAGTTGCGGCCGGTGCTCATGGGATAGGTCAGCGTCAACCGCACTTTTTTGGCGGGGTCGATGACGAACAGCGTGCGCACCGTCGCCGTCGCCGACGCTTCCGGATGGATCATGTCGTACAGCGTGGCCACCTTGCGGTCCACGTCGGCGATGATGGGGAAGCCCACCACGGTGTGCTGGGTCTCCTCGATATCCTTGATCCAGGCCTGGTGCGACTCGACCGGATCGACCGACAGCGCCAGCGCCTTGACGTTGCGGCGGTCGAATTCCGGCTTCAGCTTGGCGGTCAGGCCCAGCTCGGTGGTGCAGACCGGCGTGAAGTCCGATGGATGGGAAAACAGCACGACCCAGGAATCGCCCGCCCACTGGTGGAAATGGAGGGGACCGAGGGAAGAATCTTGCTCGAAGTCTGGCGCGGTATCGCCTAGTCGTAGTGTCATGATTATCTCCGTTCAATAGTGTCATCGTGGCGGGACGGCGGCGCCGCAGCCGCGTCCGACGCCCATCTTCGCTGCCGGCGGCGCATCGACCTTGCGCCGCATCGTATAGTTATATCATCAATCATTTCGGCGCGCATGGTGCGCCCGTTCGGCCAGCGCTTGCAACTGAAGCTGTCCGAACGTCCAGTCGGCCAGCCCGGACTCGCCGTTGATATGGCCCAGCGCGCCCACCTCGACCAGCGTGCTGCCCCAGCGTTGCGCCCACAGCGCGGCGCTCGCCGCGCTGATCCACGGATCGTTGCTGCTGGCGATGACGGTGGAGGGACAGGGCAAGGCCAGGGCCGGCAGCAGGCCGGCGGCGAATTGATCGGGATCGGCCGGCGCCACCAGCAGCACGCCGGCCACCTGCGCCGGATCGGCCACGATGCTGTCCACGGTCGCCAGGCAGCCGAAGCTGTGGGCGACGATCAGCGTCGGCCGCAAATCTTGCCGGCGCACCTCGCCGACGCGCGCCGACCACGGACCCAGCTCGGTCGAGTCCCAATCGTCCTGCACCACGCGCTCGAAGCCCGGGTGCAGCAGCTGCCAGCGGCTTTGCCAGTGCGCCGGCCCGCTGTCTTGCAGGCCGGGCGCGATCAACACACGATATTGTTCCAGCAAACCAACCGTCATACCACCCTCCCCGTTTATTTGTTCGGCTGATAAATCTGGTCGAACACGCCGCCGTCGGCGAAATGGGTTTTCTGCGCCGTGCTCCAGTCGCCGGCCACGTCGGCCAGCGTGAACAGCTTGATGTTCGGGAACGCGGCCGCGTATTTCTTCGCTTCCTTGTCGACCGCCGGGCGGTAGTAATTCTTCGCGATCAACTCCTGCGCCTGGTCAGTGTAGAGGAAATTCAGATAGGCCTCCGCCACTTTGCGCGTGCCATGGCGGTCGACCACTTTATCGACCACGGCCACCGGCGGCTCGGCCAGGATGCTGACCGACGGCGCCACGATCTCGACCTTGTTCGGGCCCAGTTCCTTGACCGCCAGATAGGCTTCGTTTTCCCACGCGATCAGCACGTCGCCGATGCCGCGTTCGACAAAGGTGGTGGTGGCGCCGCGCGCGCCGGAATCGAGCACGGGCACGTTCTTGTATAGTTTTTTCAGGAATTCGCGCGCCGACGCGTCGCTGCCGCCGGGCTGGCGCAGCGCGTAGCCGTAGGCGGCCAGATAGTTCCAGCGGGCGCCGCCGGACGTCTTGGGATTCGGCGTGATGACGGCCACGCCCGGCTTGCTCAAGTCGCTCCAATCCTTGATGCCCTTGGGATTGCCCTTGCGAACCAGAAAGACGATGGTCGACGTGTAGGGCGCGCTATTGTGCTGCAAGCGTTTTTGCCAATCCTTGGCCGTCAAGCCTTTCTCGGCGACGGCGTCGATGTCATAGGCCAGCGCCAGCGTGACGACGTCGGCTTCGAGGCCGTCGATGACGGAGCGGGCTTGCTTGCCGGAACCGCCGTGCGATTGCTTGATCTTGACGGTGGCGCCGGTCTTGGCTTTCCAGTCCTTGGCGAAGGCGGTATTGACGTCCTGGTACAGTTCACGGGTCGGGTCGTAAGACACGTTCAACAGCGTGACTTCGGCGGCCAGCGCGGGCAAGGCGGCGCTGGCGGCGAACAGGGCGGCGGCGATTATTTTTTTAGGCAACATCTCAATTCCCGTGGGTGAACTTCAGAAGCCCTAGGGTACGATGCCTTGTTATGAAAGAGAACGAAGGATTTAGCAGTTTTATATAGCTAAATCTTATATGGCGGCAACAGCGCGTCTCAGTAAAAGCGGTTGAACAGCACCACGGCCCAGGCCGCGGCCGCCAGCAGCAGCGCCAGCAGCACGGCCGCGCTGCCGTAGTCCTTGGCATTCTTGGACAGCGGGTGGCGCTCTAGGGAAATGCGGTCGACCACCGCTTCGATGGCGGAATTGATCAGTTCGACAATCAGCACCAGCACCAGCACGCCGATCAGCATCAGTTTTTCAAACGCGGAAATGCGCAGCGCCAGCGCGATGGCGCCGCCTATCAACAACAGCATCAATTCCTGGCGGAACGCGTGCTCATGCTTCCATGCGGCGCGAAAGCCGGCCAGGGAATAGGAAAAGGCGGAAAAAATCCGCCGCAAACCGCTTTTGCTCTTGAATTCGCTGACTGGTTCCATAGCGCACTGTCAATATTAAATCAGAGCATCATTATGCCCCGGCACCGATTTGCCCACGGCGATTTTCAGCAAGGGCCGCCGCAGAATTCCTATTTTTTTCACATTATGGTATAAATACACGGTCAAATACTGCACTGCACCAAGCCCATCATGAAAATCGAAACTGTCCCTGAGCAAAAAACCACGATACAGGTGATAGAACGCATGGTGGCGCTGCTCGATGCGCTGGCCCGCTATCCGGACCCGGTGAGTTTGAAGGAATTGTCCAAGGTGTCCGGCCTGCACCCGTCGACGGCGCACCGCATCCTCAACGACATGGTGCTGACGCGCTTTGTCGACCGCATCGAGCCGGGCACTTACCGGCTGGGCATGCGGCTGCTGGAACTGGGCAATGTGGTCAAGAGCCGCTTGTCCGTGCGCGAGGCGGCGCTCGACTGCATGCGCGCCCTGCACAAAAAAACCCAGCAAACCATCAACCTGTCGGTGCGCCAGGGCGACGAGATCGTCTACATCGACCGCGCGTTTTCCGAGCGCTCGGGCATGCAGGTGGTGCGCGCCATCGGCGGGCGCGGCCCGCTGCACCTGACCTCGACCGGCAAGCTGTTCCTGTCGGTCGACGAGCCGAAGGCGATCCGCGCCTACGCCACGCGCACCGGGCTGGCCGGGCACAACAAGAATTCGATCACGGACCTGGTCAAGCTGGAGCGCGAACTGAGCCTGGTGCGCGCGCGCGGCTATGCGCGCGACAACGAGGAGCTGGAGCTGGGCGTGCGTTGCATGGCCGCCGGCATCCGCGACGACAGCGGCAAGCTGATCGCGGGACTGTCGATCTCGGCCCCGGCCGACCGTTTGCAGGATGACTGGCTGGAAGACCTGGTGACGACGGCCAACCAGATTTCGGCCACCCTCGGTTACATGCCGGTCGAGTAAGTGGGTGCCACGCGGCCGCCCAGGGCGGACGGTTTCAGCGCTTCCAACCATTTGCGCATGCGGCCGGCGTCGGCCGTGCGCGACTGTTTGCCCTTGGAATCGAGGAACACCATGATGACGGCGCGGCCTTCGATCACGGCCTGCATCATCAGGCAGCGGCCGGCTTCGTTGATGAAGCCGGTTTTCTGCAAGCCGATATCCCAGCCCGGCATCGCCACCAGATAATTGGTATTGCCAAACTGCATAGGCTTGCCGTTGGCTTCGACGATGGCTTTCGGATCGGTCGAATACTGGCGCAGCAGCGGTTCCTGGTAGGCCGCCATCATCAGCTTGGCCAGGTCGCGCGCGCTGGCCACATTCATTTTCGACAAGCCGTTGCTGTCGACATAATGGGTATCGTTCATGCCCAGCTCTTGCGCCTTGGCGTTCATGGCGTCGATAAACGCCGCGCGGCCGCCCGGATAGTTGCGGCCCAGCGCGGAGGCGGCGCGGTTTTCCGAACTCATCAGCGCGATGTGCAGCATATTCGCGCGCGTCAGCTGGGCGCCCACTTTCAGGCGCGAACTGCTGAACTTGACGCGGTCGACGTCGTCGTCGATCACGGTCAGCAACTCATCCATGTCCTGGTGCGCTTGCACCACGACCAGGCCGGTCATCATCTTGGTGATGGAGGCGATCGGCAAGGCGACGGTGGAGTTTTTTTCAAACAAGACTTCGGAATTACTCTGGTCCAACACCAGCGCCACGCTCGATTTCAGGTCCAGCGGATCGCGGGTCAGGTTCAAGCCGGCCAGGTCGCCCATGGTGGGCACCGACGGCGCCGTCACGATGACGCGCGCATACACGACCTTGCGGCGGCCATGGCTCACCACGACGTGCTTGACCAGCTTGCCTTTCGCGGCCTCGGCCGGGGCCGGAATCACCATGGTCTGGCGCTGTGCCCTGCTTTTCTTGGCGACGTGTTTCTTCGGCGCGCCATCCTGGGCTTGCGCCGCGAGCGGCACGGCAAGCAGCAGCAATAACGACACCAAAGCGCCTGACGCAAGTTTGAACATTGATTATTTTCCCGTGATCCCCGCAGTCACAAGCTGACCGGCGGCTGTTGCAGTGTAGCAAAATGCTGAGTATTCGCAAGCAAATTTAACATGGACGGAATCAAACATTGCCCTATGACAATGCGTTAAAACAATGTTGTTTCGGGCGGCGAAAGTAAGGCCCTGTTGCGCTCAAAATCAGCGACGATACCATTGCTGAGGATAGTAAGCGCTTTCCTCTACATGCTGCGCGGAAATGGCGCACGCGCCTCCGCCACGCCCTTCGATTGCCTACTGGAAATCGTTCTTTATAGCGAGTTTTGGTTCTTGGTGCAATGCACAAAAATCGCTTGACTTAATTTTCCAAGGCCGTAAAATCGTGTTTGTTGCGTTGCACAATACGTTGTTCGGCCTGAAAATAAGATGCAACCGCTTCCAAACAGTGGGAACACCAGTACATTTATCAATGACTATTTACTTAATTTTGGAGAGTTAAATGTTTTCAATTCCTGAGCAATTTTCCAATGCGACCAAAGCCAACTTTGAAGCCCAGTTCGCAATGTTTTCGGCACTGACCAACAAAGCGTTCGAAGGCGTGGAAAAATTCGTCGAACTCAACTTGACCGCAGCCAAGGCATCGCTGGAAGAATCGTCCAGCACCACCAAGCAATTGTTGTCCGCTAAAGATCCACAAGAGTTCTTCTCGCTGAGCGCTGCCCAGGCCCAGCCGACCGCCGAAAAAGCCATCGCCTACGGCCGTCATCTGGCCTCGATCGCGTCGGGCACCCAGGCCGAGTTCAGCAAGGCGGCCGAATCGCAAATCGCCGAAACCAACCGCAAAGTCATTTCGCTGGTGGAAGAAGTGAGCAAGAACGCACCGGCCGGCAGCGAAAACGCCGTCGCCATGCTCAAATCGGCCATCGGCAACGCCAATGCCGGTTACGAGCAGTTCACCAAGACCGCCAAGCAAGCCGTGGAATCGATCGAAACCAATATGGCATCGGCCGTGAACCAGTTCTCGCAAGCGGCCGCCAAGGTCGCCCCGAAGAAATAAGCAGGCTGGCCGCGCCGGCGACGGTGCGGCCACCCGCCGTTTCAGATCTCCTCGGCACCGTGGGGATGTCCTTGCCAGCCCCGATCAGCGCCGGGGCTTTTTTTCGTCACTAGCTATGCAAACGGGGACCGCGGTCCCCGTTTGTGCCCAGCCAGTTCGCCTCGTTCGCGGGCTATTCGCCCAGATACGCCGCCTTCACGCGCGGATCGTCCAGCATATCCCTGGCGTTGCCGGTCATCGTGATGAGACCGGAATCCATCACATAGCCGCGATGCGCCGCTTGCAGCGCCAGCTTGGCGTTTTGCTCGACCAGCAAGATCGTGATGCCCTCTTTCGACACATTGCGTATCACTTCGAAGATTTTCTCGACCATGATGGGCGACAGGCCCATCGACGGCTCATCGAGCAGCAGCAAGTTGGGATGCGACATCAGCGCGCGCGCCATCGCCAGCATCTGCTGTTCGCCGCCCGACAGGGTGCCGGCCATCTGCGAGGCCCGCTCCTTCAGGCGCGGGAACACGTCGAACCACTTGGCGACGTCGGCCGCGATACCGGCCTTGTCGTCGCGCGTGTAGGCGCCCATCAGCAAGTTTTCCTGGATCGACATGCGGGTGAAGACGCCGCGGCCTTCCGGCACCATCGCCAGTTTCTTTTCGACCAGATGGAACGATTTGCTGCCCTTGAGCGACTCGCCCAGATAGGCGACCGTGCCTTCGACCTTGCATGGCGGCAAGGTGCCGGTGATAGCTTTCAGCGTCGTCGTCTTGCCGGCGCCGTTGGCGCCGATCAGCGCGATCAGCTCGCCCTTGTTCACTTCCAGATCGATACCCTTGACGGCCTTGATGCCGCCGTATGCGACTTTCAGTCCCGATACTTTTAGAACATTGTCGCTCATTAGTGCGATCCTCCCAGGTAGGCGTCGATAACCGCCTGATTGCTTTGTATTTCCGCAGGCAGGCCCTCGGCGATCGGCTTGCCGTATTCCAGCACCGTCAAACGGTCGCACAAGCCCATCATCAGCTTGACGTCGTGCTCGATCAGCAACACGGTCTTGCCCTCGTTTTTGATTTTGACCAGCAACTCGCGCAGCGCCAGTTTTTCGGTCGCGTTCATGCCGGCGGCCGGCTCGTCGAGCGCCAGCAACTGCGGCTCGGTGGCCAGGGCGCGGGCGATTTCGAGGCGGCGCTGGTCGCCGTAGGACAGGAAACGCGCCGTGCGCTGGGCGAACTGGCCGATGCCCACGAACTCCAGCAACTCTTGCGCGCGCGCGCGGATCGCCGCCTCCTCGAGGCGCGCGGCCTTGTGGCGGAACACGGCGCCGAACACGCCCTGACGGGTGCGCACGTGGCAGCCGACCATGACGTTTTCCAGCGCCGTCATCTCGCCGAACAGGCGGATGTTCTGGAAGGTGCGGGCGATGCCGGCCTTGGCCACTTCATGCGGCGCCGACGGCGAATACGGCTTGCCGGCCAGCTCGAAGGTGCCGGTGTCGGGCTGGTACAAGCCGGTGATGACGTTGAAGAAGGTGGTCTTGCCGGCGCCGTTGGGGCCGATCAAGCCGTAGATCTGGCCCTTCATGATCTTGATGCCGACGTCGGTCAGCGCCTGCAAGCCGCCGAAGCGCTTGTTGACGCCGGCGATATTCAAAATAACTTGTTCGCTCATGGATTTCCTCAGGCAGCCATCACGCCGGACGACGCTTCGGGTTTATCAGTATCGGCATCGGGCCGGTCTTCGTGCTTGGGCGCGGGCCACAAGCCGGCGGGACGGTTCAGCATGATGAGCACCATCGCCAGGCCGTACAGCAGCTGGCGCAGCACTTCGGACTCGATGATGACGCGGCCGAACAGTTGCTGCTGCAACGGTTCGACGACGTGGCGCAGCACTTCCGGCAAGGCCGCCAGCAAGGCGCCGCCCATGATGACGCCGGGGATGTGGCCTATGCCGCCCAGCACCACCATGGCCAGCACGGCGATCGACTCGGTCAGCGAAAACGATTCCGGCGACACGAAGCCCTGGAAGGACGCGAACATTGCGCCGGCCACGCCGCCGAAGGAGGCGCCCATCGAGAACGCCAGCAGCTTGACGTTGCGGGTGTTGATGCCCATGGCCTTGGCGGCGATCTCGTCTTCGCGGATCGCGACCCAGGCCCGGCCCAGGCGCGAATGCTGCAGGCGCGATGTGATGAAGACGATGGCGATGCACAGTATCAGGAACAGGAAATAGTAGGCGTTGACGGACGGCATGGAGAAGCCGCCGACGATGACGTTGGCGCGCGAGCCGGCGTCGCCGGCCAGGTTGACGCCGAACACCTTGATCGGATCGATCAGGTTGATGCCCTGCGGACCGTTGGTGAAATTGATCGGCTCGTTCAAATTGTTCATGAAGATGCGGATGATCTCGCCGAAGCCCAGCGTCACGATGGCCAGGTAGTCGCCGCGCAATTTCAGCGTGGGCGCACCCAGCAGCGCGCCGAACAGGCCGGCGGTGGCGGCCGCCAGCGGCACGATCAGCCAGACCGACAGGTGGATGCCGTGGTCGCGGATATCCGAGCCCAGCAGCGCGACCAGGCCATCGCCCAGCACCGGATACTGGTTGATGATCGATTCGAGCAGGGTGGCGAATTGCGGCGAGGCCAGCAAGCCCGTCATGTAGGCGCCGACCGCGTAAAACGCGATGTAGCCGAGGTCGAGCAGGCCGGCGAAACCGACCACGATGTTCAGGCCCAGCGCCAGCATGATGTAGAGCAGCGCCATGTCGATGATGCGGACCCAGGAGTTGCCGAACTGGGCGGCGATGAAGGGAAACACGATCAGCGCCGCCAGCGTCACGGCCATGCTGGTGTAGGCCTTGCGCGGATTGCGGCTGGTATCAAAATTCAAGAGTGCCATGGAAATCCTTAATCTATATCCGGGACCGGCTTAGGCGCGGTCCGCCACGCGTTCGCCCATGATGCCGGACGGGCGCACGGTGAGCACGATGATGAGCACGACGAAGGCGAAGATGTCCTGGTAGTTGCTGCCGAGGAAACCGCCGGTCAAGTCGCCGATGTAGCCGGCGCCCAGGCTTTCGATAATGCCGAGCACGATACCGCCTATCATGGCGCCGTAGATATTGCCGATGCCGCCCAGCACCGCGGCCGAGAACGCTTTCAGGCCGGGCACGAAGCCCATGGCGAACTGGATCGACGCGTAGTTGGCGCCCCACATCACGCCGGCGATGGCGGCCAGGGCGGCGCCGATGGCGAAGGTGGCGACGATGACGCGGTTGGAATCGACGCCCATCAAGCCGGCCACGCGCGGGTTTTCGGCGACGGCGCGCATGGCGCGGCCCATCTTGGTTTTTTCCACCAGCATCACCAGCGCGAACATGGCGGCGGCCGCCAGCACCAGCAGCAACATCTGCGTTTGCGAAATGAGCGCGCCGCCGACCGTGATCGGCGTGGCCGACAGCAGTTGCGGGAAGGGCAGCGGATTGCGGCCCCAGATCATCATGGCGAAGGTTTGCAGCAGGATGGAGACGCCGATCGCCGTGATGAGCGGCGCCAGCCGCGGCGCGTTGCGCAGGCGGCGGTAGGCGATGCGCTCGATCAGGATATTGACCAGCATGCAGATCGGAATCGCGCCGGCGATGGCGATGGCCAGCTTGACGTAGCCCGGCAAGTCCGGCGCCACCGAGTTGAGCAGGTTGAGGATGGTCAGGCCGGCCATCGCCCCTATCATCAGCACGTCGCCGTGGGCGAAGTTAATCAGATTCAATACGCCATACACCATCGTGTAACCGAGGGCGACCAGCGCATACATGCTGCCCAGCACCAGGCCATTGATAATTTGTTGGATAAATGTATCCATGGGGAGATAGCCTTTGTGTTGTGTTATTACCGCACTGCCCGTTTGCGCGTGGATGGCGACCGCAACAAAAACGGCACCCGGAGTAGACCCCGTAGTGCCGCCCTTGATTCGACGCCGCCGGTCCGGTGCGGTGCTAGCCGCCGCCGGTCCCGCGTCCATCTACCGCGCATTATCAAGCAAGCCTTATGCCAGCATGCTGGCAACCTTAAAAGTGAAAAGACAACTTTTCAGGCCGGGCAATGATAACGACTATCCGCAAAAACTAATATCGGAAAAAGCGATTCCGACCAAAATTTAATTAGGCCGGAATACCGGAAATGTTAAAACGCGCGCTAAACCGGTACCGGTTTCAAGCCGTCCAGGCCCTTGGGCAAGGGGAAGGTGACCGCTTCCTGCACCCCGTCCAGCGGCCGCACGCTGCGCACGCCGCACTCTTTTAGACGGTCGATGACGGCATGCACCAACACTTCGGGCGCCGACGCGCCGGCCGTGACGCCCACGCGCAACTTGCCTTCCAGCCAGGCCGGGTCGATTTGCGAGGCGTTGTCGACCATATAGGCCGGCGTGCCCATCTTCTCGGCCACTTCGCGCAGGCGGTTGGAATTGGAGCTGTTGGGGCTGCCGACCACGATCACCAGCTCCACTTGCGGCGCCATGAATTTGACGGCTTCCTGGCGGTTGGTGGTGGCGTAACAAATATCTCCTTTTTTCGGCTCGATAATGTTGGGATATTTGCGCTTCAGGGCCGCGATGATGTCGGCGGTGTCGTCAACCGACAACGTTGTCTGGGAAACATAGGCCAGCTGGTCCGGTTTCATGACGCGCAGCGTATCGACATCGGCCACCGTTTCGACCAGATACATGCCCTCGTCCGTCTGGCCCATGGTGCCTTCGACTTCCGGGTGGCCGTCGTGGCCTATCATGACGATCTCGCAACCCTGGCGCCGCATCTTGGCCACTTCGACGTGCACCTTGGTCACCAGGGGGCAGGTGGCGTCGAAGATGCTCAGGCCGCGCGACTCCGCCTCGGCCCGCACCGCCTTCGACACGCCGTGGGCCGAAAACACGAGCGTGTTGCCGGCCGGTACGTCATCGAGGTCCTCGATAAAGATGGCGCCCTTGTTGCGCAAGTCTTCCACCACGTAGGCGTTATGGACAATTTCGTGGCGCACATAAATCGGCGCGCCGAATTGTTGCAGCGCGCGCTCGACGATCTCGATCGCGCGGTCGACGCCGGCGCAAAAACCGCGCGGCTGGGCCAACAGAATTTCCTTATCCATCACTATCCTCGCTGCTTACAGCACAGAAATAAGATTGACCTCGAAGCGCAGCGGCTGGCCGGCCAAGGGGTGGTTGAAGTCGAACAGCGCCGTTTCATCGTTAATTTCGCGCAAAACGCCGGCGAAACGGCCACCGCCCGGCGCCGCGAAATCGACCAGGTCGCCGATTTTATAGTCGGCGCCCGGCACCGAGTTGTCATCGAGCGTGGCGCGCGTGACCGGACGCACCAGCTCCGGCGTGCGTTCGCCGAAGCCCTGGGCCGGCGTCAGCTCGAAGGTGCGGTGCGTGCCCTCGGGCAGGCCGAGCAGACAATCTTCGAGGAAGGGCGCCAACTGGCCCTGGCCCAGCATCAGCGTGGCCGGATTTCCATTGAAGGTTGTAACGATATCAGTACCGTCCAAACGGGCCAGACGATAATGCAGAGTGAGGTAGGCCGACTTGGTGACGACGGCAGTTTGTGCATTGGACATGACGTGGGATTCTGTGAGCGTGCAAACCCGTATTGTAAGCCACCTTGCCCGCTACGCTCGTGGTCCACGCAGAATTGACTGCGCCGCGCGGTGCGGCATCTCAAACAGGGGAGCAAACATGGCGATCAGCGACTGGCCCGAACATCAGCGTCCGCGCGAGCGCCTGATACGCGAAGGCGCGCCGGCCCTGTCGGACGCGGAATTACTGGCCGTATTCCTGCGCGTCGGCGTCAAGGGCAAGAACGCCATCGAACTGGCGCGCGACATGGTCGGCCACTTCGGCTCGCTGCAAGCCTTGTTCGGCGCCAGCCTGGCGGAATTCTGCGCGACCCACGGCCTGGGCAGCGCCAAGTTCGCCCAATTGCAGGCCGTGATGGAGCTGGCGCGGCGGGCGCTGGAAGAACAGGTGAAACAGGGCTCGGCCCTCAGCTCGCCGCAAGCGGTGAAGCAATATCTGCGGCTGCTGTTCCATGGCAAGCCGCACGAATCGTTTCACGTGCTGTTCCTGGACGTGAAGAACCGTTTGCTGGCGTCGAAGGAATTGTTTCGCGGCACCCTCACCCACACCAGCGTCTACCCGCGCGAAGTGGTCAAGGAGGCGCTGGCGCGCAACGCCGCCAGCGTCATGCTGGCCCACAATCACCCGTCCGGCTCGGCGGAACCGAGCGAATCGGACTTGCTGCTGACGCGCGCGCTGGTGCAGGCGCTGGCCCTGGTCGACATCCGCATCCTCGACCATTTTGTCGTGGCCGGACAGCACGTCCACTCTTTCGCCGAACACGGACAACTGTGACTCCCCCTTGGTTTACCCGTGTTTACCCATGGGCGTGGCATGAAAAACAAATTGTTAAATAATTTTAAAACTTCATGACACACTTGTTTTTCACAAGTCATTGAAAAAGCTGGGGTTTTTAGATATACTCTCGTTTTTCCAATTGTGGAATGTTTTTAAGGAGTGCACCATGGCACGTGTTTGCCAAGTCACTGGGAAGAAGCCGATGGTCGGCAACAATGTTTCCCATGCAAACAACAAAACCAAACGTCGTTTTTTGCCTAACTTGCAGAATCGTCGTATTTTTGTTGAATCTGAAAATCGCTGGGTCTCCCTGCGTCTGTCCAACGCCGGTCTGCGTGTCATCGACAAAGTCGGCATCGACGCCGTTCTGGTCGATATGCGCGCTCGTGGCGAAAAAGTCTAAATAGGGAGCTATCATGGCAAAATCTGGCCGCGACAAAATCAAGTTGGAGTCGACCGCAGGTACGGGTCACTTCTACACGACCACCAAGAACAAGCGCACGACGCCAGCGAAAATGGAGATCATGAAGTTCGATCCTAAAGTTCGCAAGCACGTGACGTACAAAGAAACCAAGATCAAGTAATCGATCTTCGGTTGGTCAAAAAAAGCCGTTCATTGAACGGCTTTTTTGCGTCTGGAGTGTACCCGGCCGGCATTGCCCGGCTTGCCGGCACGGAGCATGACCAAGCGACAGCGGCCGCCATCCCCTACCGTCAAACAACAACGGCTCCGAAATCGGAGCCGTTGTTGGCAGTAATGATACCGGCCGCAGCGGCCCGGTCAAAGCTGGTGCGTCAAGCGTAGCTGCGCAGGCGCAAGGAAAAATCTTGCAGCGATTTGATGCCGGAATCCTCGGCGCGGTTGCACCAGTCTTGCAGCTTGTGCAGCAACTGGTCGCGCGTGAAGTGCGAACGCTCCCAGATCACGCCCAGTTCCACGCGCATATTGTGCATGGTTTCCAGTGCCTTGCTGTGCTGGAACAACTCGCTCAGCTGCTCCTGCTGCGGCGCTTCCAGTTTGCCCGGCTCACGCTGCAACAGTTTGCGCGACGATTTCAGGAAACGCGATTCTAGCTGCGCCTTGTCCTTCAAATGTTCCAGCTCTTCTTTCCAGGCGTGCTTGAGCGACTTGCCGTACTTGGCCATCACGTCATAGCGGTTGGCGATGACCGATTGCAGCGTGTCGAAGTCGGCTTCAAGCTTGCCGTGCGCGAACTTCGGCGCCGGCGCCAGCTTCTTCACCTTGGCCAGGCCCAGCGTTTCGAGGATGCGGATATACAGCCAGCCGATATCGATCTCATACCATTTCGACGACAGCTTGGCCGACGTCGCGAACGTATGGTGGTTATTGTGCAATTCCTCGCCGCCGATCAGTATGCCGAAGGGAATGATGTTGGTGGCCGCGTCGGCGCAATCGTAGTTGCGATAGCCCCAGTAGTGGCCGATGCCGTTGATGATGCCGGCGGCCGTGATCGGTATCCACATCATCTGCACGGCCCACACGGACACGCCGATCACGCCGAACAGGGCGATATTGATGGCCAGCAGCGCGACCACGCCCTGCCAGCTGTATTTGGTGTACAGATTGCGCTCGATCCAGTCGGTCGGCGTGCCATGGCCGTACTTGTCCATGGTTTCCAGATTCTTCGATTCGGCGCGGTACAGCTCGGCGCCCTGCCAGAACACTTTCTTGATGCCGCGGGTGACCGGGCTGTGTGGATCTTCCTCGGTGTCGCACTTGGCGTGGTGCTTGCGGTGGATGGCGGCCCATTCTTTGGTCACCTGGCCGGTGGTCAGCCACAGCCAGAAACGGAAAAAGTGGCTGGGAATCGCGTGCAGCTCAAGCGCGCGGTGGGCCTGGTGGCGGTGCAGATAAATAGTGACGCTGGCGATGGTGATGTGCGTCACCGCCAAAGTGTAGAAAAATACTTGCCAGCCGGAGAGGCCTGTGATGCCGGTTGCCAGAAATTCCAGTACTGCGCTTAAACTAAAATTCATTACTGCTCCAAAGTGGGGATCGCATACGGTGACTTCGCTGCCTGGAAGGTCCGATATTTTCTTTATTTTGATTATAATTGTACGCTGAATCGCTCATGATTTGCGGAAGGATTTCCTGCCCTCACGGAACGTTGGCGCTGTTTTCCACCGCTGCGAGGGCTGGCTCGGCCGTGGGCAAGGGGCCGACGATGCGCATTTCGCGTTGCGGGAAAGGAACAGATATTTTGTTCTGTTGCAAGGCTCGCCAGATTGCCCGGTTCACGTCCGAGGTCACGCCACCCCGGCCGTTTTCCGGGTCGCTGATCCAGAAACCCACTTGCAGGTCGAGTCCATCGGCGCCAAAAGTCTGCAACTGGGCCGACGGCGGCTTTTCCTTGGAAACCCGCTCCACCGACGCGGCCGCCTGTTCCAGCAGCGACAGCGCCAGGTCCAGGTCCGTTTCATAGCCGACCGAGACCTTGGCCGACAGCCACAACATCTTGTTCGACAGCGAGGAATTCTGCACCGGACTGGAAATGAGCATTTCATTGGGCACGATCGATTCTACGCCATCGAGTCCCTGCAACACCGTGTAGCGCGTATTGATCTGGGTCACCTTGCCGCTGTATTTATCGACGGTAATCATGTCGCCTATCGTCAAGCTACGATCGAGCAAGATCACAAAGCCCGACACATAGTTGCTGGCGATCTTCTGTAAACCAAGGCCCAGGCCGACGCCCAGGGCGCCGCCGAACACGGACAGCACCGTCAAATCGATGCCGACCAGCGACAGGCTGACCAGCAGGGCGACGACGATCAAGATGGCGCGGGCCATGCGCGCCAGCACCACGCGCAAATTGGAATGCATGCCCTGCATCATCATCAACCGCTCTTCCAGCGCCGTGCCGGCCCACAAGGCCATGACCAGCAGCACGGCGACCGAGACGATGGCTTGCAAAATCGCGGCGATCGACACCTTGTACTTACCCAGCGGCACCACCGTCGTATCCATGAAGGCGAAGATATCGTCCCACAACCCGGCGATATAGATGACGACGGCCAGCCACACCAGCAGCTGAAACACTTTCTCGAACACCAGCATGGCGGCACCGACATGGCCGCGGCGCGCGAACACGCGGCGCAAGAGATAAAACGTCAGCCGTATCACGACCAGCGAGCCGAAGATGGGTATGGCCAGCTTCAGCAGATTAACGTGGTGCCATCTCACCATCAGCTGCCGCGACAAGGCCAGTAAAGCGACGATCATCAGCGGCCCGACGACGCGGCCCAAACTTTCCACGCTGAAGCGCACCATGCCCTGCGGCTCTTCCTTGCGGCCGAATTGAAGGCGCAGCAAGCGCGCCAGGCCCCAGCCGACGACGATGGACAGCACGATGGCGCCCAGCTGCCACATCAGGCCGGGGTCGTTGATGTCGCCGATCAGGTCGGCCAATACGTTTTCGAAGGGAGCTTGCTTCATTGCGGTCATGGAAGTGGGGGTATGACAGGGTAGCGTAAAAGCCCGGGCCGCCGCTGTCCGCCAGCGCATCCGGGCAAAAAAAAGCCGGGGAAGCATCCCCGGCCTGCTTGCTTAATCTTCGGCGTCGTCTTCGTCGGCCTGGTCGGCGTCGTCCGCGCCGTCCGCGTCGACCTTAACCGGCAGCACCTTCTTCGGCATGGGCTTGCGCTCGAACACGGCGGCGAAGAAGCCGTCGGTCTGGTGCTTGTGCGGCAACAGCTTCAGGTAGTCGCCCATTTCCAGCTCGATCTTTTGCTCGGCCAGCACTTTGCTCATCGGCACAAGTTCAAAGTCGGCGTGGTTGGCCAGGAATTGCTCGGCGACGTGCTCGTTTTCTTCATTGAGGAAACTGCACGTCGCGTAGACCAGGCGGCCGCCGCCTTTCAGCAGGCGGGCGGCGCCGTCCAAAATGGCGATCTGCTTGGCCTGCATCTCGACGATGGCGGAAGGCTGCTGGCGCCATTTGACGTCGGGATTGCGGCGCAGCGTGCCCAGGCCCGAGCATGGCGCGTCGACCAGCACGCGGTCGATCTTGCCGGCCAAACGCTTGATCTTGGCGTCGCGTTCGTGCGCGATCTGCACCGGATGGACGTTCGACAGGCCGCTGCGGGCCATGCGCGGCTTGAGCTTGGCCAGGCGCTTTTCCGACACGTCGAAGGCGTACAAACGGCCGGTGTTGCGCATGTGCGCGCCCAGCGCCAGCGTCTTGCCGCCGGCGCCGGCGCAGAAGTCGACCACCATTTCGCCGCGCTTGGCGCCGACGATTTGCGACAGGATCTGGCTGCCCTCGTCCTGTACCTCGATGGCGCCGGACTTGAACAGCGGCAGGTTTTGCAACGCCGGCTTTTGCAGCACGCGCAGGCCCAGCGACGAAAACGGTGTCGGCGTGCTGCGGATAGGCGCCTCGGCCAGGCCGGCCATGACTTCCTCGCGCGTGGCCTTCATCGAATTGACGCGCAAGTCCAGCGGCGCCGGCGTGTTCAGCGCGTCGGCCAGCAACAGCGCTTCCGTTTCGCCCATCTGCGTCACCAGCATCTCGAACAGCCACTTCGGCATGTTCGAGCGCATCGATTTGTGCATCAGCTTGCGGTCGATCTGCGTGATGCGCTCGGTCCATTCGACTTCTTCGTCGCTCAGGCCGCCCATCGACTCGATGCCGACGGCGTCGGCCATGCCCAGCAGCGTCAGGCGGCGCATGGTGGCGCCGCCGCCGGCTTCAGAGAAGTCGGTGAAGAAGGATTTGTTGCGCAAAATATTGTAGATGCACTCGGCGATGGCGCCGCGCTCGCGGCCGCCCAGGCGCGGATGATCTTTAAAGTAGCGTGACAGCGTGGTGTCGGCGGGCGCCGAAAAGCGCAGAATCTCGCGCAATACTTCTTCAGCATTGGCAAGTATCGCTGGTGGCAATCTCATGGAATTCCTTGGTTAGTGATGTGTTGTGTGGTCCACGTGGACCGCGCCGTTCAGCTGCGTCAGCCGGTCTTCGATAAACCAGCGCACGGCGCGCGGGTAGAGTGTGTGTTCCTGCTCGAGCACGCGGGCCGACAGCGTCTCGACCGTGTCGCCCGGCAGCACCGGCACCGTGGCCTGGGCCACGGTCGGACCGTGATCGAGTTCGGCGGTGACGAAATGCACGGTCGCGCCATGCTCGGTCACGCCGGCTGCGAGCGCCCGGGCATGCGTGGACAAGCCTGGAAACAGCGGCAGCAGCGAGGGGTGGATATTGAGCATGCGGCCGGCGTAGTGCTCGACGAACGGTGGCGTCAAGATGCGCATGAAGCCGGCCAGCACGAGCAGGTCGGGGGCGTGGCGGTCGATTTCCGCTTGTAATACGGCGTCAAACTCGGCGCGGGTGGCGTATTGCTTGCTCTCCACCACGGCCGTCCCGATTCCATGGGCGGCCGCGAACGCCAGCCCGGGGGCGTCGCTGCGGCTGCTGATCACGGCGGCAATCCGGGCCGGCCACTGCTCGGCTTGCGCCGCGCGTATGACCGCCTCCATATTGCTGCCCCGACCGGAAATGAGGATGACGATATTTTTCATAGGCCGCCATTGTACCCTCTCAGGCGTGGCGGACCAAGAAAAGCGCTGCGTTTGCTGCGACGCAGCATGACGCCGTTCGCGCGATTAGGCCGCTGTTAGCGGCGCGATGCCATCAAGTTGCGCCCGGCCGCAGCCGGGTCCGCAGCTGATTTCAAGGCTTATTCAAAGGAATAAAACACGCGGAAGGGGATTTTTTTCTCGGCCCAGAAATCGGCCGCGTCGCGGAATACGTCGAGCAGGGTCTCGCGCGCTTCCTTGTCGAATTTCTGGGTATTGGGCAGTTGTTCGAGGACGACGAGGAAGCCGGCCAGCGGCAGCGCCGTGGTGGCGATGGCGCCGAACACGGTCTCGGTCAGCGTGGTGCGCAGGCCGTCGAAATTCTTGCCTACCCCTTTGGGAAACTGGAACGATTCGGCGATGATGCCGAGCACTTGCTGTTTTGTGACGCCGGCGTTGCAATGTGCATATAAAAAGTGCTGCCCGAGACGGGCGGCCTCGTCTTGCAATTCGGCGACGCGAAAAGCACGGATGGACTGGACAAGGTTGGGCGGCACGGTCATTAACAAACTCATTTTTCCCTCAAATCGACCTGTTATGCATGGGTGTTGTTCTTTTCTGCCAGCGGGTCAATGCACTGGCGCTGGACGAAGTCGCATTTCTTTGCGTCAATCCAATCCCATACGCATATTAGGGTAACGTGTTGTTCCCCACGAATCAACACGAATGTGATGGCTAACGCAAGATTTGTAATAAACAGAAGATTTCTTAGGGGTTTTCCGGTCACTGGGGCAGCCGCCCCCTCTGCGCGCGCCTCCGGGCCGGGCCCGGCGGCCAGAGAAGAAGGGGGCCGCTGCTGTTACAATTTGTTGCCATCAGAAACCCTTTTTCGGGAATTGCCGGATTACCATAGAACCGTGGAATATCAGATCGCCTGATATACCTTCCAACCTACAACGAGGTATCAAATGAACTTGCAAGCCAAACTCATCGCTTCCGCTCTCTGCCTGGGCGCCTTGCCGCTCGTCCAGGCCGCCGACTTCGAAGATTTCGGCAAGGTCACCCGTGTCACGCCCCAGGTCGAACAAGTGAACCGTCCTCAGCAGGAGTGCCGCACCGACTACCAGCAAGTGCAGCAACCGGCGCAGGAACGCAGCGCGGGCGGCGCCATCATCGGCGGCATCGCCGGCGCGCTGCTCGGTAGCCAGGTCGGCGGCGGCTCCGGCCGCACCGTCGCCACGGCGGCCGGCGCCATCGCCGGCGCCGTCACGGGCGACCACATCGGCAACGCCAACAACCAGCCGGGCGGCGTCTCGCAGCAGGCGGTCAAGCAATGCCGCACGGTCGACCATTGGGAATCGCGCAACGTCGGCTACCAGGTCAGCTACGACTACCGCGGCCGCAACTACACCAGCAATATGGCCTACGATCCGGGCGAGCGCATCCGCCTGCACGTGTCGGTCGAGCCGGCGCAGCAATAATCGCTCGGCGCGCGCACCATCGCGCGCGGCGCCCCGCCACTGCCGGACAGCGATGTCCGGCAGTTTTTTATGGGCCCGCCCCGTCATCCGGCGCTCGCCGCGCATGCTGCTTGCTTTGCGGTAAGGCGACGCGGGATAATGCGGATCGACTCACCGCCACCTCACGCTAGCCATCCATGCTCATCAAACGAAAATCCATAGAACAAGTTGAATCGTCGCGTCCGGCGCGCAAGGCCAAATATGCGCCGGTCACCCTGTCGGAGCAGGATGGCGTGCGCTATTTGCACTTCGGCACGGAATGGGTGCAGGGCGCGATGCGCATCCGCAAGCCCGACTGGCCGGAACTGGAATACGCGCAGCAGATGATGAGCTGGATGTTGTGGCTGGAACAGCCGCGCCGCATCGCCCAGCTGGGCCTGGGCACGGCCACGCTCACTAAATATTGTTACAAACAGTTTCCCGAGGCCGAGGTGACGGCCGTCGAACTCAATCCGGCGGTGATGGCGGTCTGCGCCTCGATGTTCAAGCTGCCGCCCAACGACGCCCGCCTGCGCGTCATCGAAATGGACGCGCTCGACTACGTCAACGACCCGGCCAACGCCGGCCAGCTCGACGTCATCCAGGCCGACCTGTACGACGCCACCGCGCGCGGTCCCGTGCTCGACAGCGCCGAGTTCTACCAGTCGTGCAACGCCTGCCTGAGCGACGACGGCATCTTGACGGTCAACCTGTTCGGCGACCATCCCAGCTACGCCAAAAACATCAAGGCCATCGGCTTCGCGTTTGAGCAAGTCATTTGCCTGCCGCAGGTCCACGATGGTAATGTCGTGGCCATCGCGTTCAAGCGCCGGCGCGCGCTCGACGATGAGGCCCTGGCCGCGCTCGACGCGCGCGCCGCCGCCATCGTCGCGGCCACCAAGCTGCCGGCCAAATCCTGGGTCAAGGGCATACGCAGCGGCCTGGGCGGCAAACCCGGCAAGGCCGGCAAAGCCGACCAACAATAAGCAGTGGCAAGCGGCCAGTCCGGCCTGACGACTTTGAAAGTGGCAGCATCCATGTCTTCCCCCAAAGCGCTCGATCTGCAACAGATATTCACGTGGATGCTGGCCGACGGCCTGGTCGAGAAAGCCGACGTCAAAGCCCAGTACGCGCAAGCCCAAGGCATCTTGAAAAACACCGTCGGCGCCATGCATCCGCTGTGCGCCGTGGCCCACTGCAAATTGAAATCCGGCCTGCCGCCGCACAAGCAACTGACGCTCGACGCGCTCACCGAATGGCTGGCCGGCCGCGCCGCCCTGCCCTTTGTCCGCATCGACCCGCTCAAGATCGACTTCACCAAGGTCGCCGACGTGATGTCGGCCAGCTACGCCGCGCGCTTCAACATCTTGCCGCTGGAATTGACGCAGGATGTGCTGGTGGTCGCCACCGCCGACCCCTTCGCCATCGAATGGGAAGCCGAGATCGCCAAGATCGCGCGCCGCGCCGTGCGCCGCGTGATCGCCAATCCGCTCGACATCGCCCAGTACACCTCGCAGTTTTTCGCCCTCGCCAAGTCGATCAAGAAGGCCAATAAAACCAACGGCCAGGACCTGGCGCTGCGCAACAACTTCGAGCAGCTGGTCGAGATGGGCAAGATCAACAAGCAGGTCGACGCCAACGACCAGCACGTCGTCAACATCGTCGACTGGCTGTGGCAGTACGCCTTCGAGCAGCGCGCCTCCGACATCCACCTCGAGCCCAAGCGCGAGCTGGGCACCATCCGCTTCCGCATCGACGGCGTGCTGCACCAGGTCTACCAGGTGCCGGCCGTCGTCATGATCGCGATGACGGCCCGCATCAAGCTGCTGGGCCGCATGGACGTGATCGAAAAGCGCCGCCCGCAGGACGGCCGCATCAAGACCCGCACCGCCGGCGGCCAGGAAATCGAGCTGCGCCTGTCGACCCTGCCGACCGCCTTCGGCGAAAAACTGGTGATGCGTATTTTCGATCCGGAAGTGGTGGTCAAGACGCTGCCCGAGCTCGGCTTCCCGGCCGACGACGCCGCCCGCTGGGACGACTTGACCAGCCGTCCGCACGGCATCATCCTCGTCACCGGCCCGACCGGCTCCGGCAAGACCACCACGCTCTACACGACGCTCAAGGCGCTGGCCACGTCCGAGGTGAACGTCTGCACGGTCGAAGATCCGATAGAGATGGTCGAGGCGGCCTTCAACCAGATGCAGGTCCAGCCCGGCATCGATTTATCCTTCGCCGACGGCGTGCGCGCGCTGATGCGGCAAGATCCCGACATCATCATGGTCGGCGAAATCCGCGACCTGGCCACGGCCGAGATGGCGATCCAGGCCGCGCTGACCGGCCACCTGGTGCTGTCGACGCTGCACACCAACGACGCGCCATCGGCCGTCATGCGGTTGCTGGAACTGGGCGTGCCCTATTATCTGCTGGAGGCGACGCTGATCGGCATCATGGCCCAGCGCCTGGTGCGCACCCTGTGTCCCGACTGCAAATCGCCCGACGGCGAGATCGGCGACGACATCTGGCACAGCATAGGCGGCGCCTGGAAGATTCCCAAGCCGGCCGTCGTGTACCGCCCGGTCGGCTGCCCCGAATGCCGCCAGACCGGCTATCGCGGCCGCACCGGCATCTATGAATTGCTGACGGTGACGGAAAGCTTCAGCAAGCTGGTGCGCGAGGAAACCGACATCCACGCGCTGCGCGGCCAGAGCGCGGCCGACGGCATGAAACCGCTGCGCATCGCCGGCGCCTACAAGATCATCGAAGGCGTGACCAGCGCCGAGGAAGTGCTGAAAGTGACGGCGGCGCTGGGCTGAGGTGCGGCTGAACTGCGGCGGCAGTCCGGTTGAAGTTGATGTAGAGAAAAACCTTTGCAGAAGACAGGGAGCTGTATATAATACGGCCTCTTTCGGGTCGTTAGCTCAGCTGGTAGAGCAGCGGACTTTTAATCCGTTGGTCGCAGGTTCGAATCCCGCACGGCCTACCACGAATGCGCAGTAGAAAAAA
>NZ_JANXMI010000045.1 GCF_025354735.1 Rugamonas sp.
GCCGATGGCGCCTTGGCCGGGCAAGCCGGGGATGGCGCCGGCGCCCATGTCGGGGCCGGCCGGCTGATCGGGGCCGCCGCTGCGGCGGGCGTCCAGCACGGACCGTTCCTGCGGCGTGGAAAACAGCCGGCCCAGCGTCGCCGGCTCGGCCGGCTGCCGCGCCGCCGCCGCGCCGCACAGCAGCGATGTCAGCAGCGCCGCCCACGGCGCGCGCCGCATCACCGGCCCCTCCGTTTCGCGGCCTGGGCCTGCGCGGCGGCGGGCGACAGCGTCAGCCAGTTCAGCGTGCAGTCCGCTTCCAGCGTCGGCGCGTTGACCACGCTGGCCACCGACTGGCGCCGGATGCTGCAATCCTGCACGCCGAAATAGCCGTGTTCCTTGAGATCGGTGAAAAAGTCGAACAAGTCCGCTTCGTGCAGCAAGTCCATGTGCAAGCTCATGCGGCTGCCGCGCAGCTGGTAGTCGCCGGCGTTGAGGCGCTGGTCGAAGCGGTCCAGCTTGACCGGCTGCTGCGGCTCGATCTGGTAGGTCAGCGGCAGCAGATTGCGCGCCACCTGGATCTGGCGGATCGCGTCGATCCAGTCGAGGCGGCGCTCGTCGCCGATCAAGCCCTTGCGCTTGAGCGCGATGAATTGCGGCTGGAAGTCGCGGATATCCTGTTTTTCGTTTTCGACGTGGGCGTAGCGCGTGTAGGCGGCGTCGCGCGCCTGCTGGGCCAGCGTGCGCTCGTCGTTGGCGCCGCTCAGATACCAGTTGCTGCCGACCACGGCGGCGGCGCTGATGGCCAGCGTGGCGGCGCAGCCGACGACGGCCAGCCGTATCAGCTGGAATTCGGCCAGCCAGTAGGGCAGCGCGATGCGCGCCGGCTTTTTCTTCGGTTGGCCCGGGACGGGCGAGGCGGCGCTGGCGTTCATGGTTTCCACTGCAGGTTCAGGGTGAATTTGGCGTTGTCGTCGGCGCCGGCGCTGGCGGCGCTGGCGCCGGCCTTGCCGCTCAGCTTGACGGTCGAACGCGTGTCCAGCGGCAGCTTTTCGATGGCCACCGTCAGATGCGGCTGGCGCGCCAGTTCCTGCGTGAACTGGTTCATGCTGTCGACCACGGTGCGGTAGTCGTGCTGGGTGACGACGATTTCGGCGTCGACCCGCAAGGTCTGCGGCGGCGCGCCCGGTATGCCGAACAGGGCGGCGGCGATGGGCGCGGTCAGCTCGGCGTCGATGCCGCCCTGCGACTGGGCGCTGGCCTGCGGCGCCACGCCGGGCAGGTCGACCCGCCAGTCGAGCTGGTTCAAGCGCACTTGCGGCGTGTTGTCGAGCGCGCGGCTGAGCAGCGTCATCATCGCGAGCGGCCCCGGCGCCTGGGCGCCGACCATGTGTTCCAGCGTCACGGCCGCTTTCATGTTGGCGGTCTTGTCGACGGCCGGCGGCATGCTCGACATGCTGCCCCGGTAGCGGTTGTCGTACTGGGCCGCTTCGCCGCTCATGCGTTCGGCGCTGTTGCTGGCGTCGACATAGCGCCACAGATTGGCCGCCACCCACAGCACGGCGCAGGCCATGACGACGGCGCTCACGCCGTACAGCGCCAGCCGCGCGCGCCACAGCGCGTAATAGCGGCGCGCCGGGCCCAGCCGGTAGTGGCTGTCCGGGCCGCCCTTGCCCAGCAGTTGCAGCAGCAGCGCGTCGGCCAGCGTCGGCGCGTGGGCCAGGCCGATCTTGGCCGCCGCCTTGTCCATCGCGATGAAGTGGTAGGAGGTTTCCGGGCCGTCTACGCACAGCGGCCGCAGCGCGGCGATCTGCGCGGCCGGCGTGACGATCACCGTGCGCAGGATGGCGCCCCGTTCCAGCAGGCGGATGCTGGTCAGGAACTGCTGGGTCTTATCGGTTTCCGTGCTCAGCGCCAGGGCCGCGCCGTCGCGCTCGTGGTCCGGCGTCAGGCGCGAGAATTTCAGCTGGCCGCGGTGGAAATAACTCTGGCGCAGGCCGCCGGACTGCTGCGTCACCAGCAGCAGGTGTTCATTCTTCAGCGCCAGCCGCTTGACCAGTTCGGCGCTCATCAAGGTGGTCGAATACAGGCCGGCCAGCGGCACCTTCAGCGTTTCCAGCGCCGCGATCCAGGGCGTGACGACGGCCGGATTGGTCAGCGCGCTGAGCAGGGCGATATCGTCGCGCCGGCCCTCCGTGTCGCGGCCCTGGATGGCGGCGTGGCGGTAGGGCGTGTCGCGGTACTGTTGCAGCAGCCGGCGCTCGAGCATGTTGCGCCGCGCGCGCGGCCCCACGTGCGGCAGCAGCACGCGCTGGAAATCCTCCTCGATCAGGTCGGCCATCAGATAGGCCGGCACGTTGGCGTGTTCGTCGACGTAGTCGAGGAAGGCGTCGAGGCCGTCGCGTTCGTGGCCGAAGCAGACGCCGTCCGACAGCGCCTTGCCGTCCCACTGGTAGGCGCACAGCTGTTCGCTGGTCAGATAAAATAATTGTTTGCGCAGCACGGTGGCCTCAAGTCCTGATCTTGCTGATGGTGTCGTAGATCGGGCCCAGCACGGACAGCATGATCCAGCCGAGCAGCAGGCCCAGCACGACCGTCATCGCCGGCTCTATCATCGCTTGCACGCGCTCGATCATCTCCTTGACTTCGCGGTCGTAAAAATAGCTGACGTTGCGCAGCGCACCGTCCAGCGAGCCGGTGGCCTCGCCCACCTTGAGCATGCGGATCACCAGCGGCGGGAAGATGCCGGTCTGCTGGAACGCCGCCGTCACGCCCTGGCCGTCGGAGATCAGCTGGGCCGCGCGGCGCAGGCCGGCCGCCACCACGCGGTTGCCGACGATGCCTTCGGACAGCCGTATGCATTCCAGTATCGTGATGCCGGACGCGTACATCAGCGCGAAAAAAGTGGCGAAGCGGGCCAGGATGATCTTGTGCTGCACCGGGCCTATCATCCAGACCCGCAGCTTGAAGGCGTCGAAGGCGTAGCGGGCCGGCTCGCTGCGGGCGATCCAGGCGCGGCCGCCGAAGAAGGCGGCGGCCGGCAGCGCCAGCAGCACATACCAGTAATCGATGAAGATGCCGGACACGAAGATCAGCGCCCGCGTGTGCAGCGGCAGCACGCCGCCCATGTTCTTGATGAAGGCGGTCAGCTGCGGCACCAGGTAAATCATCAGGAAGAAGGTGACGCCGACGATGACCAGCGCCACGAACAGCGGCTTCATGACGATCTTGCGGGCCTGCGCGGCCAGCTCGTCCTGCCACTTCAGGCTGTCGGACAGGTTGCGGAACACTTCGGCGATCTTGCCGGTGTGCTCGCCGGCCGTGATCAGGCTGGTGAAGGTGCGGTCGAACACGTCCGGGTAGGCGGCCAGCGCGGCCGACAGCGTCATGCCGCCCTCGATGTTTTCGATCAGGTCGGTGATGACTTCGCGGAAGCGCTGGTGGTCCATGCTCTCGCGCAGGTCGTTCAAGCCTTCGAGTATCGGCACGCCGGCGCCGGTCAGCTGCTCCATGTGGAAGCAGAAGTTGATGAGGTCGGTGCGGCTGATGGCGCGCCGGCCCAGCACTTTTTGGCGCGTGGCCTTGCAGTCGACCAGGTCCAGGCCCATGCGGTGCAGGCGCAGCTCCAGGTCCGGCTCGTTGGCGGCGTCCATATTGCCGGGCCACAGCTGGCCGGCGGTGTCCATCGCGCGGTAGATATATTGCGGCATCAGCTCAGCCGATCCGTCAGGTCGACCACGCGCGCCACTTCTTCCAGCGTGGTCACGCCCTCGCGCACGCGGCGCAGGCCGTCGTCCACCAGCGAGTGGAAGCCGCCGGCCGCGGCCGCGTTTTTCAGCTCGCGCGAGGAGGCGCGCCGCGCCACCATTTCGTCGAGCGCCGGCGTCATCTTCAGCAATTCGATGATGGCCAGCCGGCCCTTGTAGCCCTGGTGGGCGCAGCGCTCGCAGCCGACGGCGCGGTAGATCAGCTGCGCCGGCGCGGCATCGGCATCGGCGTCGTGCAGGCCGAGCAGCCGGCGTTCCACGGCGTCGGCCGGCTCGGCCGCGCGGCAGTGCGGGCACAGCTTGCGCACCAGGCGCTGGGCGATGATGCCGATGATGTTGCCGGCCATGATGTCGGGCACGATGCCGATGTCGAGCAGGCGCGACACGGAACCGATGGCCGAGTTGGTGTGCAGCGTCGTATACACCTGGTGGCCCGTCATCGCGGCCGAGAAGGCCATCTCGGCGGTTTCCTTGTCGCGGATTTCGCCGACCAGGATGATGTCCGGGTCTTGCCGCATCATCGAGCGTATGCCCTCGGCGAAGCCCATCTTGGCCGATTCGTTGACCGAGGTCTGGCGTATCATCGTCATCGGATACTCGACCGGGTCTTCCAGCGTCATGATGTTGACGCTCTCGGTGTTGACGTGGTTGAGGATGGAATACAGCGTGGTGGTCTTGCCCGAGCCGGTCGGCCCGGTCACGAGGATGACGCCGTCGGGCCGCGCGATCATCAGCTTGAGCAGGTGCAGCTCCGCCTCGCCCAGGCCCAGGCCGTCCAGCGGCACCAGGCCCTTTTGCCGGTCCAGCACGCGCAGCACGAAGTTTTCGCCGTGGGTGGTGGGCTGGGCCGAGGCGCGGAAATCGATCTGGCGGCCGGAAAACTTGATCGAGATGCGGCCGTCCTGCGGCGCGCGGGTTTCGGCGATGTTCATATTGCTGATGACCTTGAGCCGCACCGCCATCGCCGGCCAGTACGATTTGTGCAGGCTGCGGATCTGGCGCAGGATGCCGTCGATGCGGTAGCGGATGCGCAGGAACGATTGCTCCGGCTCGAAGTGGATGTCGGAGGCGCCGTTCTGCACGGCGTCGGCCAGCAGCGCGTCGATCAGGCGCACCATGGGCTGGCTGTACTCGTCGGACACGGTGCCCAGGCTGGCGTAATTGACTTCGCCCGTTTCGATTTCGTGCAGGATGCCGTCGATCGACAGCTCGAAGCCGTAATACTGGTCGATGGCGCGCTGGATGTCGGAGTCGCCGACCAGCAGCGGCGTGATGGTGATGCCCTTGACCAGCATGGCGCTGATCTGGTCGAGCGCGACGATGTTGCTGGTGTCGGACATGGCCAGGATCAGGTTGTCGCTGTGGCGCTCGTAGACGATGGGGAAGACGCGGTAGCGCTTGGCCACTTCCTTGGGGATCAGCTTTAAAGCGATGGCGTCGACCACCAGGTTGCCGAGGTCGGCCGATTGCTGGTTCAGGTTTTCCGACAGCGCCTCGCGCACCGTGGCCTCGGTGACGAAGCCGAGCGTGATGAGCAGCTTGCCGAGTGGCTCGTTGCTGCGCTTTTGCTCGATCAGCGCGATGCGCAGCTGGTCTTCGCTGATGACGCCTTTCTGGATCAGCAGTTTGCCGAGGGGGAGTTTTGCTTGCTCTGCCATGTTCTACTTTATAGGGACGGCGGCGCTCAGCGCGCGGCGGCCGGAGCCAGGTCGTGCATGCGCTTGCGCAGCGCGTTGCGGTCGAAATTGGCGGCGCGGTCCTGCGCCAGCGCCAGCGCGCGCTGGTAATAGGTCAGCGCCAGCTTGGGCTGGTTCAGCCGGTCGAGGCCGACGGCCAGGTTGTAGGCGTAATCGGCATCGCCGGGCGCGGCCGAGTAGGCGCGGAAGTAGCTTTGCTGGGCGTCCGGCCAGCGGCCCTGGCGCGCGTACAGATTGCCGAGCGCGAAGTGCAGCGGCCCCGATTCGGGATGTTGCTTGAGCAGGTTTTGCAGGCGCTGCTCGCTTTGCTCCTGGTCGCCCTGGTTCAGGCCGATCAAGCCGGCCATGGCGTCGGCGTCGCCGGGGTCCAGTTCGAGCAGGCGCAGGTAGGCCGCCGTCGCCTGGTCGGGGCGCTTCTGCCGTTCGGCCACGGCGGCGCTGCCGAGCAGGGCGTCGCGGTTGTTGGCGTCCCTGGCCAGCACGCTGTCGTACTGCTGCTGGGCGGCCGGCCAGTCGCCGTTGTTGACGGCGGCGTAGCCCGCTTGCAGGGCCGGGTCCAGCTGCGGCGCCGGCCGCGTGTGGCGCACCTGGATGCCGGCGTCGGCCGGCGGCGCGGCCGGGGCCACCGTCTCGGGCGCCGGCGGCGGCGCCGGCAGGCGCGCGCTGGCGCGGGACAGCTCGAATTGGCGCTGTTCCTCGCGCCGCTGCGCTTCCTGCATATTGTAGTGCTGGATGTCGGCCATGTGGCCCAGTTGCTCGGCGGTGCCGGCGTCGGTCGCGCCGGCACCGGCCGGCTGGGCCACCACCACCAGCGCCGGCGTGGCGCCGGTCGCGTTCGGCGGCGGCATCGGCACCATCGGCAACTTGCTGCCGGCGCCGGGACCGTAGACGGCTTGCCAGAAGATGTAGGCGAACACCAGCAGCACCAGGGCCATGATGGCGCTGAGCACCAGCAGGCGCAAACGGGCCGGATCGAGGCCGAGCTTGTCGCTGTGGACGGCGCTGGCGGCGGCCTTGGCGCGCGCCGCGCCGCGCGGCACGGCCGGCCGCTCGGTGTGCTGG
>NZ_JANXMI010000066.1 GCF_025354735.1 Rugamonas sp.
TTCCCCGGCAATGTGCGCGAGCTGGAAAATATCCTGGAGCGCGCGCTGGCCTATGCCAACGGCGGCGTGATCGAGGTGCAGGACCTGGCGCTGAAGGGGGCGAGGGTGGCGGTGGCCGAAGCCGTGCCGGCGCCGCTCGCCGCGCCGCTGCCCGAGTATGCGCCGGCGCCGCCGTTCAGGCCGGACGCGGTGAGCGCGCCGGCCGCGTCATCCGCCGCCGCGCCGCCGGCGGCCGCCGACACGCTCGCGCTGCCGCCGCTGGACGGCTTGCCATCGAACCTGCCCGAATATCTGAACGCGATCGAGCGCGACATCATCATGCGCGCGCTGGCGCAGACCCAGTACAACCGCACCCAGGCCGCGCAACTGCTCGGCATCAGCTTCCGCCAGCTGCGCTATCAGATGCAGAAGCTGAACATCCAGGAGCCGGAGGACTGATGCTCTTATATGAGGCCGACGCCGACGGCTGGTGCCGCGACGTGGTGCGCTACGATAGCCCGCACGCGGACGCGCGCCCGCCCGGCGCCGCCGTCACGCTGCTGGTGATCCACAATATCAGCCTGCCGGCCGGCCGCTTCGGCGCGCCGCACGTGTCGGACTTGTTTACCGGCCGGGTAGACTATAATGTCTATCCTTCGTTCGCCGACCTGCGCGGATTGAAGGTGTCGAGCCACTTCCTGATCCGCCGCGATGGCCGCGTGATCCAGTATGTGGCGGCCGGCGCGCGCGCCTGGCATGCGGGAAAATCGGAGTTTCATGGCCGGGCCGAGTGCAACGATTTTTCCATCGGCGTGGAACTGGAAGGCACGGATTTCGTGCCCTTCGAGGCGGCGCAGTACACGGCGCTGGCGGGGTTGACGGTGGCGTTGAGCCGGCGCTATCCCTTGTCGGATGTGCAAGGCCACGAACACATCGCGCCGGGCCGGAAAACCGACCCCGGGCCCTTGTTTGATTGGCAAAAATACCAGCAAACCTGGTCCGTATTGCTTAATGAAAAGGCAATGGATGAGTCTGGGTTAGTAGGCGCTTACCGGCCATTGCGCTTTCCGTCCGACATCTGAAAAGTCAACAGAAAAATTGCCGTTTTCAACTAAATTTCCGCTTGTCTTGCCCCACCCGGACCACTACAATCAGTGTATCGATTAAAGCAATGCACTAAATGTAGTGGTTAATCTGGCAGATGTCCCAATATTGGTGTGAGCACCACAAGGGCGCACGCTGCGCCTGAATTGATCCATAACGCCCCTTTTGTCGCTGTAAAGCCGGCACCTTATCGCGCCGGCTGCTTCATTTTGGCCTTTTTTATACACATTACTGCGCGCACCAAGAATGCACGCCGTTATCGGGGAGCTTCAATGCAATCTACTCAAGACATGTCCATCAATCCAGTGGCGCCCAACGGCCCGACGGCCGTCGTCGGCACGCTCGGCGACTACCGTATCATCCGCCGCAACGGCGCGGTCGTCGCGTTCGAGCCGTCGAAGATCGCCATCGCCATGAGCAAGGCCTATCTGGCCGTCAATGGCGACCAGGGTGATAAATCGGCACGTGTCCGCGACATGGTAGAGCAGCTGACCGCCGGCGTGGTCGCGGCGTTGGTGCGGCGCCAGCCTTCGGGCGGCACCTTCCACATCGAAGACGTGCAAGACCAGGTCGAGCTGTCGCTGATGCGCTCGGGCGAGCATGACGTGGCCCGCGCCTACGTGCTCTATCGCGCCAAGCACATGGAAGAACGCCGTTTGCAGAAAGAGGCGCAAGGCGCCGGCGCGCAGTCGGACGCGCCGCAAATCCACGTCACCGAAAACGGCGAACGCCGCGTGCTGGACATGAACCAGGTGCGCGACCTGATTAACGCCGCCTGCGTCGGCCTGGAAAAGCACGTCGACGCCGACGCCATCCTGGCCGAAACGGTCAAGAACCTGTACGACGGCGTGCCCGTCGAAGAGCTGCACAAGTCCGCCATCCTGGCCGCCCGCGCGCTGATGGAAAAAGACCCGGCCTATTCGCAGGTGACGGCCCGCATCCTGCTGCACACGATCCGCAAGGAAGTCTTCGGCCAGGAAGTGCCGCAGGCCGGCGCCGCCGCGCACTACCTGACCTATTTCCCGCAATACATCGCCAAGGGCATCGAAAACGAACTGCTCGACGTCAAGCTGGCCGAGTTCGACCTGGCCCGCCTGGCCAAGGCCATCGTCGCCGACCGCGACCTGCAGTTCGGCTACATCGGCCTGCAAACGCTGTACGACCGCTATTTCCTGCACGTGCGCGAAACCCGCATCGAAATGCCGCAGGCCTTCTACATGCGCGTCGCCATGGGCCTGTCGCTCAATGAGAAAGACCGCGAAGCGCGCACCATCGAGTTCTACAACCTGCTGTCGTCGTTCGACTTCATGTCGTCCACGCCGACGCTGTTCAACTCCGGCACGCTGCGCTCGCAACTGTCGTCGTGCTACCTGACCACCGTGTCGGACGACCTGGAAGGCATCTACGACGCCATCAAGGAAAACGCCCTGCTGGCCAAATTCGCCGGCGGCCTGGGTAACGACTGGACCCCTGTGCGCGCACTGGGCGCCCACATCAAGGGCACCAACGGCAAGTCGCAAGGCGTGGTGCCGTTCCTGAAAGTGGTCAACGACACCGCCGTCGCGGTCAACCAGGGCGGCAAGCGCAAGGGCGCGGTCTGCGCCTACCTGGAAACCTGGCACATGGACATCGAAGAGTTCCTGGACCTGCGCAAGAACACCGGCGACGACCGCCGCCGCACCCACGACATGAACACGGCCAACTGGATTCCCGACCTGTTCATGAAGCGCGTGATGGAAAAGGGCGACTGGACCCTGTTCTC
>NZ_JANXMI010000082.1 GCF_025354735.1 Rugamonas sp.
CGGTGAACATGGATTGCGGGTTGCTCGGGTCTACGCGTTCAAGCAGTTTGTCCAGTGTGGCTTTGTCGATCGTCATACGTATCCTTTCCAGGGATAAATTTTACCGTATGACTTCTTTCACACAAAATTTCTGACAGGCTCAGCAGGCGGCGAATCCTGGTCGGCCAACCAAGCTCTCGATTCTCTAAGTAGATTTTCAATTTCAGATTTCATAGCTGGCTTGACACATTGAACGACCGGTTTTGGCCGAAAGCGGTCTGTTGTATTCTTCGATTGTACCGTACAGGTACACGCATACGACGCGATGCCATCAAAACATTTTTTGTGTCTCACAAGGCTTGAAACGGCGACTTCGAGACATCTGGGTTTGCTTGTCTTAGACCCAAACGAAACGAGCTCCGTTCGTTCTTGTGCTTGCAGTTAGCGCGAGCACGCCACCACCGGATACGAGTAGGTGCAGTCAAATGCAAGCTCATTTACAGATAGCGTGAGCACAACCCTACGATCATTTGCACTAATCTGAGCCGCAACGAAGTCGAATGGAGTACGCCCGTTTCAAACGGGAGCCGTTACAGCCATTGGCGACCTCTTGTTTTATACAAGTGCAGTAGGATAATCAAGAGTAGAAAACACTGTTCGAATATGCTGTAGCGTGCTATCACTTTTTTGTGCCCAATTGAATTTGAAATCAGACTTTCAAATTCTTCGCCATCGGCCAGAAGTCGTTCTGGATTGTCTGTTGAACTTTACACGGCTCTGATGATGTCGGATGGCTCAACTTTGCAGCGTTCGCACCAAATCACGAACTGCAACACGTCAAGATAACGCTCGCCGCTCTCCACCTTGGACACGAAGCTTTGACCCTTGCCAAGCAGCGCGGCAAGCTCAACTTGCGTAAGGCACGCGTGCCGACGCGCTTCAATAAGAAGTCGTCGCAGAGATTCGTAACGAGGGTCATATAGCATTTTTTGATGCTATATGCCCATTCGGAATATTCCATTGTGGCATAATCCGCCTCTAGGGAAATTTTCCTATGCGGCATCACGCACAAATTTACGCTTGGAATTTTGCAAAGTCGGTGCATTTGATGCCATTTACAACTTACTTAATCAACTTCAATGAAGAAAAAAATTGCATGCGCAATGACCATAGCCACTTTTTCCCTAGCGGCGTGTGGTAGCAAACAGGATGCAAATGAAGGGAATTTTTTGGCGGCTCTACAGCGCGACAATTATTTGTCTTTCGATGCTTGTTTGGGCGGCGACAATGGCCCTGTCTCGAATTGGTTATCTATGCCCAAGGAAGCTCATGCGAAGGAGTTAGATGCCTTAGCAAATGCCGGATTGATAACGTCAACTTCGCCACCAATGCTTACCGATTTGGGTAAGACTTTCACCAAGCAAGTAACAGATTATCGAATTCAAGCGCAGTTGATAGCATATGCGCCATATTTTGATGCGCAGGATCAGCTGCGGGGTGACATTTTGCAGCGTGCGCAAAACAACGCTTCGCATGGCACGACACAGGAGCAGATTTCGAATGGGATGATGCAATTGACGGTGATATTAGCTGCTTCACAGTTAAAGAGCGATATTGCATTAGGTAAAAAAAACTTGAAGGCTGATGATCTGTGCTACGCCAAAGTGGTTCCCGGTAAAATTGTAAAGTGGAAAGGTCCGATGCAGCGTGGACAGCATCAAGTTGTAGATGTAACGTTTACGCGAAAGCTCGACGGTCCATTAGAATGGATCGACGGCCCTGCCAAATGGGCGACAAACGACGCCATCAAAGCTGCTTTCGCGAGCCAGCTTTCGAGCAACATTGAG
Organism: Rugamonas sp.; assembly: GCF_025354735.1. GTDB lineage: Bacteria > Pseudomonadota > Gammaproteobacteria > Burkholderiales > Burkholderiaceae_D > Rugamonas. The sequence goes on from NZ_JANXMI010000082.1 coordinate 1,827, forward strand.
CTAGCGCAAAAAGAAGCGGTTCAGACCCTAAAATTGACGAGCCGAGGTTGGGAGATCCTATCTGAAAGATAGCTCACATTATGCGTCAGTAGGCCCGGCGTCCTATGGAGGTGGTTACTCACTATGTAAGGAAAGCCGGGCTCGTTGCGCAAGCGTATCATCTAAGGCTGGCGAAATCGCCAGTTTCAAACGCCATTGCTATCCGATTCCCGGAGGCAATATCGTGGACGATCAACACGACGGAGGTCCTTCGTGCCAAACTCCTTGCGCACTTCAGACGCTACTCGCCAAGAGTCATCATAAGGTAGGGAGACTAAAACTTTCTTCCAAACCTCGGAAGGCTCCTCATCGGTGATGTCACGTAGCATTTTGGCTGGTGACGATGGTCGACCTCTGAAAATCAGCTCTCCGTGAGTGACCGCAGCGGAATAACGGCTACGTCCCTTCCTGACCCTCAACATCGTGCCATTGGGTAGAAACAAATTTAGCCAACGGTAACCGATGTTTGGAGGCCCGAAGTAAGCCTCCGTGATTAAACGTTCTACCTCATCTAATGTTTTTAGCACTGGATCAAACCAGCCTGAACCACCCATTCTGTTACGCTCCATACCATACTCCTTCCGTCCAAGAGTAGAGGTGAGATGCATGACTGCGACATCGCAACTACGGTGACTAAAAAAATGACACCGATGGAGGTATTCTAAACTCGAAAGCATAGAAGAAATCTATTCCGTTTCGGAATATTTTTCTTGGTCGAAGATTTGCAACATTTGCGGATTTTGCTGCAAAGTTGAGGACAGATAGCACTGTGTATATCCGAGATATGGAGATTCCGGATACCTCCCGGACACGACACCGGAATAAAAAAGGCTGGATTTCTCCAGCCTCCTCTAAGTCTTTGATTCTATTGGTCGGGACGGAGTGATTCGAACACTCGACCCCTTGCACCCCATGCAAGTACGCTACCAGGCTGCGCTACGCCCCGACTGAACCAGAATTATAGCAGAAGACTTTAAGTATTTGCCATGATTGCTGTTCCCGTGCCCAGATTTCGGCCGGCGGCTTTGCCGGCCGTCAGCGCGGCGTGACCGGTATAAATCATATAAACGATTTATACCGATATATCGAAACGTGGCGCAAGCCGCGCGCCCCTGGCTTACTTCGGCGCGCCGCGCGTGCCGACCACTTCCACCGTCACGCGGCGGTTCTTGGCGCGGCCTTCGGCGCTCTGGTTGTCGGCCACCGGCTCGGATTCGCCCTTGCCTTCGGTGTAGATGCGCGCCGCGTCGACGCCCTTGCCGACCAGGTAGGCCTTGACCGCTTCCGCGCGGCGCACCGACAAATCCTTGTTGTAGGCGGCGCTGCCGACGGAGTCGGTGTGGCCGACCGTGACCATCACTTCCGTGTTCATGCCCTGCAGGTGGACCAGCAAATCGTCCAGCGCGGCCTTGCCATCCGGCTTGACGACGGAGCGGTCGAAGTCGAACAGCGCTTCCGCCGCGAAGCTGACTTTTTCCGACACCGCCACCGGCGCCGCCACGGGCACCGGCTCGGTGTGGGCGGGCGCGGCCGTCACCGGCGCCGCTACGGCCGGCGCCACATAGGCCACCGGCGCCGACGCGGCCGGGCGGCCGAACTTGTACACCAGGTTGAGCGAATAGAGGTCGATGTCGCCGCGGTTGCCGACGGCGTCGTTGACGCGGTAGCGCTCGACCTCGCCGCGCACGGCCAGCGCCTGCGTCAGCTTGTATTCGAGGCCGAGGCCGACCTTGCCGTTGAGCTTGCGCTCGCTCTGGTTCGGGCTGGTCACGGCGAACAGGCGGTCGCCGCTGAAGGAGGTGTCGGCCTTGGCGTAGTTCACGCCGACGCGGCCGTAGGCGCTGAAGCGGTCCGTGATCGGCAGCTCGCCCAGCAGGTCGGCGTTGAAGCCGCGCAGCTTGATGTTGCCGTTCAGCGTGCCGGCCGGCGTGGACGTCGCGTTGAAGCCGAACTGGCCTAGGTCGAAGTAGCCGGCCTCGAGCGCGAAGTTGCGCGTCAGCTGCTTGCCGACGAAGATTTTATAGGCCGTGTCGCGCTCGTGCGGCTGCAGGTTGACGCTGGTGGCGCCGCCGGCGATCAGGGCCGTCGTCAAGCGCTCCTGGTCGATGCTGGCCTTGGAGCGGCCGACGCCGCCGCCCAGGTACCACGCCGAGTCGGTCCAGTCGCTATTGCTCCAGTCTTCATCGGCCTGGGCCGACTGGCTGAGGAGGAGGGCGCTGGCCAGCACGGTCAGCGCGCCGATGTGTTTTGTCAAAGTCATGTGGTTCTCCAGAGGCGCCGGCCGGGCCGGCGCGCGGTGTCAGTAAAGGCGGGGGCGATCAGGGGATCGAGATCGGATTGTTTTTCAGCGTCACGGCCGTGCCGCTGAGCACGCGGCCGTTTTGCAGCGTGGCGCTGTCGCCCATCGTGATGGCGCCGGTCTGGCCCAGGATGCTGCCCTGGAACACGCTGTTGGCGCCCAGCGTGGTGGCGGCCACCGGCACCCAGTAGACGCCGCCGGCCGTGGCGCCGCCGGTGAAGGCGACGATGGAGTTGGCGGTGGTGTTGAGCGTCGACGCGGTGCGGAACACGTACAGGCCGGGGCCGTTCATGGTGAAGGTGCCGGTGACGCTGATGGCGCCGGCGTAGCAGTACACGCCGGGGCCGAAGGTGCGTCCGCCGAGGTCGATGCCGGCGGCCGAGTTGACGGTGCACGTCATCTGGTTGGCCTTGCTGATCGCCACTTGCAGGTCGGCCAGCGCGGTAGTCAGGATGGCGCCGGATTTATAGTCGGTGTAGCCGGCCGCCAGCACCGGATCGACGGTCTGCGACGGCGAGCCGACGTTGCCGGTGACCAGCGTGCTGCCGCCGGAATTGTTGGTGATCGCGGTGCCGGCCAGCACGCCGAAATTGGTCGCGCCGCCCAGGTCGATGGTGGTGCCGGAGCCGGGACCGACGACGACGACCGGGTTGACCGTCAGCGTGGCGCTGGCCGACTTGCCGCCGCTGCTGGCGGTGATGGTGGCGCTGCCGGCCGCGACCGCGGTGGACAGGCCGCCCGGCACGATGGTGCCGACGGCGGTGGAGCTGGAGGTCCAGGCCACGCTGGCGCTCAGGTTGGCGCTGCTGCCGTCGGTATAGCTGCCGGTGGCGATGAATTGCTGGGTGGCGCCGATGGCGATGGTGGCGTTGGCCGGCGTGACGGTCAGCGCCGACAAGGTGGCCGCCGGGACGGTGACGGTGGTGCTGGCGCTGAGGCCGCCGAAGCTGGCGCTGACGATAGCGGAACCGCTGGCGGCGGCGACGCTCAAGCCGCTGGCGGCGCCGACGCCGACGCTGGCCGGGGTGGCCGAGCTGTAGGCGCTGGCGTGGCTGACGTCGACCGTGCTGCCGTCGCTATAGGTGGCGGTGACGGTCAGCTGCTGGCTGGCGCCGATCAACAGCGTCGGATTGGCCGGCGCGATGGACAGCGCGGTCAGCGTGGCGGCGGTGACGGTGAGCGTGCTGCTGGCGCTGAGCGTGCCGATCGAGGCGGTCATCACGGCCGTGCCGGCGCTCACGCCACGGGCCAGGCCGGTGGTGCCGATGGTGGCGACGGCCGGCGTGGCCGAGGCGTAGGCGGCCAGCGCGCTGACGTCGCGCGAGCTGCCGTCCGAATAGCGGCCGGTGACGATGAATTGCTGGTTCGCGCCGAGGGCGATGGCCGGCGCGGCCGGGGCCAGCGCGATAGCCACCAGCACGGCCGGGTTGACCGTCAGCGTGGCGCTGCCCGATTTGCCGCCGAAGCTGGCGGCCAGCACGCTGGTGCCGGCGGCGACGCCGGTGGCCAGGCCGCTGGAGCCGTTGATGGTGGCGACGGCGGGGCTGGCCGAGGTCCAGGCCGAGCCCGTCGTCACGTCATGCGACGAGCCGTCGGCGTAGTTGGCGGTGGCCGTCAGTTGCAGCGTGCCGCCGGTCGGGATTGCGGCGATGGCCGGGGTCACGGCGACACTGACGAGCGCCGCCGCCGGCAAGCCCAGGATGGGGTCGCGGCCCTGATCGCCGCCGCCGCACGCGGCCAACAGGCCGAGAAGGACGAGTCCCGCCGAGCAGAGCAGGGCTCCGCTGTATCGCTTAAGCACATTCATGGTGTTCCTTGGTGGTGATGTTTCTGCCGCGGCCCATGCCGCTGGCGGCTACCCCCATCGGACGCGCGGCAACGGTAACCGCCGGCGCTGTCAAAAAGTAGCGATGTGTAGGTTGTACGGACTTATTGCCGCCAGTTATGTGCGCTGTCCGACATATCGATGGGAAATGTTTTTTATGCACACTCGGGGTTGAGCGTGAGCGTGAGCCGGCGTCGGCGTCGGCGGCGGTCCGGCGGGCGGGCTGCGGCGGGTCGTACAAGGAAGGGAACTGTGGTGTCGCGCGGCCGGCGTCGGCTTGGCCGCGC
>NZ_JANXMI010000163.1 GCF_025354735.1 Rugamonas sp.
CGGTGAACATGGATTGCGGGTTGCTCGGGTCTACGCGTTCAAGCAGTTTGTCCAGTGTGGCTTTGTCGATCGTCATACGTATCCTTTCCAGGGATAAATTTTACCGTATGACTTCTTTCACACAAAATTTCTGACAGGCTCCACGCAGATCGTGGATGGACTTGTGCATGTTCTCGCGCAGATCGTTGATGGACTTGTGCACGTCCTCGCGCAGCTCGTTGTTGGCCTGGTGCATGTCTTCGCGCAGATCGCTGTTGGCCTGGTGCATGTCCTCGCGCAGCTTGTTGTTGGCCTTGTACATATCCTCGCGCAGCTCGCCGTTGGCCTTGTGCATGTCTTCGCGCAGCTCATTGTTGATCTTTTGCATGTCCTCGCGCAGCTTATTGTTGGCCTGTTGCATGTCCTCGCGCAACTCATTGTTGACCTGTTGCATGTCCTCGCGCAGCTCATTGTTGACCTTTTGCATGTCCTCGCGCAGCTTATTGTTGGCCTGTTGCATGTCCTCGCGCAGCTCATTGTTTGCCTGTTGCATGTCCTCGCGCAGCTCATTGTTTGCCTTTTGCATGTCCTCGCGTAGCTCGTAGTTGGACTTTTGCATGCTCTCGTGCATATCGTGGAAGAACTTTTGCATGCCCTCACGCATATCGTGGCTGGATTTTTGCATGCCCTCATGCATATCGTGGCTGGCTTTCTGTATGCTCTCGTGCAAATCGTGGCTGGCCTTTTGCTGACTCTCGCGCAGGCTGTCGCCCATCTCATGCATATCCTCACGCAGCTCTTGGACCGCACGATGAATCGCGTCTTGAAGCTCGCCGCGCGTCTGGTTGATTTCTGCGCTCAGCTTTTCTTCAAGCTTGAGCAGGTCTTCCTTGGTCGCGTAATTCGAGCGGATCACGGCCACGTCGATTTTTAGCGTGACGATGTCGGCCTCGGCCAGCTTGACCCGCGCTTCGACTTCCGCGATGTCGGCCCTGAATGCGGCCACGTCCTGTTTCAAGGCGGCGAGATGGCGGCCCAGCTCGGCGCCGTCCTTGCTGACGCCGACAAACTCCTGCACAAGCAAAGCCAGCCGCTGCTTGAGCGCGGCGACATCCGGTTGCAGCACCGTGACGTTTTTTTCGAGTATCGCCACGTGCGTGCGCAAGCCCGTCAACTCGTTGGCGACGGCCGTCAAATCGGATTCAACTTTGTCGAAACGCGCATCCATATAGCCATCATAGTAATCCCCGGTATCGCTTGCAACGCCTGATTCATTGCCCCGTTCGCTGCCGCGCGCTTTTCTGTTTTCCGACCGCATGATCGCTCTCCCGCCATGGATGTCCCGTCAAATTAGCGCAAGCCGGGTGCGCCGCCATTGAGGTGCGACAGCGTGACAGCGATGACGGACGATGTGGTCGAGGGGACGGGGCGGCGCACGAAGCAAGTCGGTTTGAAGCGACTGTCAGTTGCGGTAATATGGAAACCTCTCCGACCAAGCGAGTAGCCGCCTTGCCTATCTGGACGCCACTGTCGCCCTCCACACCGCACCTGCTGGCAATGGGGACGGCCTTGGGCGCGACCGACATCGGCGTCGCGCGCGACAACAACGAGGACAATTTCCTGATCGACGCCGATCTCGGCTTGCTGGCCGTCGCCGACGGCATGGGTGGACACGACGGCGGCGAGATCGCCAGCGCCGAGGCGATCGTGCTGTTGCAACGCTTCCTGCACCGGTCCCTGCGCGAGGCCCGCGCCGACACGCCACCGTCGTCCGACCATGCGAGCGCGCAGCCCGACGATGCGGCCGCGCCCGCGCTCGACACGCTGCGCCACGCGCTCGCCTACGCCAACGCCGGCCTGTACCAGGCCAACCTGGACGCGCGCCGCGCCGACGGCGCCGGCATGGGCACGACCTTGACCGGCTTGTGGCAGGCGGCGCCGGCCGCGCCGGTGCTGATGTTCCACGTCGGCGACAGCCGCCTGTATCGGCGCCGCGGCGGCGCCCTGACCCAGCTCACGCGCGACCAGACCCTGTACCAGCAGGCGCTGGACCTGGACGCGCCGCCGCCCCTGCCGCCGCGCAACGTGCTGTTGCAGGCGCTAGGCCCGGCCGCGCTGGTGGAGCCCGAGCTACAGGTGCTGACGGTGGCGCCGGGCGACGTCTACCTGTTATGCAGCGACGGCATGCACGGCGACTCGCAGGCGCAGGACATTGGCGCGATCATGGCGCTGGCGCGGCCCGACAATCTGCAACGCTGCTGCCACCATCTGATCGAACTGGCCAAGCGCGACGGCAGCCGCGACAACATCACCGTGCTGCTGCTCACGTGCCCGCACTGAAGGCCTCGTGCGAGACGACGCGATTGCGTCCGCCCCGTTTGGCCTCGTACATGGCGGCGTCGCCGAGCGCGATCAAGCGCGTCAAATCATAGCCCGCGTCGGCGGCGCAGACCACGCCGAAGCTGGCGGTGTAGCGGATCTGGTGGCCGGCCAGCGTCACGGTTTGCTGCGCGATGGTGGTGCGCAGGCGCTCGGCCACCAGCGCCGCCTCGCGCTGCGCCAGACCGTCGAGCACCAGCACGAACTCCTCGCCGCCGTAGCGCGCCATCAAATCGAAGGGCCGCAATTCAGCCCTCAACAAGCGCGCCAGCTGGCGCAACACCTCGTCGCCGACCGGGTGGCCGTAGTTGTCGTTGATCTGCTTGAAGTAATCGACATCGACCATCATCACCGTCACGCTGCGCTCGCTGCGCTGCGCGCGTTGCAGCACGCGCTGGCCCTGCACCTCCAGCCCCAGGCGATTGAGCGCGCCCGTCAAGTGGTCCATGGCCGACAGCCGGTGCAGCCGCTCGGCGTAGCGCCGCGCCACCATCAGCACCAGGCCGAAGGCGATGCAGACCTGCGCCTGCGGCACCACGAACAGGGTCGCCTGCATCAAGACGCCTTCGGCATCGAGCGCCTCGCCGGGACGCAGCAGCAGATAGGCCGCGCGCAGGAACAGGGCCAGGCCCAGCACCGTGAACCCGGCCACCGCCGTCGTGATCGCGCGCCAGTTGCCGTGGCGCGCCAACGTGTAGGCGCAGTACCAGTTGAGCAGCGCGAAATAGGCGCCGCTGACACACAGGCGCGCGCGCAGGTCCGGCACGATCAGCGAAAAATACCCGGTCGGCAGCATCGCCGCCACGGCGATCAGCGCCACCCAGCGCCACGCCAGCTCCTCCATGCAAAACACCCGCAGGCCGCGCAGCACCACGGCCAGGCCGAGCGCCAGCGCGCCGTAACTGAGTACCTGGTCGACCAGCGGCGGCACGTGCTTGAGCGCCGTCAGCGCCATGCCGGCGCAGGTCAGCACATTCCCGACGGCCCACAGCCGCTGCTCCTGCGCCGAGTCGGTATAGAAGGCGGCCGCGATCAGCAACGCCGTGGTCAATAGCGGGATGCTGATCTGGACGAGGAGGAGAGTATCTTGGTTCAGCATGGGCGGCCCATGAACGATGACCCCACTGTAGCGCAGCGGCCGGACGCTGGCAATGAAAATGGCGGCGCGGCGGTGGGCCGGTTTTTTTTGCGCCGCGCGGCGCCCGCGCGCGACTGCGCCGTGCTATCGTGCTTGCCGACGCAGCAACGACGCCCCCGAACCACGCACGCAAGCACACCCAATAATGGCCTACCCCATCGAACATAAACTCGTCATCGGCATCGCCTCCAGCGCGCTGTTCGACCTGACCGAATCGCACCGCATCTACGCCGACAGCGGCGAGGAAGAGTACCGCAAATACCAGGAACAGCATATCGACGTGGTGCTCGATCGCGGCGTGGCCTTCCCCTTCATTCGCCGCTTCCTCGACATCAACAAGCACTTCGCCAAACAGTCGCCGGTGGAGGTGGTGCTCTTTTCGCGCAATTCGCCCGAGACCGGCCTGCGCGTGATGAATTCCATCGCCCACTACGGCCTCGATATCTCGCGCGCCTGCTTCGTCACCGGCAAATCGGCGCACGCCTATCTGCCGGCGTTCAACACCTCGCTGTTCCTGAGCGCGAACGAGGACGATGTGCGCAGCGCGCTGGCGGCCCACCATCCGGCCGGCCTGGTGCTGCCCTCGCGCACCGAGGACGACGAGCAGGACGCCGAACTGCGGGTGGCCTTCGACTTCGACGGCGTCATCGCCGACGACGAATCGGAGACTGTCTTCAAGCGCAACAACGACGTCGCCGAATTCCACGCCCACGAACGGGCGCGGGTCGCCATCCCGCATCAACCAGGGCCGCTGGCCGACCTGTTCCAGCGCCTGGCGATGATGCAGAAGATGGAGGAAAAAGCGCTGCGGCGCGATCCGGCGTATAAAAAAATCCTGCGCATCGCCATCATCACGGCGCGCAGCGCGCCCTCGCACGAGCGGGTGGTGACGACGCTGAAAAGCTGGGGCGTGTCCGCCAACGAGACCTTCTTCCTCGGCGGGATGGAAAAGGCGCGGGTGCTGGAGGTGTTCAGGCCGCATATCTTCTTCGACGACCAGCTTAGCCACCTGAAATCGGCCGGCGGCACCATCCCGATGGTGCACGTGCCCTTCGGCGTGGCGAATCTGCAAAGCCAACCATGACAGGCAAACCACGCCGGCAGAAAGCTTCGACTATAATGCTGGCAGCGGCATTGCCACTGTGGGCGGTGCGCCCAACCGTACACTAGCCTCTTCGCCCGCATGTCCCTAGACTTAAAAAAAATCCTCCCCAAAGCCGGTAACCGTTACGCCCTGCCCACCCTGTACGGGTCGGCGGACGCCTACGCGCTGGCCTTGAGCGCGCTTGAAGCGAAATCCAGGGGCCAGATGCTGGCCGTGATCGTCGCCAGCGCCAGCGACGGCCAGCGCCTGCTCAACGAAATCCCGTGGTTCGCCGCCGACCAGCTGCGCTGCCACCTGCTGCCGGACTGGGAAACGCTGCCCTACGACGCCTTCTCGCCGCACCAGGACCTGGTCTCCGAGCGCCTGGCCACGCTGCATGAAATCAGCGGCGGCCAGTGCGACGTGATGATCGTCCCCGCCACCACGGCGCTGGTGCGCATGGCGCCGCCGTCCTTTTTGGCGGCGTACACCTTCTTCTTCAAGCAGGGCGAGACGCTCGACGAAGGCCGCCTGAAGTCGCAGCTGACGCTGGCCGGCTACACCCACGTCACGCAGGTGATGTCGCACGGCGAATACTCGGTGCGCGGCGGCCTGCTCGACCTGTTCCCGATGGGGTCCGCCCTGCCCTACCGGCTCGACCTGTTCGGCGACACCATCGAAACCATACGCACCTTCGACGCCGACACCCAGCGCTCGCTGTATCCGGTCAAGGAAGTGCGGCTGCTGCCGGGCCGCGAATTCCCGATGGACGAAGCGGCGCGCACCACCTTCCGCAACCGCTGGCGCGAGCAGTTCGAGGGCGACCCGTCGCGCTCCGTGGTCTACAAGGACATCAGCAGCGGCATCGCCTCGGCCGGCATCGAATATTATCTGCCGCTGTTTTTCGAGGAGACGGCGACGCTGTTCGACTACCTGCCGCAAGGCGCGGCACTGGCACTGGTGGGCGACATCGACGCCGCCATCAAGCGCTTCTGGGTCGACACGCAGTCGCGCTACCGCTTCCTGAAGGCCGACCGCGAACGCCCCATCCTGACGCCGGAAGCGCTGTTCCTCAGCGACGAACAATTCTTCACGCTGGCCAAGCCCTATGCGCGCCTGGTGATCTCCAAGGACGGCGACAGCCTCGCCTCCGAGTTGTCGGCGCCGGTGCCCAACATCGCCGTGAACCGCCACAACGACGATCCGCTGGCCGGCCTGCGCGCCTACCTGTTACAGCCGGGCCGCCGCGTGATGATCTGCGCCGAATCGAACGGCCGCCGCGAAACGCTGCAACAGTATTTCAATGAATACAAGCTGGCGCTCACGCCCGTCGAAGGCTACGAGGGCTTCGCCGCGTCGGACGCGAAGCTGATGCTGGGCGTGGCGCCGCTGCACGCCGGCTTTGAATTGTCGACGCCGGACGCGAACCTCATCTTCATCACCGAGACCGAGCTGTATGCGGGTTCGGGCCGCCGCGTCGGCAAGAAGAAGCAGGAAGGCGTCACGCAAGTCGAAGCGATGGTGCGCGATCTGTCGGAACTGAAGATCGGCGATCCGGTGGTCCACATCAACCACGGCATCGGGCGCTACATGGGCCTGACCAGCATGGACCTGGGCGAAGGCGAAACCGAATTCCTGCACCTCGAATACGCCAAGGACACCAAGCTGTATGTTCCGGTGTCGCAGCTGCACGTGATTTCGCGCTACTCCGGCGCCTCGCCGGAAGACGCGCCGCTGCACTCGCTCGGCTCCGGCCAGTGGGAAAAGGCCAAGAAGAAGGCGGCCGAACAGGTGCGCGACACCGCCGCCGAACTATTGAATTTGTATGCGCGGCGCGCGCTGCGCAAGGGCCACTCCTTCGAATATTCGGCCCACGATTACGAGCGCTTCGCCGACAGCTTCGGCTTCGACGAAACGCCCGACCAGGCCGAGGCGATCCGCAACGTCATCAAGGACATGACGTCCGGCCTGCCGATGGACCGCCTGGTGTGCGGCGACGTCGGCTTCGGCAAGACCGAGGTGGCGCTGCGCGCGGCGTTCATCGCCGTCATGGGCGGCAAGCAGGTGGCGATTTTGGCGCCGACCACGCTGCTGGCCGAGCAGCACGCGCAAACCTTCGCCGACCGCTTCGCCGACTGGCCGGTGCGCATCGCCGAGCTGTCGCGCTTCCGCACCGGCAAGGAGATCACGCAGGCGATCAAGGGCATGGCCGACGGCACGCTCGATATCGTCATCGGCACCCACAAGCTGCTGTCGAACGACGTCCAGTTCACGCGTCTGGGCCTGGTCATCATCGACGAGGAACACCGCTTCGGCGTGCGCCAGAAGGAGGCGCTCAAGGCGCTGCGCGCCGAAGTGGACGTGCTGACGCTGACGGCCACGCCGATTCCGCGCACGCTGGGCATGGCGCTCGAAGGCTTGCGCGATTTTTCCATCATCGCCACGGCGCCGCAAAAGCGCCTCGCCATCAAGACCTTCGTGCGCAGCGAGGGCGACTCCATCATCCGCGAAGCCTGTCTGCGCGAATTGAAGCGCGGCGGCCAGGTCTACTTCCTGCACAACGAAGTCGAGACCATCGAGAACCGCATGGCGATGCTGACGGCGCTGCTGCCGGAGGCGCGCATCGCCGTCGCCCACGGCCAGATGCACGAGCGCGACCTGGAAAAAGTGATGCGCGATTTCGTCGCCCAGCGCTACAACATCCTGCTCTGCACCACCATCATCGAAACCGGCATCGACGTGCCGACCGCGAACACCATCATCATGCACCGCGCCGACAAGTTCGGCCTGGCGCAGCTGCACCAGCTGCGCGGGCGCGTCGGCCGTTCGCACCACCAGGCTTACGCTTATCTGCTGGTGACCGACGTGCAGACGCTGACCAAACAGGCGCAGCGCCGCCTCGACGCGATCCAGCAGATGGAAGAACTGGGCAGCGGCTTTTATCTGGCCATGCACGACCTGGAAATCCGCGGCGCCGGCGAGGTGCTGGGCGAGAACCAGTCGGGCGAGATGCTGGAGATCGGCTTCCAGCTGTATTCGGACATGCTTAACGAGGCCGTGCGCGCGCTCAAGAGCGGCAAGGTGCCGGACCTGGCGGCGCCGATGGCGTCGACCACGGAAATCAACCTGCACGTGCCGGCGCTGCTGCCGGCCGATTTCTGCGGCGACGTCCACGAGCGCCTGTCGATCTACAAGCGGCTGGCCAACTGCGCCAGCGCCGACAAGGTCGACGACATGCAGGAGGAGATGATAGACCGCTTCGGCAAGCTGCCGGACGCCGTCAAGGCGCTGGTCGAAACGCACCGGCTGCGCATCGCCGCCAAGACCGTGGGCATCATCAAAATCGATGCCCACGGCGAAGCGGCCACGCTACAATTCATGGCCAAGCCGCCTATCGATCCGATGCGCATCATTGAGCTGATCCAGAAGAACCGCCAGATCAAGTTGAATGGCCAGGACAAGCTGAAAATCACCGCCGCCATGCCGGACCTGGCGGCGCGCGTCGCCCAAATCAAGACTGCCATCAAGCAGCTTACCGCCTAAGCGGCTTACCGCCTCATATCCGCACCATGAAAAACGCCCACCACACGACGATGAATTTGGTCCTGCAAGGACTCGACGACAGCAAGGCCAGGCTGGCGCGCATCGCCGCGCTGACGGCGCCGAGCCGCATCACCTGGATCACCGATCAGGCGCTGCGCTGCGAAGGCATCACCTTTTCGCCGGCGCTGCGCCAGACCATCGAGGTGGCCGCCGCCGCCGCCCAGCTGGACGCGACCTATATGATGGGCGTGCACGAACTCAGTGACTTCAAGCTGGTGGCGATGGACATGGATTCGACGCTCATCACCATCGAGTGCATCGACGAAATCGCCGACATGCACGGCCTCAAAAAGGAAGTCGCCGCGATCACCGAAGCGGCCATGCGCGGCGAGCTCGATTTCCCGGCGAGCCTGAAGCGGCGCGTCGCGCTGCTCAAGGGGCTGGACGCGGCGGCGCTGGAGCGGGTCTACGTGGAGCGCCTGCGGCTGTCGCCGGGCGCCGAGAAGATGCTGGCGGCCGTGCGGGAGGCCGGGATGAAAACGCTGCTGGTGTCGGGCGGCTTCACCTTCTTCACCGAGCGCCTCAAGGAGCGCCTGCACCTCGATTACACGCATGCGAACGAACTGGAAATCGTCGACGGAAAATTGACCGGCGAGGTGATCGGCGACATCGTCGACGCCGATGAAAAACAACGCACGGTGGAACGCGTCTGCGCCGAGATGGGCATCCTGCCGGCGCAGGCCATCGTCATGGGCGACGGCGCCAACGACTTGAAGATGATGGGCATTGCCGGCCTGTCCGTGGCCTTCCGCGCCAAGCCCGTCGTGCGTGAGCAGGCCAACGTGGCGCTCAACTTCGTCGGCCTCGATGGCATCCTGGCGCTGTTATCGTGAACGAATGACGACGGGCCGCCGCCAGCGCTAGCGCATAAGCGAGCCATCCCACAGACAGCGCCGGCACCGGCCCGCATACTCCTTCCACGCCCCATCATGCATGGGCACCTCGTCATGGAAGCGGGAAGCGCATATGTCGGAACGGACGTCATCGAAAGTGGTCGTGTACGCGGCGCTGGCCGGCAACCTGCTGGTGGCGGCGACCAAGGCCGGCGCGGCGGCGTTCACCGGCAGCGCGGCCATGCTCAGCGAGGCCGTACACTCCTTCGTCGACTGCGGCAACGAGCTTCTGCTGTTGTACGGCTTGCGCCGCGCCAACCGCACGGCCGATCCCCTGCATCCTATCGGCTACGGCCTTGAGTTGTACTTCTGGAGTTTCATCGTCGCGCTGCTGGTGTTCGCGCTCGGCGCCGGCGTCTCCATTTATGAAGGCATCGTCCATCTGCGCCAGCCGGTGCCGGTCGAACATGTGATGGTCAACTACGCCGTGCTGGCGCTGGCCTTTGTGTTCGAGGGCGCGTCTTGGATTATCTCGCTGCGCAAATTCCACAAGTCCAAGGGATCGTACGGCTATTACGAGGCCTTCCGAAAAAGCAAAGACCCGGCCACCTTCATGGTGCTGTTCGAGGATAGCGCGGCGCTGCTCGGCATCCTCATCGCGGCCGCCGGCACCTACGCGAGCACCAGCTTGAAGCTGCCGCTGGCCGATGGCGTCGCCTCGCTGCTCATCGGCCTGGTGCTGGCGGCGACGTCGATGCTGCTGGCGCGGGAAAGCAAAAGCCTGCTGATCGGCGAGCGCGCCAACAAGGCGCTGAGCGATTCCATCCTCGCCGTCGTGGCCCGTACCAGTTCCGATTTGCAGGCCAACGGTGTGTTGACGGTGCAGTTGGCGCCGGACCAGATCATGGCCGCGCTCAGCCTGGAGTTCGCCGACCACTTGCGGGCGCCGCGCATCGAGCAGCTGGTGATCGACATCGAGCGCCAGGTGCGGGCCGCGCATCCCGAAGTGGTCAGCCTGTTCGTCAAGCCGCAGACGCCGGCGGCCTACCGCGACACCGTGCGGCGCCGCTTTGAAACGCCGCCCGATGAGCAGCACGGCGGCAAGCAGGCCAGTGTCGTATCGGACGGTGGCGCCTGAAACGCTCGGCTACAATCGGCCATCAACTATAAGGAGCCGCCATGTCGCAACAACTCGTCCTCGATACCCATCTCGACACGGCCAAAAGCACCGCGCGCTGGCTGTATATTTTTCACGGCGCCTGTCTGCTGCTGTCGCTAGGCCTGTTCTCGTTCATCCCGATGATCGTCAACTACATCAAGCGCGGCGAAACCACGGGCACCTTCGTTTACAGCCACCACACGTGGCAGATACGTTCGTTCTGGTGGTATGCGTTCTGGATTGCGGTCGGCGTGCTGCCCTTCATCACCATCATCGGCATTCCGCTGGCGTGGCTGATCTGGACCTGCGCGTGGCTGTGGAAGGCCTACCGCCTGGTGCGCGGCATCTCGGACCTGAACCAGAATCGCGCGATGCCGGTCTGACCGGCCGGTTTATGCTTCCAGCGCCGCGAAGGCTTGCTCGATATCGGCGATCAAATCGTCGACGTCTTCCAGGCCGACGTTGAAGCGCACCAGCGAACCCTGCTCGCTCCATTGCGCGCGCATGCCCTTGATCGGATACGGCACGGCGAGGCTGTTGGCGCCGCCCCAGCTGAAGCCGATGCCGAACAGGGTCAGCGCATCGATGAAGCGGTCGACCTGCGGCTCGCTGTAGCGCGCATCGAACAGCACCGAGAACAGGCCGCCGGCGCCGGTGAAGTCGCGCCGCCAGATGTCGTGGCCGGGACAATCGGCCAGCGCCGGATGCAGCACCTTGGCGATTTCCGGCCGCGTCTTCAACCACGCGGCCAGCTTGCGGCCGCCGGCGTCGTGCGCATCGAAGCGCAGCTTCATCGTCGGCAGGCCGCGCAGCACCAGGTAGGCGTCGTCGGCGCCGACGCCCATGCCCAGCCGCATATGCGACCCGCTCAGTCGCTCATACAGCGCCAGTTCGCGCGTGATGACGGCGCCCATCAGCACGTCCGAGCCGCCGGACTGGTACTTGGTCAGCGCCTGCATGATGATGTCGACGCCCAGGTCGAAGCCGCGCAGCGCCAGGCCGGCCGACCAGGTGTTGTCGAGCGCCACCAGCACGCCGCGCGCGTGCGCGGCCTTGCAGATGGCCGGCAGGTCCGGCACTTCCATCGACACCGATCCCGGCGCCTCGGTCCAGATCAGCTTCGTGTTCGGCTGAATCAGGGCGGCGATGCCGGCGCCGATCAGCGGATCGTAGTAGCGCGCCGTGACGCCGAAATCCTGGGTCAGCCATTTACCGAGTTCGCGGTTCGGGTTGTAGACGTTGTCGGGCAAGAGCACGTCGTCGCCGCTTTTGAGCAGCGCGAAGTCGACCATCGCGATCGCAGCCAGCCCGCTGGGCGCCAGCAGGCAGTGTTTGCCGCCCTCGATTTCGGCCAGCCGCGCCTCCAGCGTGAAGGTGGTCGGCGTGCCGTGCAGGCCGTAGGTATAGGCGTTCTTCTCTTTCCACTGGCCGGAGCGCATGGCGGCGACGTTCTTGAACAGCACCGTCGACGCGTGGTGGATCGCGCTCGGGAAGGCGGCGAAGCCCTCCGGCGCCTGGTAGTCGGTGTGAATCAGTGCGGTCTGCGGGGATTTTTTGATGGTCATGGTTTTCGTCGGGGCGATAAAAAAGGCGGACCGCCATGTCGCTACGACATCGCCGGTCCGCCTTCGATTATACGAGCATATCGCCGCCCGCTGCTGGCTGGCTTATTCGGCCGCGCCCCACAGGTCGTGCGCGTCCGACGCCGTGATCTTGACGCCGAAGAATTCGCCGACGACCAGCTTCTTGTGCGGCTCGTAAGGCGGCTTGACGTAGACCACGCCGTCGATTTCCGGCGCATCGGCGCTGGAGCGACCGACACCGCCGCTGCGGGTGACTTCGTCGATCAGCACGCGCACGGTCTTGCCGACCTTGGCCTGCAAGCGCTTCTTCGAGATTTCCTCTTGCAGCAGCATGACGCGGCCGCGGCGTTCTTCGCGCAATTCTTCCGGTACCGGGTTGGCCAGGTCGTTGGCGGTCGCGCCTTCGACGGGCGAGTAGGCGAAGCAGCCGAGGCGATCGATCTGGGCTTCCTTGAGGAAGTCCAGCAGGTATTCGAATTCCGCCTCGGTCTCGCCGGGGAAGCCGGCGATGAAGGTGGAACGGATGGTCAGGTCCGGGTTCATGGCGCGCCAGGCCTGGATGCGGTCCAGGTTTTTCTCGCCGCTGGCCGGGCGCTTCATGCGCTTCAACACGTCGGGATGGGCGTGCTGCATCGGGATGTCGAGGTAAGGCAGGATATGGCCGCCGCTCATCATCGGGATGATCTGGTCGACGTGCGGATACGGATACACATAGTGCAGACGCACCCAGGCGCCGTAGGACTTGGCCAGCTCGCCCAGGGCTTCGGTCAGCTGCGTCATGTGGGTCTTGATCGGGCGGCCGTTCCAGAAGCCGGTGCGGAACTTGACGTCGACGCCGTAGGCCGAGGTGTCCTGCGAAATGACCAGCAGTTCCTTGACGCCGGACTTGAACAGGTTTTCCGCTTCCAGCATCAGGTCGGCGATCGGCCGCGACACCAGGTCGCCGCGCATCGACGGGATGATGCAGAAGCTGCAGCGGTGGTTGCAGCCTTCCGAGATTTTCAGGTAGGCGTAGTGCTTGGGCGTGAGCTTGACGCCTTGCGGCGGCAGCAGGTCGAAGAACGGCGCGTGCGGTTTCGGCAGGTGCAGGTGGACCGAGTCCATCACCTCGGCCAGCGCGTGCGGTCCGGTCACGGCCAGCACCTTCGGATGGATCTTCATGATGATGTCGTCGCCGGCCGCGTCTTTTTTCGCGCCCAGGCAACCGGTGACGATGACCTTGCCGTTTTCGGCCAGCGCTTCGCCGATGGCGTCGAGCGATTCCTGCACGGCGGCGTCGATGAAGCCGCAGGTGTTGACGATGACCAGGTCGGCGCCGGCGTAGGACTTAGCCGTTTCATAGCCTTCGGCGCGCAGCTGGGTGAGTATCTGTTCGGAGTCGACCAGCGCCTTCGGGCAGCCGAGCGAGACGAAGCCCACTTTGGGCGCGCTGCCGGGCGTGGCCACGGCGGCTGGAGCGGTTTGGGTGACGACGGGAATACGGGAAAGCGAGTTCGATTGCATGATAGGGCGCCAGGAAAATTCAGACCAATCGAATATTGTACATTATTCCGCCCCCGGCCTCCACAGCACGGCGCCATCCCACGGCGGCGAACGGCGCCGTGGGGTGGCGCCGTTCGCTGCCGGCGCGGGCCAAACGGCCCGGCCGGATCAGGCCCGGCGCCGGCGCGCCAGCAAGCCCAGGCCCGCGAGGCCGGCCAGCAGCGTCAGGTACGCCGACGGCTCGGGCACGGGACTGATGTGAATTTCGCCCGGCCCGCCGACCGTGGTGCTGTAGGCGCCCCAGTCATAGTCGTAATAGCCGGCGATCACCAGCACGTACTTGTGGCCCGGCGACATGCTCTCCTCCAGGCCGGTCAGGTTGAAGCCATCGTCGGCGGCACCGTCCATGATGTTTTTTTGCGGGTTCTTCGGATCGAAGGAGTCCTTGTAAAAAAACGCCGTGCAGTTGAAGTCGCACGCCGTGACCAGCGAATATTGCCAGTCGTCGACCGTCACGCTGATGTTGTAGGCTTGGTAGGCGACGTCGGGCGCATACGACGGCGGCTCTCCGCCGCGATAGCCGGGCCGCAGGAAGGTCGGTGCGAAGGTGGTGTCGCCGGTGACGGTCTGGATGTCGGCCCGGGCTTGCTGCGCCGCGCCGGCCAGCAGCAGCGCCGCCGTCAGCGCAAGGCGGAATAATTTAGTCAGTTGCATCATCTGCTCCTCTAGGAAAATGGATGGATTGCCGCTTCAAGCCAGGGCCGGGGGCGATTTGGCGCGGCGCCGTCCGGCCATGGCCAGTCCCGCCAGGCCGGTGCCCAGCATCAGCCAGGTGGACGGTTCGGGCACCGCCGCGACCGCGGTCACGGTGAAGGCGCCCGTGCTGGAGATGGTGGTCGTGAAGAAGCCGGACTCGGCCGCGTTGTCGCCGGCGACGACGAGGAAATAATGGCCGACCGGCAGCGGCCCGCCGAAGGCGGCCGTTTTCGGCCCCACGAAATCGTCGTCTTCAGCCATGAAGTTCTGCTTCGGCGCCGCCGGATCGAATGCGCCCGTGTAGATGGTCATGGAACAGTCGAAGGCGCAGGTGGTGGCGAAGTTGATCGGGTTGGTCGCCTCTTGCACGTTGACGTCGAAAACACGGTAGCTGACGTCCACGTGGTCAGGCGCGTCGGGCCAGAGCAATAGATACTGGTCCGGCCGGTCATAGGTCGGCGCGCCCGTGGTATCGCCGGTGAAGGTGGTGATGTGGGCTTGGGCTTGCTGCGCCAGGCTTGCCAGCAGCAGCGCGGCCGTCAGCGCGGCGCGTGCATATCGTGTTACTTGCATGGATATCTCCTTGTTGAAATCAAATGGGACGGCGCGGCCACGCGTGCATCGCGCGGCCGGCCGTGTGGGACATCAGCGCATCACGCCGTCACCGCAGGCTTGGACTGAGGCTGGCGGCGCCGCGCCGCCAGACCCAGTCCGCCCAGGCCGGTCAACAACGACAGCCAGGCCGACGGTTCCGGTACGGCGCTGACGCTGGCGCCGATGTTGTCGAGCGCGAACTGGGCCTGGCCGTAAGCCGGCGAGTCCAGCGAATTGACGCAGGCGCCGTCGAGGTAGACGCAGGCGCTGATGTCGACGCGGCTCAATTGGGCGCCGGCAAAGGCGCCCAGCTGTGCGCCGCCGATGAAGCCGAGGTTGCCGCCGGCGTCGGGGCCGGAAAAATCCAGCGCCACGGTGACGCTGCCGCCGCCGGCGCGGGTGCCGGTCAGCACCAGCTGGCCCGGCGCGCCGCCGGCCACGGGCGACAAGGTCAGGAAGGCGTAGTCCAGGCTGGTGAGCTGGAAGGCCTTGCCGTCCGCCCGGTTGAGCCTGACTCCGCCGTCGTTGAGGCCGGCGTAATACTGGCTGCCGTCGCCGGCCGGACAGCCCATGGCCGCGCAGCTGGTCGGGTCGGCCGGGTTCAGGATGGCGCCGCTCAAACTGCTGATGCCGTTGGCCGCCGTGTACGGTCCTTCCAGCGCCGTCAGCTGATAGCCGGCGTCGAGCAGCGTGTCGCCGCCCATCAGCATGGTCGGCTGTTGCTGGTCGAAGGTGAGGACGTCGGCCATGGCCGGCGCCGTGGCGGCGGCGAGCAGGACGCCGGCGGCCAGCAGGCGGCGGGCGCCGCCGTGGGTGGTGATAGGGCTTGATTTCATATCGCATTCCTTTGGCTAGGGGGATGCCATCGGCCGCGCGGGCGGCCGATGGCGGTGGGACGTCGGGGACGCGCCCTATTTCACTTGCTTCGCCTTGGCGCGGCCGCTGCTGAACGAGGGCAGCGGATCGGTGGTGTCGACTTCCAGCAAGGTGCTCGTTTCAGCAACGCCGCCGACCAGATAATTGACCATGCCCAGGTAGCGCTTGCCGCTGTCGAGGCCGGACCAGCTGTAGCCGGCCGTCGCCGTCTTGCCCTGGTACAGCACGCCCGGCAAAGCCACTTTCAGGTTGCCGCCGGTGGAGGACGGTCCGACCATCCAGCTCGACAATTTATAGGTCGCGCTGCCGCCGGCGGGCGCAAAGCCTGCCACGCAGACGAAGTAGTTGCCGGGCGTCGGATTACGCCAGGTCACCATCTCGTCGGAGCCGCTGCGGGCGCTGGCGGCGATCAGCGTGCCGTCGGCCGTGGCCAGGTACAGGTCGAGGTCGCTCTGCGCGCCGTCGCTGGTGTCGGCGTTGTACAGCGCGAAACGGGCCACCAGCGTGCCGGCCGGTATCGTCACCGGGGTCACGTTGACGCCGTCCTGCGGGTAGGGGCAGCTGACGTCGTACTGCGTCTCGCCGACGGTGGCGCTGGCCTGGGTGGCCGCCAGCAGGCCGCCCTTGAGCGCCGCCACCGCGCCCGTGTAACCGCTGCGCAGGCCGACGATCTTGCTGCCGGCCGCCGCTTCGCTGTACACATCCTCGGGCGTATCGAGGGCCGCGGCGCGCGCCAGCAGCGGGCTGTGGACCTGGTGGCCGTTGCCGTCGCTCCACGTCAAGGCGCCGTAGCGCCAGGCGTGCATGGTCGCGTCGGTGCGCGTGAGGGTGACCGTGAAGTCGCCCTTGCCGCCGGGGGCCAGGGTCAGCGTGGCGGGCTGGACGTCGGCCTTGAAGCCGGGCACGCTGGCGCTGCCGGTGTAGCTGGCGTTGGCCGCGCCGACATTGGTCACCGTGCGGTGCAGCACTTGCACGCCCAGCACTTTTTCGGCGCTCAGTGAGGCCAGGTTCAGGTCGGTGCTCGCCAGGGCCGTCACGCCGCCGCAATCCATGGCCACCGTCAAGGTCTGGCCGCACAGGAAGCGCTTGTAGTCGTCCGGGCCGAGGTCGTAGATGAGGCCGGGATCGGCCGCCGCGCTGGCCGCCATCTGGCCCGCGCCCTGGCCCCAGGGCAGCTTGCCGGTGTCGAGGGCGCTGCCATCCCAGGCCAGCGCGCCGCTGCGGCCGTCGCTCTGGGTGTCGAAGGCGGTCGTCATCAGCGCCGACTTGATGGCGGCCGGGCTCCAGTCCGGATGCAGCTGGCTGAGCACGGCGGCCACGCCGGACACGTGCGGCGTGGCCATCGAGGTGCCCGTCATGAATTCCCAGGCCGGCGGCGCCAGGGTGCCGCCGGTGAAGGGCGCGTCGAACTCGGCCTCGGTCAACATCAGCGGCAGGGTACCGGCCAGGATGTCGGTGCCGGGCGCCGACAGGTCGGGCTTGAGGATGTTGGCGTCGGCCACGTTCGGGCCGCGCGACGACGAGCCGGCCACGATGGGCGCGGCGGCCGGATTGCTGTCGTAGGTGGCGCGCACATTGCCCAGCGAGGCCACGGCCTTGCCGGCGGCCGAGGCGACATAGCTTTTCAGCGTCTTGCCGTCGGCCAGGCTCAGGTGCACCATCGACAGCGAGTAAGGCTGGCCCGGCAGCGTGGTGGCGCCGCCGTCGACGTTGACGATGACGACGCCGACGGCGCCGGCCGCCAGCGCGTTGCTGACCTTGTTGACCAGCACGTTGCCGCCGCGGTCGCACACGAGGATCTTGCCGCGCACCTTGGCCGGATCGAAGGGCATGCCGACGCTATCTTCCGGCCCGTAGCATTGGGCCACGCGGATATCGCCGGGCGAGGTGCCGAGCTTGCCCGCATCCTTGGCCAGCAGCAGCGGCGCGCTGGCCGTGTTGGCGTTGCTGGAGGCGCCGCTGAGCGTGACGCCGTTGCCCAGCACCGCGCTGCCCACGTAGCTGCGGTTGTGGGTGGAATTGGCCACCGTCGTCAGCCACGGGCTGATGTGGGTGACCGGCGCCGGCGCCGTCGTTTCCGGGCCCTGGTTGCCGGCCGCCGCCGCGACGAACACGCCGGCGTTGGCCGCGCCCAGGAAGGCTTGCTCGGTCGGGTCGTCGAAGGTGCCGCCGCCGCGCGAGTCGCCGATGGAGAAACTGATGACGTTGACGCCATCCTTGACGGCCTGCTCGACGGCCGCTATGGTGCTCTCGGCCGGGCAGGCGTTCTCGTTGCCGCCGCCATAGTCGGCGGTCCAGCACACCTTGTAGATGGCCAGCCGGGCGCGCGGCGCCATGCCGCTGATCTTGCCCATGGCGATGCCGCCCACGGTGGCGACCACGCCCGCGTCGCCGGCGGCCGTGGTGGCGGTGTGGGTGCCGTGGCCTATGCTGTCGCGCACGGAGATATATTCATATGGGGAAATTTCGGCCGCCGGCGGGAAGATGCGCGCGCCGATCAGCTTGTTGTTGCAGGACGATGGGCTGAAGCCTTGGCCCGGCTCGCAGATGCCTTTCCACCGCGCCGGGGCGGCGCCGTAGGCCAGCGTGCCGCCGTCGAAAGTGGGCGCGCCGGTTTTGTCGACGTGGTCGGCGAAGCCCGGATTTTCCGGCCAGACGCCGGTGTCGAGCATGCCGATAATCACATCCTCGCCCGCCGCGCCCTGCCCGCCCACTTGCTCCCACAGGCCGCCGGCCTTGTTCAGGCCGAGGAAGGTCGGCGTGTAGCTGGTGCTCGTGTGTAGCAGGACGTTGGCGCTGATCTTGGCCACGCCGCTGTTTTTCTTCAGCGCGCGCGCCTCGTCATCGGTCAGCATGGCGGAAAAGCCGTTGAACACGACGCTGTAGGTATGCACGATCTGGGCGGCGCTGACGGTGCTGATGACGTCGGCCTTTTTGACATCCAGATAATTGATATAGGCTTGCACATGCGCGTCACCGACATTGAGCCGCTGGCCCGCCGCCGGCTTGGTGGCCGTCAGCCCGGCGACCTGCCCGGTGTAAGACGCCGCCGGCTTGTCGACCAGTTGCACGATATAGGAGTGGCGCAGCGGCTCCGCCGTGGCCGCGGCCGCTCCAGACAACAGCAGCACGGCCGCCGTGATTTTAGCCATCCGGTGGCGCTGCTGCCGCCCAGCTTGTTTTTTATTTAACATAGATTCCCTCGCCCTCTATTTTAATTAAACAACTTTTATTACTTTTCAAGAAACACCCATTCCTTTAAAACACAGCCCACATCAAGATAACGCTAGCATGATAAAATGTTTGAAATTAGAAATACGTTATGCGATAAAGAAATTAAAGTCTCATTTTCACAGGCAATACGACACCCTCGGAGATAGCTATCCGATTTTAATATCTTCAATAAATACAGCAACTTAGCTTATTAAATTAAACTTTTCATTTTATAAAGTTTCATAGAACCAAGCTCAGTGCTCCGCAGGAAATATCGAAACTAATTTAAGCTTGAAGTATAATAATAAATGCAATTTCTATATTTTTTCTATATTTTTGTTAGCGATAACATATTCTGTTGTTTTTGAAAAACAGCTGAATTTCTTTCATAAATACAATATTTAATAAAGTGTGAGCGGCGGGGGGAGGGGCGGGGGCGAAAAAAAACGGTACAGGGCCGAGGCCGCTGTACCGTTTTCAGGGAGCTGGAAAGAAGTTTATTTCTTGTCGTCCGCCGGTGGCACCGGAACGAAGGGGAAGGCGCCGAAGAGGGACTTGCTCTGATTCTGCATCTGCTCCTGCATCTGCACGAACAGGCTCTTGCTCTGGTCTATATAGTTATTCATCATGCCCTGCATCATCGGTCCCTGCACGTTCATGAACTGGGTCCACATTTCCGGGCTGAAGGGCTTGCCTTCGACGGCGCCGACCGCGCCGGTGGTGAACTTGCGCTGGATGTCGGTGAAAGCCTGGACGTTCTTTTCCAGGTAGGAACCCATCATGCCCTGCATGGCGTGGCCGTAGTAGCGGATGATCTGCGACAGCACGACACTGGAGAACATGGGCGCGCCATTGGCCTCTTCTTCCAGGATGATTTGCAACAGGATGCTGCGGGTCAGGTCTTCGGTCGACTTGGCATCGACGACGGTGAATTCCTCGTTGTCGAGCACCAGTTGCTTGACGTCCGTCAGCGTGATGTAGGAACTGGTCTGCGTATCGTAGAGACGGCGGTTGGGATATTTTTTAATCAAACGCTCAGCATTTTTTTTCGCACTACTCATCACAAGTCCACTTATTGCGCCGCAGCGCGTACTTTAACAATTTGAAAAAAAAGCGAACGCCGGGTCCGCTTTCCCACCTGCATACTGCGGCTATTATAGAGAAGAAAAAGCGCGGTATGCGCATCGTTCTCCAACTTTCGGACTTTTATTGCAACGCAACCAGATTTGCAACATGACATCAAATTTCGCCCCTAATCAGCTTTTACCTTGACGTAACGTCCGGGCGCCGCCTCGATCGCCTTATAGCGTGTGTTGCCCGGTTTGGCACGGGCTTTGACGTCCTTGCCGCCGTGATCGGCCAGGAATTGCGCCCATTCCGGCCACCAGCTGCCGGCATGCTCGGTGGCGGCGGCCAGCCAGTCGTCGGGCGTGCGCGGCCGGGCGCCCTTGCCGCCGCCGGCCGGCGCGTCGCTGGTCCAGTAGCTGCGCTTGTTTTTCGCCGGCGAATTGATGACGCCGGCGATGTGGCCGGAGGCGCCGAGCACGAAGCGATTGGCCGCCGGCCGGCCGGGATTGAGCACGGCGAGCGAACCGTAGGCCGACGGCCAGGGCACGATGTGGTCTTCGCGCGAGCCGTAGACGAACACCGGGCAGTCGATCAGCGACAGGTCGACCGGCACGCCGGCAACGCTGAGCTTGCCCGGCACCTTCAGGCTGTTGTCCAGGTAGGTGTGCCGCAGATACCAGCAAAACATCGGACCGGGGAGATTGGTGCTGTCCGAATTCCAGTACAGCAAGTCGAACGGCGCCGGTTCGTTGCCCTTCAAATAGTTCGACTGCACATAATTCCACACCAGGTCGTTGGGACGCAGGCTGGAGAAGGTGCTGGCCAGGTCGCGGCCCGGCATCAGGCCGCCGTCCTTGAGCGACTGTTCACGCAGCGCAACCTGGACTTCGTCGACGAAAACGTCGAGCACGCCGGTATCGCTGAAATCGAGGAAGGTGGTCAGCAGCGTCAGGCTGGACGCCGGATGCTGGCCGCGCGCCGCCAGCACGGCCAGCGCCGTCGAGACGATGGTGCCGCCGACGCAGAAACCGAGTAGGTTCAGCTTGTCCTGGCCGGATATATCCTGCGCCACGGCGATGGCCTGGATCACGCCCTGGTCGACGTAATCGTCCCAGGTGGTGTGGGCCAGCGACTGGTCGGGGTTGCTCCACGAAATCAGGAACACCGTATTGCCCTGGTCGACGGCGTATTTGACCAGCGAATTTTCCGGCTGCAAATCGAGGATGTAGTATTTATTGATGCACGGCGGCACCATCAGCAGTGGCCGCTGATGCACCTGGGGCGTGGACGGCGTGTACTGGATCAGCTGGAACAGGGGATGCTCGAACACCACCTGCCCCGGCGTCATCGCCAAGTTGCGGCCCACTTCGAAAGCGCTCTCGTCGGACAGCGAGATATGGCCTTTGTTCATGTCGGCCAGCATGTTCGCCAGACCCTTGCTCAGGCTCTCACCCTTGGTGTCGAGCAATTTCTGCTGCGCTTCCGGATTGGTCGCCAGGAAATTGGCCGGCGACATGGCGTCGACCATCTGCTGCACGGCGAAGCGTATCTTTTGTTTTTGATGCGGCGTCGCCTCGACGGCGTCGGCCATCGCCGTGAGGAATTGGGCGTTCAGCAAATAGGATGCGGCGTTGAAGGCCGACATGGGATTGCCCTGCCAGGCGGCGGAGGCGAAGCGGCGGTCGGCCAGCGGCGGCGCTTTGCCGGCCAGCATGTCCTGCCACAGCGCGCCGAAGCTCAGCATATATTCGTCGCGCAACTGTTCCAGCGCGCCGGGCTTGATCGCGACGGCTGCATCGTGCATTATCGCGGCAACCGGCAGCTCCGCCGCTTCCGGCACCTTGAACCAGGACTCCCATTGGCTGGGGTCGCTCATTTGCGACATCCAGGCGCTGGCCATGGCTTGCGGGTCAGGCATATTCATGTTTGATTCCCTAAAAAATAGTGACGTATCTTTTGAACCGGATGTTTATGCTGATTGTCGCCGTCGCGTGGATTTATGTCGTGGGTTTGATGTCCCTCACCGAAGCGACCGTTGTTGCCGGAATTATGACGTTTTTGCTCTATTGCGTGTTGCCCTTGTCGATACTTTTTTATTTGACGGGAGGCCGGCGGCGAAAGGCGCGCCGGGCCGCCTCGGCGGCAGCCATCGCGGCCCGACCAGGCGACGCCGCGCCGCCACCTTCAAAATACTAAGCCGCAGCGGCGCCGATTCATTTGATCCAGATCAATGTCGCCTGACGTCCGGTGACGCCGTCGCGGCGGTAGGAATAAAACCGCGCCGAGTTCGACACCGTGCAGAATTCGCCGCCGGCCACCTGCGACACGCCATGGCGGCGCAGAATGGCGCGCGCCAGCGCGTAGATATCGGCCAGGAATTTATCCGGCCGCCCTTCGATGGCCGAAAACGCCGCCGTGACGTGGCGCGCGGCCGAGGCGTCCGGCGCCCGCGCCAGAAAGGCTTGCATCACTTCAGGACCGACTTCAAACTGGTACTGACCAATCGCAGGCCCCAGCCAGGCCGTGATCTCGCCCGCGCCGGCGGCCCGCATCGCCTCCAGCGTGCTTTCGAGCACGCCGGCGGCCAGCCCGCGCCAGCCGGCATGCGCCGCGCCGACCACCTTGCCGCCCACGTCGCAGAACAGCACCGGCAGGCAATCGGCCGTCAGGATGGCGCAGACGGCGCCGGCGGTGGCGATGCAGGCGTCGGCCTGCGGCGCCGCGTCGGCGTGCATATGCGTGACGTCGACCACGGCCGTGCCGTGGACCTGGCTCAACCAGGCCGGCTCGGCCGGCAACACGGCGCGCACGATGGCGCGGTTCCGCGCCACGTGCGCCGGATCGTCGCCGGCGTGGCTGCCCAGGTTCAAGCCGCCGCCGCCCTGCCCGTCGTGATACGGCGGCGCGCTGACGCCGCCGCGCCGCGTGGTCGACAAGGCGCCCACGCCGTCCGGCAAGCCGGGCCAGTGTGGCATCAGCCATTGTTGCGGCCCTTGCGGCCCTTGCTGCCCCTGCTGCGACCCCGGCTGCATATTGGCCATCAAATCTGTTCCGGTTCCTCGATGCCGGCCTGGGCGATCAGCGCGGCGAAGTCGTCGGCCAGCGGCACCAGCCACTCGCACTGCTCGCCGGTGGCCGGATGGACCAGGCCCAGACGGCGGGCCTGCAAGGCCTGGCGCGGGAACACGCTGGCCAGGTGCTGCTTGCCGTACATGACGTCGCCGACCAGGGAAAAGCCGATCGACATCATGTGGACGCGGATCTGGTGGGTGCGCCCCGTTTCCAGACGGCACTGCACCAGACTGACCGGACGGCGCTCCAGGTCGCCCGACGCCAGCAGTTCATAGTGCGTGATGGCGGCCTTGGCCGAGAAATTGGTCGATACCGCCATCTTGATGCGGTCTTTCGGGTGGCGACCCATGGACGCGTCGATGGTGCCGCTCTGGCGCGGCGTGCCCCACACCAGCGCGAAATATTCGCGCTTGACGGACCGCGCGGCCAGCTGGCGCACCAAGTCGGTCTGCGCCGGTAGTGTTTTGCCGACCACCATCAGGCCGCTGGTATCTTTGTCGAGGCGGTGGACGATACCGGCGCGCGGCACGCCCGACAGCTGCGGACAGTGGTGCAGCAGGCCGTTGAGCAGCGTGCCGGACCAGTTGCCGGCGCCCGGATGGACCACCAGGCCGGCCGGCTTGTTGACGACGATCAGGTGCTCGTCCTCGTAGACGATGTTCAATTCCATCGCTTCCGGTTTAAAAGCCTCGTCTTCCGGCGCCGGTTGGGGCAGAATGACGATTTTTTCGTCGCCATAAACGGTATCTTTGGTGCTGCGCGCCACTTTGCCGTCGACCGTGACGAAGCCGTCGTCGATCCACATTTGCAAACGGCCGCGCAAAAACTGGGGAACCAGCCCGGCGATGATCTTGTCGAGCCGCTGGCCGCAAGCGTCGGGCGTCAGTTCGAGTTCGATCGGCGCCAGGCCGTCGAAGTCGCCATCGGGCAGCACATCGCCATCGAAGTCGGCCTCGAAATCGTGATCGGAGGAAGAATCAGCCAAATTCGGCTTTGAAGTTAATATCACGGCATTCCCATCGGCTATAATCAGCCACTTGTAAAATCTTGGTTAAACACTTCTTGCAAAACAACATGCAAAAAAAATTATCGTTAGTTGCAGCAACCGTCGTTCTGCTTGGATTGTCAGCTTGCGGCATATTGCCGGATAAGGTAGACGAGACTAAAGGCTGGAGCGCTACGAAATTATACTCGGAGGCGACCGACGAATTGGACGGCGGGCACTATGAACGCGCAATTCAGTTGTTTGAGAAGCTGGAATCGAGCTATCCGTTCGGAACTTATGCCCAGCAGGCGCAGATGGAGATCGCCTACGCCTACTATAAAACCCAGGACCAGGCCCAGGCGCTGGCGGCCGTGGAGCGCTTCATCAAGCTGCACCCGAACCACGCCAACGTCGATTATATGTACTATCTGCGCGGCCTGATCAACTTTAATGACCAGATCGGCTTCCTGAACTTCATTTACGAGCAGGATCCAGCCGAACGCGACCCGAAAGCGACGCGCGAAGCCTTCGCCGCGTTCAAGGAACTGGCTGAAAAGTTCCCGAACAGCAAGTACACGCCGGACGCGCTGGCGCGCATGAAGTATCTGGTCAACGCCATGGCCAAGTATGAAGTCTACGTGGCGCGCTATTACTACCGTCGCGGCGCCTACCTGGCGTCGGTCAACCGCGCCATGGGCGCCGTCAGCGACTACCGCGATTCGCCGTCGATCGAAGAGGCGCTGTTCATCATGATCCGTGGCTACGACAAGCTGGGCATGAACGAACTGCGCGACGACACGATGCGCGTCTTCAAGAAGAACTATCCGAACAGCGCCTTCCTCGACGAAGGCGTCAAGGCCGAGCGCCACTGGTGGAAGTTCTGGAAATAAGATCAACCGGAGCCAGGCTCCGGTTTTTTTATTTGGTGACGGTGACATCGGGGGGCTGCCCCCGGTCCGCGACCGTGGCCGCGTCGTTTTAATCGGCCACGCGGCGGCGGAAGATCCAGTGCCTGGCATCCGAATCGCTGTGGTCGTAGGCGTAGCCGTCGACCGTGAACGCCTTGAGCTTTTGCGGGTCCTTGATGCCCTTGACGGCGGCGTAGCGCGCCAGCAGTCCGCGCGCCCGCTTGGCGTAGAACGAAATGATTTTGTATTTGCCGTTTTTCCAGTCCATGAACACGGGCGTCACCACCGGCACCGCCAGCTGGCGCGGCCGCACCGACTTGAAATACTCTTCCGACGCCAGATTCACCAGCACTTCGGCGCCCTGCTCGCCGGCGGTCCGGTTCAGCGCCTCGGTGATGGTGTCGCCCCAGAACGCATACAGATCCTTGCCGCGCGCGTTGGCGAGCCGCGTGCCCATTTCCAGCCGGTGCGGGTGGATCAGGTCGAGCGGCCGCAACATGCCGTACAGGCCCGACAATATCCGCACGTGCGATTGGGTGTAGGCCAGCTGCCTGGCCGTGAGCGTGCGCGCCGCGAGGCCGGCGTAGACGTCGCCGTTGAAGGCCATGACGGCCTGGCGCGCCTCGCTGGTGTCGCGCGTCCACGAGGCGTAGCGCGCCACGTTGAGCGACGACAGCGCGTCGGAGACGTCCATCAGGCCGCCCACTTCGGCCGGTGAAAACTGGCGTAGGCGCTCGATCAGCTGGGCCGAATGGTCGAGAAAGTCGGGGGTGGTGTGCAGTTGGGTGGTCGGGGGCGTCTCCAGGTCGAGACTTTTGGCGGGCGAAAGCACAATCAGCATAAGATTCCAAATCAACGTACAGAAAAAAGTGTCCACATGATACCTGTTCCACCGAAACGCATCATCCTCGATACCAATGTCTGCCTCGACCTGTTCGTGTTCCACGATCCGCGCTGGGCCGCCATGCTGGCCGCCATCGAAAGCGGCGCCGTCGAGGCCATCACCCGCGCCGACTGCCGCGACGAATACCGCATCGTGCTGCGCTACCCGCACCTGCCGCTCGACGACGGCAGCCGCGCGCTGGCCGAGGCGCGCTTCGATGCGCTCATCAAGGTCGTCGCGCCGGCCGTGTCGGGCGTGCGGCTGCCGGTGTGCAGCGACCGGGACGACCAGAAGTTCCTGGAGCTGGCGCGCGATGCGCAGGCCGACATCCTCATCACCAAGGACAAGGCGCTGCTCAAGCTGGCGCGCCGGCTGGCCAAGGCCGGCATGTTCCGCGTGATCGTGCCGGAGGCGTGGACGCTGGAAGGCTGAGCGGCCGGCGCAATCTGACTTTTTTTGGCAACACCAAAGCGGCGCGGCTGCGCTAGAATGGTCGGACACCTCCATTTTGCCAGCGACTATGAACAGCCGTTACACCGCCCCCGTCACGCCGCCATTGCGCAGCCGCCTGCCGGCCGTCGGCACCACCGTTTTCAGCACCATGTCGGCGCTGGCCGCGCGGCACGGCGCGGTCAACCTGGGCCAGGGCTTTCCCGATTTCGCCTGCGACCCGCGACTGACCGACGCCGTCGCCGCGGCCATGCGCGCCGGCTTCAATCAATATCCGATGATGGCCGGCGCGGCGCCGCTGCGCGAGGCCATCGCCGCCAAGCTGGCCGCCGTCTACGACCACCGCTACGACGCCGCCAGCGAGATCACCGTCACCGCCGGCGCCACGCAGGGCATCATCACCGCCATCCTGTGCTGCGTCCATCCGGGCGATGAAGTCATCGTCATCGAGCCGGCCTACGACAGCTACGTGCCGTCGATCACGCTGGCCGGCGGCGTGCCGGTGCTGGTGCAGATGACCGTGGGCGCGCACGACGGCTACGCCGTGCCGTGGTCCGAGGTGGCCGCCGCCGTCACGCCGAAGACGCGCCTCATCATCATCAACACGCCGCACAACCCCACCGGCACCGTGCTGCGCGCCGCCGACCTGCGCGCGCTGGCCGACATCGTGCGCGGCACCGACGTGCTGATACTGGCCGACGAAGTGTATGAACACATGGTCTACGACGGCGCGCGCCACGAATCGGTGAGCCGCTATCCCGAACTGGCGGCGCGCAGCTTCGTCGTCTCCAGCTTCGGCAAGACCTACCACGTCACCGGCTGGAAGGTCGGCTACGTCGCCGCGCCGGCCGCGCTGACGGCGGAATTCCGCAAGGTCCACCAGTACAACGTCTTCACCGTCAACACGCCGATGCAGCACGGGATCGCCGACTACCTGCGCGATCCGGCGCCCTATCTGGAGCTGCCGGCCTTTTACCAGCGCAAGCGCGACCTGTTCCGCGCCGGCCTGCAAGGCAGCCGCTTCGAGCTGCTGCCGGCCGACGGCACCTATTTCCAGTGCGTGCGCTACGACGCCATCTCCGACCTGCCGGAGCTCGAATTCGCACAGTGGCTGACCAGCGACATCAAGGTCGCCGCGATTCCGGTGTCGGCCTTTTATCAGCAGCCCAGGGAATCGGGCATCGTGCGCTTCTGCTTCGCCAAACAGGATGAGACACTGGCGCTGGCGCTAACGCGCCTGGCTAGTTTATAAAATATCAGCGGTACTGGAACGATCATGGTCCAACGGCGTATCACATTGAATGACCTGGTGCTCGGCGAGCCGCTGCGCTGGAATTTGTTTGCCGCCGAGGCGAGCGGCCAGCCGCTGCTGCAAAAAGGCCAGATCCTGTCGGACACGTCGCAACTGAGCACGCTGCTGGCGGCCGGCCTGTTCGCGGAAGTCGAGCCGCCGCCGTCGGTGCTGCATCAGCTCAACCTGTGCAACCGGCGCCTGGAGCGCCTGCTGCATGACCTGCGCAACGAGCATAACGCCGAAGCCGAATTGCGCGACATCGCGCGCGACGTGATCCACGCGGTCGACCTCAATGCCGACATCGCGCTGGCCTGCATCTTCCTCAACCAGATCGCCGGCACCTACGCCGTGCGGCACTGTATCGAGACGGCCGTGGTGGCGGTGGTGGTGGCGCGCGGCATGCGCCACTCGCCGGCCGAGACGCTGACCGTGACCGTGGCCGCGCTGACCATGAACGTCGGCATGTTGCGCCATCATGAGAGCTTCCAGAACAAGGGCGGTCCGCTGACCGGGGAGGAAATGGCCATCGTGCGCCGCCATCCCGAGGACAGCGCCAACCTGCTCAAGTGCGCCGGCGTGGAGGACGAGGAATGGATTTCCTGCGTGCTGCTGCATCACGAGAACGATGACGGCAGCGGTTATCCGGCCGGCGTCGCCAGTCCCGAGGTGACGCAGAACGCCAAGCTGATTAACCTGGCCGACCGCTATTGCGCACAGGTGTCGGCGCGTAATTACCGCCGCTCGATTTTGCCGGATCATGCT
Source organism: Rugamonas sp. (assembly GCF_025354735.1). Lineage (GTDB taxonomy): Bacteria > Pseudomonadota > Gammaproteobacteria > Burkholderiales > Burkholderiaceae_D > Rugamonas. Next base: position 28,102 of record NZ_JANXMI010000163.1, read on the forward strand.
TTGCGCACGCTGTGCGAAGACTTGCAGCACGCGGTCGATCCGCTGCTGGCGCGGCACTTCGCGGAGCAGCTGGGGAAGTATCCGCCGGGCTGCCTGGTGCGGCTGACGAACGGCGAGATCGGCGTGGTCACGCGGCGCCTGATCGTGGCCGGTGGCGACGAGCTGCACGTGCACTGTTTGCGCGATCCGGCCGGCGCGCCTTTGCCTGCGGCCTCCGTGCGCCACACCGGCGACGCCGATTGCGCCATCGCCGAGGCGCTGAGCGAGGATCAGGCGTCGATCCGCTTCAGCATGAAGCAGGTGTGGGGCGCGCAGGCGAGTTTGTAGGCGGTGCAGCGGGCCGCGCCGACTTCGGGATCAGACCCCAAGGTGGCGCCGCCTCATCACCACGCCGCGCCAAATCAAGTCAATGCGGCAGCTGTTGCAGCTTGCGGTCGACGAAGGCGCTCAGCTCCGGGTTCAGGCTGCCGGATGACTTGGCGTGGCTGTAGGCTTCCTTCGCTTCGAGCAGCCGTTTGTCCGCTTGCAGCGAGATCCCCAATCCCATCCACCACACGCCGTTTTGCGGCACCATGCGCAGCGCGGCCTGGTACTGCTCGGCCGCTTCGGCGTTGCGCTGTTCGCGCTGCAAGGCGGTGCCGAGGAAGGCGCGGTATTCGGCGTTGTCTTTCGCGTAGGGCAGTGAGCGCAGCAGCGTGGCCGATGCCGCCGTGCCCTGCTCCATCTGCAAACGCGCCAGCAGCATCGCCATCGGCGGCTGGCGCGCGTCGATGGCCAGCGCCAGGCGCAGGCTGTGGATCGCTTCGTCGTTGCGCTTGTTTTCCAGCAGCAGGCCTATCAGCGTTTGCCGCGCGCCGTCGTTGCGCGGGTTCAGATCGAGCGCGTTATCGAGGCCGGAAATGGCGTCGTTGACGCGCCCTTCCTGCAACGCCGCCAGCGCGCGCCGGTAGGCGTTTTCGGATTGCTGCGCCAGACTCAATTCGCGTCCCTGCGACGTCACCGTGGCCGGCGTGGCCGCCGCGCGGATGCTGTCGGCATGGGCTTTTTTCGAAGGCTTGGCGAGCAGCTCGTGTGCCAGCACCAGGTCCGAGCCGGTGGCGTCGGCGTGCGGTTTCCGGTGGCCGTGATGCGCCTTGGCGCCGGTCGGCGCGGACGGTTTTTCCACCGCCGTCGCGGCATCGCCGGCAGCCTGTAACTGCGGGCTCGCTTCGACGGCGGCCACTGGCGGCGGCGCCGAAGATGGCGACGATGGCGATGCGCCAGGCTGCGGCTGCGGCGCCGCCACGGACACTGCTTGCGTCGCCGGCATCGGTGCGGGCGTCGGCAAAACCGCCACCACCGGCGCCGACTGCACCACTTGTATCATCGGCGCGGCCGCCACGGGAGCGTCCGGCGCGCGCTGCTGCAGATGGCGCCAGCCGAACCAGCCGCCCGCCGCCAGCACCACGGCGGCGGCGAGGCCGCCCGCCGCCAGCAACGGCGGCACCGCGCGATCGCGCTCGGGCACGGCGCGCACCTGCTGCACCGCTTCGTCGCCGGAGGCGACGCCGCCGCGCGCGTCGAGATCCTGCAGCATCTTGTTAATCAGGCTCATTTGTTCAGTGCCCAGGTCAGTCCGCACGCCGCGGCCAGCAGCGCGACCAGCGCGGCGACCCATGGCCAGCGCCGGCGGCGCAGCGGGATAGTATCGTTGGCGGCCATGCCGACGTGGCGCCGGCTGACCAGGTGTTTGCCTTCGCCGTAACTGAGCATGAGCGCCTTGTGCGCCATGATGTTGACCAGCCGCGGTATGCCGCCGCTGGCCGAATACAGCTTGCCGATGGCGCCACGACTGAACAGGCGCGCGCCGCTGAAGCCGGCCACGCGCAGGCGGTGCGCGATGTAGTAGTCGACGTCGTCGCGCTTGAGCGGACCGAGATGGTAGTGGAAGGTGATGCGCTGCGCCAGCTGGCGGATCGAATTGTGCTCCAGGTGCTTGTTCAATTCCGGCTGGCCGAACAAGACGATTTGCAGCAGCTTGCGCTTTTCCGTTTCGAGGTTGGTCAGCAGCCGCAGGGCTTCCAGCGATTCGAGCGGAATGGCCTGCGCCTCGTCGAGGCACAGCAGCACGCGCTTGCCCTGCGCCGCCAGCTCCATCAGCCGCAGCGTGATCGACTTCAACAACTGATGCTGGTCGACGTCGGTGGCCAGCTTGACGTCCAGTTCATCGGCCAGCGCCAACATCAGCGTGCGCGGCTCGAGGTAGGGATTCGGAATGTAGGCGGTGACGAAATCGGGGCCCAGCGTGGTGATGAATTTCCGGCACAGCAGCGTCTTGCCGGTGCCGACTTCGCCGGTGATCTTGATGAAGCCCTCGCCCGCCTTGGCCGCCACCAGCAGCGTGTTGAGCGCCTCCTGCGAGTGCGGGCTGGTGAAGAAAAAGCTGGTGTCGGGCGTGATCCCGAACGGGACTTCACGCAGCCCGAAATGGGTCTGGTACATGATTATTTACGCTCCGAACGGCGCTGCGGGTCCAGTTCCTTCAGGTGGCGGCTGGTGTCGAGCAAATCCTCGCTCCAGTCGGCGCCGTCTTCGACGATGGTCGGCTTAATCAGCACCACCAGCTCGCGCTTCTGGATCACGTCGTTGGTGTTGCGGAACAGCGCGCCGATCACCGGCAGGCTGCCGGCGCCCGGCAGTTCCGAGCGGTCGCTGGTGGTCGACTGGCGCATCAGGCCGCCGAGCGCGACGACCTTGCCGTCCTGGCCGCGCACCATGCTGTCCATCTCCGACGTCGACGACGCCGCCAGCGGCAGGCTCAGGCTGCCGGCGCTGCCCAGGTTGACACTCTTGTTGACGGTCGAGACCTGGCTCACCGACGGGTGCACGTGCAGCGTGATATTGCCGTTCGCGTCGATCTGCGGCGTCACGTCCAGCACCACGCCGGAGAAGAACGGTTGCAGCGTCACGCTCGGCGACGTGGTGCCGGCGCCCACGCCGGTGGAGGTGGTCGTCGTGCTGACGCCGGTGACGTAGAACTCGTCGGTGCCTATCTTGAGCACGGCCTTCTGGTTGTTCAGCGTGGCGATGCGCGGGCTCGACAGCACGTGCACCGTGCCCTGCGATTCCAGGAAGGACAGCAGCAGCGCGAAGTTGCTGGTCTGGAAGGCCAGGCCGAACAGCGAACCGGCGGCGCCGGCCGCGCTGCCGATGGAGTAGCCGCTGCTGGCGCTGATGTTGCCGCTGCTGATGGTGACCGGCGCGGTGGCGCCGCCGCCGCCTGCGCCCAGCGGCGTGAGCGTGGTGCCCGGCGCCAGGAAGCCGCTCGACAGTTTATTGTTGCCGTGACCGTCGCGGAAGGAGGCGAAGCCGGCCCAGTTGACACCGCTCTGGTAGCCGCTGTTCAATTCCACTTCGAGGATCTTGGCCTCCAGGATCACCTGGCGGTCGACCGACAGCTGGGTGGCCTTCAGGTAGAGGTCGACGTTGCGCAACTCGTCGGGCATGGCGCGGATCACGATCACGCCCGACTGCGGGCTGATGACGACGCTGCGCCCATCTTTTTCGCCGATGATGGCTTCGAGCGAATCCTTCAGCTCCTGCCAGAAATCGCTGCTGGTGGTGGTGGTGACGTTGCTGGCGTCGCGCTGGCTCTGGCCGCTGCCGCCGCCACCGTTGTTGCCGTTGTTGCCGCCGTTGTTGCCGCCCGAATTGTCGCCGCCGCCGCCGTTGTTGTTGTTGTTGCTGCCGCCACCGCCGTTGCCGCCGCTGTTGCTGGTGCCGGCGCTGGAGACCGACGTCGACGTCACGCGCAGGCTGGACGAGCCCTTGCGCGCCGCCGTCAGGTAATTGACGTGGAACATGCGGGTCTGGATCGTCAGCGGCCGGATGTAGATGCGGGTGCCTTCGACCTTGTAGTCGTAGCCGTACAGTTCGCGCACGGCGTCGAGCGCCTCGAACAGCGTCACATCCTTCAGGTTGGCGGTGATGGTGCCGCTGATGTCGGGATGGACCAGCATGTTGTAGCGGGTGCCGGCGACGATGGAATTGTAGAACTGCTGCACCGGCACGTTGTTGAAGGCGACGTTGAAGCGCTCGTCGAGCACCGCGCGCGCCTTCGGCAACTGGTTGGCCAGCTGCGCCACCGGCGGCAGCAGCGCGTTGTTGACGGCGTCGCCG
>NZ_JANXMI010000169.1 GCF_025354735.1 Rugamonas sp.
CACCCCGGTGTTCAGCCAACACCCATCGGATCGCGCGCCATCGCGGCTACGCCGTCTCCGCGCCCGCCTGCTCCAATCCGCGCGCGAGGCTGGAGATGCTGGGGTTGTCGATGAACACGCAGCGCTTGCCGGTGCGCTTGCAGTGGTCCTTGACCCGCCAGTACGCGCTGTGGCTGATACAGCCGGTCTGGCAGATCACAAGGTCGGCCGCCGCGAGGCTGGCGTCGAGCTGATTGGCGTTGTCTTCCAGCCCGCCGTCGTGGTGCGCGAACTGGGCGCCGACGCGCTCGATCAGCGCCCGGTACGTGGCGACGTTGCCGCTGCGGCCGCCCACGCACAGCACGCTCTGATCGTGCAGCCGCAGCGCCGTCTTCAGGGGCGGCGCCGGCGGTGGCGGGGCCGGCGCCGCCACCACGACCGGCGCGCGCGCCGCTTCGTGGCGGGCGCCGAGTTTCAGTTCGGCGATTTGTTCGCGCAAGGCCCGCTCGCGTTCTTCCATCTGGTCCAGGCGCCGCACCAGCCGCGTGCGCGATTCCAGCCCCGGCAGCGCGGCCCGCAGCTGCTCCAGTTCCGCCCGCAGCGAGTCGATCATGCTGTCCTTGCCGACGGCCTGGGCGCGGGCCTGCATCAGCTGGCCGGCGTAATGCTCGGCTTCGACGGATTTGTCGAGCAGCAGGGCGGCGGCGCGGTGGCGGGCCTGGTCCAGCTCGCGCGCCAGGCGGGCGTTGTCGTGCAGCGCGGCGTTGAACTTGTTGAGGTCGACGCGCGCGCAGGCGCCGGCTTGGTGCTGGATCATGTGCAGGTCGCGGCACATTTGTTCTTCCAGCTCCGCTTCGCAGCGCGGGTGCGTCAGTCCGGCCCAGAAGGCGCCGGCGATGTCGCCGCTGGCGACGGCGGCGCGCCACAGCCCGGCCAGCTGCGCCGTGGTCTTGGCGGCGCGAAAGCGCAGCAGCACCGGCGCGTAGCGGCGTTCCAGTTCCTTTTGCAGCGTTTCGGACAGGCGGTTGCGGCTGCCGCATTCGCTGACGGCGCCGACGTGGATTTCGTAATCGTCGGCGACGACGTGGCCGCCGGGCCGGCCGGCGGCCAGCGCCTTGTCGACCAGCTTGCGCAGCACGCCCAGCGGCAGGCCGACGCCGACCAGCGGACAGTGGCAGGCGTGGCCCAGTTCCCACAGCCGGCGCCGGCGCGACGCTTGCGCATCGGCGCCGCCGTGGGCGGGCAGGGCGGGGCGATGTTGATCGCACACGGTCAGGCCGCCGTCTGGGGGGGGCGGGCGCGCGTCATGATGCGGCTCAGGAAGTTGCCCGGCTCCGGGTCGGGCAGCTTGCGCTCGACCACGCCGGCCCACTGTTCGGACAATTGCTGGCAGGTGGCGCTGAGCACGGGCGCCAGGCCGGGCAGGCTGGCCAGCGCTTTCAGGTGGCGTTCGATCACCGAGGCGAGTTTGACGCAGGCGCCCTGGTCGGCGGCGCTGGCCGTGTAGTGCGACATCAGGTGCAGCACGGCCGACAGCAGCAGTTCGGGCTGGTGCGCGCCGGTCGGCGGGGCGAGGAAAATCGGGTCGTCACGGTCTGGGGTCATCAATCTCTCCTGTAATTGATAATGATTCGCATTTAGATTATTGTGCGGAGCAGAGAGAAAAGCAAGCTTTTTTATTGATAATGGCGGCCGTGCGCACGGCGCGGCGAAAAAAAAGCCCGGCGTCGCAGCCGGGCCCAAGCTGGGTAAAACGGGGCGCTCAGATGGCGGCCAGCAGCTGCGGCAGGGCGGCCGGGTGCGGCTCGCTGCTCGATTTGCTTTTGGACGCGGCCAGCTGCTTGGCGCGCGAGCGCGACGGCGGCAGGCGGCGCAGGGTTTTCAGGGCGTCGGCGTCCTTGATGCCGATGGTGCGCTGGTCCACGCTGATGAGGCCGATTTCATTGAAGGCCGACAGCGTGCGGCTGACCGTTTCCAGCGTTAGGCCCAGATAGCTGCCGATTTCGTGGCGCGTCATGCGCAGGTTGAACAGCTTGCTGGAATAGCCCATCTGCGCGAAGCGCTCGGCCAGCGCGACGAGGAAGCGGGCCACGCGGGCCTCGGCGCTGAGCGCGCCCAGCATGCCTATCATGGCTTGCTCGCGCACCAGTTCGCGGCTCATGACGCCGTACATGACGTTTTCCAGCTCCAGGTGGATGCGGCCGAGCGCGGTCAGTTTCTTGAACGGCAACAGGATCAGGTCGCAGTCCGACAGCGCCACCGCTTCCGACGAATAGTGCTTGGTGTGGATGCCGTCGACGCCCAGCATGTCGCCCTTCATGGGGAAGCTGAGCACCTGCTCGTTGCCGAATTCGTCGATCAGCACGGTTTTCAGGAAGCCGGAATTGACGATGTAGAGCGTGTCGAAGGGTTGGCCTATGGTGTGGATGCGCTGGCCCGTCTTGAATTGCACGTGCTGGAACAGCAGCTCATCGGTATTGACCGAGCCGGCGACCGGAATATGCAGGAGATCGCACACTTCTTTCAAATTCGACCACAGCCGCCCCTGACGCTGGCGGCCCGCTTCCATCGACGGCGAGGGCGTCGTCGACGGCACGGAGCGGATTTCGGACGTTTGCGTAGACAGCATGCTTATCTCCTGGTGACAGGTAATTCAATGACTCAAGATACGATCGGACGATCGCTTGCGAGAGGGGCTACGGCCTGGACAGCGGGGATGGTGCGACAGTGCGGACGGTTCGGCTATTTCGCGTGGCTATAAATCAAGCGGTCAGTGATTTGACAGCGATCTGACAGCGATCTGCACCCGAACCCCGCGACTGTTCCGATACCTGCGTAACCAAGAAGCAACTTGAATCGTCTGGTTTCAGTATGCCAACTAGGGTAGGGGATTGATATCAGCAAGCGCTGAATATGAGCGTAGGAGGCGGCGCGACAATGTAGGACTCTTCCTACTCATCATGCTATTTGCGGTGGACAAAAAACGCGCCGGCAGGGCGGCGCGGTGCCGGTCAAGTCTTAAACGGCGATAATAAACGATGCGCCACGGCATATTGCACCATTTCAGACAGGGAATTCATTCCCATCTTTTGCATGATGCGGGTTTTGTGCGTGCTGACGGTTTTGACGCTCAAATGCAAATTATTGGCGATTTCCGTGATCGATTTACCTGCTACCAGTAAGGAAAACACTTCGAATTCGCGGTCCGACAGTTGCTTGTGCAACAGGCTTTCGTTCGGCATCATGATGTTCAGCGCCAGTTGCTCGGCCACTTCGGCGCTGATGTAAGGCCGTCCCGACGCCACCTTGCGGATCGCGCCCACCAGCTGGGTGCCGGCGCTTTCCTTGGTCAGATAGCCCTGGGCGCCGGCCCGGATCGCGCGCACCGCGTATTGTTCTTCCTCGTGCATGGTCAGGATCAGGATGGCCAGCTTGGGCGCTTCGCTCTTGATCTGGCGGATCAGGTCGACGCCGCTGCGGCCCGGCATCGACAGGTCCAGCAGCAGCAGGTCGAAACCGCCCTGGCGCACATGGCCGAGCACCTCGAAACCGTCGATGGCTTCGCCCACGATATCGATGTCCGGCGCACCGTCGAGTATGCGCTTGAGTCCTTCGCGCATGATGGTGTGGTCGTCGGCGATAACAATTCGTATCATAGGTCGTGGTCGAGTTGTGAGGGAAAGTGAGGGACCGCCGAGTTGCCCGACGGGACCAAGAGTTAAGCCAGAGTAAGGCAAAACCCAGTCGTCGATACTACTATAAATCGCCGGGTATTTGCTTTTTTCTTAAGAATGTTGAATCTATGTCATGGCGTGCGCGCCGGTGCAGGCGAATTCAGGCGCTGTCCGGCTCTTGAATCAGGCGATGCACCAGCACCGGTATGGTCGCGTGCGATAACACCTTGTTGGTTACACTGCCGAGCAGCAACTGGCCCCAGCCGCTGCGGCCGTGCGAGCCCATGAAGATCAGGTCGCAACCATGTTCGGCCGCCACCTCGACGATCTTTAGCGCCACCGTTTCCGAAAACGCCGTCATGCTGTCGCACACCAGGCCGCGCCGGGCGGCCGAGTCGAGCACCGCCTGCACGTGGCCGCGGCCGGCGCGCCGCATCGCTTCCATATATTCTTCCTCGCTGGGGTAGCCGGGCGGGATGATTTCCACGTAAATCGGATAGTGGTAGGCCGGCGCAACGAACAGGGCCAGGATCTCGGCGCCCATCTGGGCGGCGAAGGCGACCCCGGCGCAGGCGGTTTTGCTGGACACGGCCGAGCCGTCGGTCGTGATCAAAATTTTCCGGTACATGGCTGATCCTCCTCGATGCCGGCGGCGCCGCGATGGCTTGCGGTGGCGTCGCTAGCATTTCATTGTAGTCCCGTTTCAGACCATTGCTAGGATGGAAAGACTTGATATTTGTCAATGAAATGCTGCGCTGCGGGACCGGGTCCGGCCATCGCGGCGCCCACCGGATGGTTTTTTTGCACACAAGCACTGGTTTTATGCGTCGACACGTGTTTTGGCTCTCTATCCAATGTTAGTATCTCCAAATACAACAGCAACACTTGGCTTTTGCCCCTGCGACGGCCGGTCTCGCCGGCTTTGCGCTCGCGAGGATTAACAAGTAGCCCCGCCCCTGCTACACTCGCGCAAGCGCGTTATATTGCCTAGAGTCATCACTCTGGGCTGACGCTGGCTGCGTCGCGGGATCGCGGTAAGTTTAGAGCAGCAACTTAACAAATTATGGAGAAGCAGGGATATGACCAACGCCGCTGATGATTTCGACGCCTTATTCGATGAAGTGTCCGCACAAAGCAAGACCGCAGCGCCCGCTCCAGCGCCTGCGCCGGCGGCCGCCGCGGAGGACGACCTGGAAAGCCTGTTCGACCAGGTCGCCTCCAGCCGTCCGGCCGACGCCATCGTCGCCGCCGCCCCAGCGCCGGCCGCCGCGCCGGCCGCGACCGAACATGGCGAAGACGGCGACAAGCCGATGTTTGAACGCCTCGGCGGCATCGTCCGCCTGCTGCACGATTCGCTGCGCGAACTGGGCTACGACAAGGCGCTGACGGAAGCGTCGTCGCAAATCGTCGACGCCCAGGACCGCCTCGAATACGTGGCCTCGCTGACCGAGCAGGCCGCCAACAAGGTGCTCAACACGCTGGACGAGGGCATGCCGGCCCAGGACGTGTTGTCGAAAAAATCGAAGGAAATGGAAACCCGCTGGAACGAGCTGTTCGCGGGCAAGCTGAGCCTGGACCAGTTCAAGCAGCTGGCCGGCGACTCGCGCAGCTTCGCGCAGGCGGTGTCGGAAGCGACGGAAGCGGAAAAAGCCCGTTTGCTGGAAATCATGATGGCGCAGGACTTCCAGGACATCACCGGTCAACTGATCAAGAAAGTCGTGACGATCACCAAGACGGTCGAACACGAGCTGGCCGAGCTGCTGCGCGACAACGCGCCGCCGGCCGTGCGCGAAAAGCTGGCGCAAAAAGAAGTATCGCTGATGCAAGGGCCTTCGCAGCCGGCGGTCGCGCTGAACCAGGACAATGTCGACGACCTTCTTGCTGATCTGGGATTCTAATGGACGATATGCTCAAGGATTTCGTCGTCGAGGCGATGGATCTCGCGGTCAACGTGGAAGAGCATCTGCTGCGGCTCGAACGCGACCCTGAGAACAAAGAAACGCTCAACGCGGTGTTCCGGTCCTTCCATACGATCAAGGGCGGCGCCGGTTTCATGGGCCTGCCGGCGATGGTGGCGGCCTGCCACCTGACCGAAAACCTGTTCGACGCGCTGCGCACCGGTGCCGCGCCGGTGACGCCGATCGCCATCGAGGCCGCCTTGCAGGCTTCCGGCTTCGTCGCCGACCAGCTGGCCGAACTGTCGAACGGCGCCGAGCCCGACAGTCTGGCCGCGATGCCGGACGAGCTTGAGCTGATCTTGAAAAACGCCATCGAAGGCAATAGCGAGGCGCCGAAAAAAGCCGCCGCGCCAGTGGCCGCCGCTCCCGTGGCGCCGGTCGCCGCCGCAGTGGTTGCCGCCCCGGCCGCCGCCGCGTCGGTCGCGGTCTCGGCCGACGGCCTCGACTGGGAAGGCATGTATATCTCGGTCGTGCCGGCGGGAACTTACACCCGCAGCGCAGCGCCCGCCGCGCCGGCCTCAGCCTCAGCCTCAGTCTCAGCCGCCGCCCCGGCCGCCAGCGCGG
>NZ_JANXMI010000188.1 GCF_025354735.1 Rugamonas sp.
GCCAGGGCCACTTGCGCGCGCGCGCCGGCCAGCGCGGCCGCGGCGGACGGCGCGGTCTGCGCGCCCGCCGCGGCGAAAATACAACAGCCGGCCAGCGCCAGGGCGAACCGCGCGCCAACCGTGCGGCCCGCGCAAGCAGAAAACTTCATGGCATGTCCTATGGAACTGGCCGGATCGCGCCAAGCCGGGATGACTTGCCGTGCATCAACAAAATGAGGCAAGTCCATACTACTCCAAAAGCCGCCGCCGGGGGGCCCGCGGACGCGCCGGTTTTGCCGGGGCGGGCGCCCCGGCCCCGCCGGCCCGGCTCAGGCGGCGAGGAAGTCCAGCAGCGTCAGCGCGACCACCTTGGTGGCCTTGCGCAAGTCCTCCAGCGCCAGGCGCTCGTCGGCCTTCTTGGCGTTCGACTCGGGCACCGTGCGCGGGCCGGCGCCGTACAGCACGGCCGGAATGCCGTGCTCGCCGTACAGGCGGGCGTCGGCGTACAGGGGCGTGCCCTGGGCGGGGATCAGTTCGCCGAGGATGGCCTCGGCGTTGTGTTGCAAACTGGCAACGAGGCGCTCCGAACCGGGCAGCGGCCGCAGCGCCCGCGACAGCAGCAGGCGCTTGATCTCGACGCGGATGCCCGGTTCGCCGCGCACGGCGTCCTCGATCAGCGCGCGCACCCTGGCCTCGACCTCGACCGGATTCTCTTCCGGGATCATGCGCCGGTCCATCTTCATCACCACCTTGCCCGGCACCACGTTGGTGTTGGTGCCGCCGTCGATGCGCCCCACCAGCATGGTCGGGCTGTCGATGCCGGGCACGCCCGACTTGATCTTCTTCAGCTCGGGCAACTGGGCGTAGATGGCGGTGAGGATCTTGTTCGCCGCCTGCAGCGCGTCATGCCCCGTTTCCGGCATCGAGCCATGGCCGGCCTTGCCGTGCACGGTAATCTCCAGTTGCAGGCAGGCGTTGTGGGCGGTCACGATGTTGTAGCTGAAACCGGCGGCGATGACGTAGTCCGGCTTGGTCAGCTTTTGCTCGAGCAACCAGCCCGGCCCCAGCAGGCCGCCGAATTCCTCGTCGTAGGTGAAGTGCAGCTCCAGATTCCCCTTCAGCGGCACGCCCAGCGCCTCCAGCGCGCGCGCGGCGAAGATGTAGGTGGCGAAATCGCATTTCGAGACGGCCGCCGCGCGCCCGTAGATGTAGCCGTCCTCGATCACGCCGCCGTAGGGCGGACGGGTCCAGCCCTCGCCCGGCGGCACCACGTCGCCGTGGGCGTTCAGCGCGACGGTCGGGCCGCCCGCCGCATAGGGCCGGCGCACGATCAGGTTGGTGATGCTTTCCATGCCGTAGTCGCGCACGGCCTGCTGCGGCACCGCGTGCCGCTCGGCGCGCCAGCCGAAGCCTTCGAGCAGGCCGGCGACGGCCTCGGCGTGCGGCGCGTTGTTGCCCGGCGGCGTGTCGGTCGGCACCCGTATCACCTCTTGCAGGAAGGCGACCTCCTCCTCGAAATGGGCGTCGATCCAGTCAGTCAGTTGCGCGCGTGTGTTGCTCATTTTTTTCCCGTCGGTGATGGCTATGGTGTTCATTGAAAGCGCGGGCGAACGCCGCTGCATTTACTTGGCGCCGGCCTCGAACCAGGCGCCCAACTGGGCCCGTTCGGCGTCGGTGATCCGCGTCAGGTTGGCGATCGGCATGGCCTTCAGCTGGACCGCCTGCTTGTAGATTTTTTCCGCATTCTGGCGTATCAGGGCGGCACTGTCGAGCATGACGCCGGCCGGCGCCGTGGCGAAGCCGGGCTGGCTCGGCCGGGCCGCGTGGCAACTCACGCAGCGCTGGACTATGATGGCCTGCACGCCGGCGAACTGCGCCGCGGGATCGGCCACCGCCGCGCGCGCCGCCGGCGCCGCCGGGGCGATCGCCGCGGCGACGCCCAGCAACAGGGCCACGCCCAGCAGCGGATAGCGCCACTCGACGCGGCCTTTATGGCGCAGATTGAAGAAGTGGCGGATGAACACGCCGGCGGCCATGATGCAGGCCAGCACCAGCCAGGCGCGGTCGTTGCGATAGGTCATCGCGTAGTGGTTGCTGATCATGATGAACAGCACCGGCAGGGTGAAGTAATTATTGTGCACGCTGCGCTGCTTGGCGCGCTGGCCGTGGCGCGGGTCGGGCAGCTTGCCGGCCGCCATGGCCTCGACCATCTTGCGCTGGCCGGGAATGATCAGCATCAGCACGTTGGCGACCATGATGGTGCCGATCATCGCGCCGACGTGGATGTAGGCGGCCCGCCCGCTCAGGTAATGGGTCAGCATGTAGGCGGCGGCGACCACCAGCGCGAAGACGACGGCGCCGAACAGCAGCTCGTGTTTGGCCAGCGCCGAGCGGCACAGCAGGTCGTAGACGGTCCAACCCAGCAGCAGCGTGCCGACGCCGATGCCGATCGCCTGCCAGCTGCCGATGTCGGCCACGGAGGTGTCGATCATCATCGCCTGGGCGTTGAAGTAATACGCGATGGTCAGCAGCGCGAAGCCGGACAACCAGGTCGAATACGCCTCCCATTTGAACCAGTGCAACTCCTTGGGCAGCTCGGCCGGCGCCACCAGGTATTTCTGCGGATTGTAGAAGCCGCCGCCGTGCACCGCCCACAACTCGCCCGACACGCCCTGCTTCGCCAGCGCCGAGCCGGGCGCCGGCGGACGGATGGAATTGTCCAGCCAGACGAAGTAGAAGGAAGCCCCGATCCAGGCGATGCCGGTGATCATGTGCAACCAGCGCACGATCAGATTCAGCCACTCGAGGGCATACGGGATCAGGTAGGCGAATACTTCCATGGAGCTCCTTCGGTCGAGGCTGGGCTAAGCTACAGAAGATAAACCGAAATGCCGCATTCAATATGAAATCTGTCGTATATTTAACATACTCGAATCAATATACAACACGGAAGCGATCCACGATGTCCAGCCTGCCGCAACACCTCGACCTGCACCTGATCCGCATCCTCTACCTGCTGCTGGTGGAAAAGAACGTCTCGCGGGTGGCGCTCAAGCTGAACCAGCCGCAGCCCTCGATCTCGGCCTCGCTGCGCAAGCTGCGCGAGCTGACCGGCGACCCGCTGCTGGTGCGCGGCGCGCGCGGCATGGTGCCGACCCAGCACGGCGAAAGCCTGCTCAACCCGGCCAAGCGCATCCTCGACCAGACCGAAAGCCTGTTCATCAAGAAGACCCCCTTCGTCGCGCAGGAGGAGGCGCGCACCTTCCACATCGCCGCGCCGGACTACCTCGACAGCCAGTTCCTGCCCAACGTCGTCGCCATGCTGCGGCACGGTTCGCCGAAGAGCCGCGTCGTCATCCACAGCCTGGGCGCCGGCATCGACCACGTGCGCCTGCTCTCGGACGGCGACCTCGACCTGGTCATCGCCAACTGGGACGAACCGCCCGCCCACCTGCACATCTCCAAGCTGTTCGAGGACCCGATCATCTGCACCATGCGCGCCGCCAGCCCCTACGCGAAGCGCACCGCCAGCGACGCCATGTCGCTGGAAGACTACCTCAGCCTGCCGCACGTGGCGCCCTCGCAGATGATGGCCGGCTACCACGGCGTCATCGACGCCTTCCTGGAAAAGCAGAACCTGCGCCGCAACGTGGTGGTCGAATCGGCCTACTTCGGCCTGATCCCCTACATGCTGACGCAGACCGACCTGGTCCTGACCACCGGGCGCCAGTTCATGCGCTTCTATGAAAAGACCCTGGAGCTGAAAAGCTTCACCGTGCCGCTGAAGTTTCCGCCCATGCGCTTCTACCAGCTATGGCACCAGCGCGTGCACCAGGCGCCCGAGCACAAATGGCTGCGCGACCAGGTCAGCGCGGCGGCCAAGGCGCTGGTCATCAAGTAAGCGCGCGGTCACGGCGCCAGCGTCTCGCCCCAGGCGTACAAATCGCGTAGCACCGGCTGCAGCGCGCGGCCGCGCGGCGTGAGCGAATACTCGACCCGCGGCGGCACCTCGGCATAGACCTTGCGCAGCACCACGCCGTCGGCCTCGAGCTCGCGCAACTGCTGCGTCAGCATCTTCTGGCTCACCGGCGGGATATTCTTTTTCATCTCGCCGAAGCGCATCGTGCCCTCGCTCAGCATATGCAAAATGATCGGCTTCCACTTCCCGCCGATCGCGTTGAACGCCGCCACCATCGGGCAGGCGAGCGGATTGTCCGTGTGCCAGTTCTGTTTCATGACTCTACTTTTTAGTGACTACGTTACTAAATTGTGCCTACTTGTTTAAATTCCGCCGGCATTCCAGAATACGCGCTCCGCCGCCATGCCCCCCATGCCGGCCAGCCTACCGAGAGCGCCATTATGCCCCTGCCGCACATCATCCGCATCGCCATCCTGCCGTTCGGCATGGTCAACTGCCACCTCATCGCCGGGCCGCAAGGCTGCATCCTGGTCGACACCGGCCTGCCCGGATCGGAGGCGAAAATCGGCCGCGCCCTGCGCCGGCACGGCATGCGGTTCAGCGACATTCGATTGATCGTCGTCACCCACGCCCATGTCGACCACGCCGGCAGCGCCGCGCGCCTGCGCGAGTTGTCGGGCGCGCCCATCGTCGGCCACGCCGGCGACATCGACTACTACCAGCAAAGAAAAACCATGACGTTCTGCTCGACCGGCTGGTTTGGCCGGCTGTTCCTGAAAACCGGCCTGATGCGGCAACCCTACACGCCGTTCCAACCCGACATCCTGCTGGCCGACGGCGCCAACCTCGATCTGCAGCGCTTCGGCGCGGCCGGCGCCGTCAGGCACACGCCGGGCCACACGGCCGGTTCGATCTCGGTGCAACTGGCCGGCATGGAGGTGATGGCCGGCGACTTGCTGGCGTCCGGGATACTCTTGGGCGGCATCGTCAGGACCGGCAGGGCGATGCGTCCGCCGTTTGAAGACGACCCGCACGCGGTGGCCGCCGAATTGCAGCACCTGCTGGACGGCGGCGCGCACACCTTTTACATCGGCCACGGCGGCCCGCTGCGCGCCGCCGCCGTCGCGCGCCACGTGCAGGCGCTGCGCGCGCTGCCGCGGCGGCCGCCGCCGGCGCCGGGCTGCCGCCACTGAGCGCCCGGCCGCGCGCCTGCGCATATACGATGCGGCAGAGATGCCTCATCAGCGCAGGCGTATATCGCGGGCGGCGCGAGACGCTATGATCGACGTTCGCCCGATCGGATAAAGAAGCCATGACGACACTCTCAGAACTGAACCACTGCGCCCCGGAGGCCTTCATCGAAAGCCTGCGCGGCATCTACGAACACTCGCCGTGGATACCGCAGCGCGCCTGCGCCGCGCGTCCCTTCGCCAGCGCCACGGCGCTGAAACTGGCGCTGCAGGCGGCCGTCAACGCGGCCACCCTGGAACGGCAGCTGGAGCTGATCCGCGCCCATCCCGAGCTGGCCGGCAAGGCCGCCATCGCCGGCGAACTGACGCCCGAATCGAGCCAGGAACAGGCCAGGTCCGGCCTGGACCGCTGCAGCGCCGAGGAATTCGCCGCCCTGCAGAGCCTCAACGCCGACTACAACGCCAAGTTCGGCTTCCCCTTCATCCTCGCCGTCAAAGGCCCGGACGGCGCCGGCCTGACGCGCCGGCACATCATCGCCACCTTCACGCGCCGCCTGCGCAATCAGCGCGACGAGGAAATCGGCGAATGCCTGCGGCAGATAAAACGCATCGCCGAACTGCGCCTGAACGCCCTGTTCGGCTTCGCGCTCGACTTCGGCCCCGCCATCATGCAATGGGCCGAAACGCTGGCCGGCTGGAGCGACAGCGAGGACGGCCTGACCTGCGCCTACCTGACGCCGGCGCACCGCGCCACGGCCCAGCAACTGGCCGAGTGGATGCGCGCGGCCGGCATGAGCGTGCGGATCGACGCGGTCGGCAACGTCGCCGGGCGCTATCTGTCGAACGCCCCCGGCGCCAAGACCCTGATGACCGGATCGCACTACGACACCGTGCGCAACGGCGGCAAGTACGACGGCCGCCTCGGCATTCTGCTGCCCATCGCCGTCGTGCGCCACCTGCACCAGCGCGGCGAAGAACTACCCTTCCACTTCGAAATCGTCGCCTTCGCCGAGGAGGAAGGCGTGCGCTTCAAGAGTACCTTCCTGGGCAGTAACGCCGTCACCGGCCGCTTCGACCCGGCGCTGCTGGAACAGCGCGACGCCGACGGCGTGAGCATGCGCGAGGCCATCGCCGCGGCCGGCCACGACGTCGCCGCCATTCCCGCCATCGGGCGCGACCCGGCCGACCTGCTCGGCTACGTCGAAGTGCACATCGAACAGGGACCCGTGCTGCTGGAGCGCGACCTGGCGCTGGGCGTGGTCACCGCCATCAACGGCAGCTCGCGCTATCTGGTCGAACTGCGCGGCCTGGCCAGCCACGCCGGCACCACGCCGATGACGATGCGCCGCGACGCCGCCGCCGCCGCCGCCGAAATCGTCCTGCTGGTCGAACGCCGCTGCGCCGACGGCGCGGCGCTGGTCGGCACGGTCGGCCAGTTGCAGGTGCCGGACGGCTCGGTCAACGTCATCCCCGGCGCCTGCCGGCTCTCGCTCGACATCCGCGCCGCCGACGACGCCGTGCGCCTGGCGGCCGTCGCCGACATCCTCGACGGCATCGCCGCCATCTGCGCGCGGCGCCGCATCGAGGCCGAGGTGCGGCAAATCGTCTCGGCCGCCGCCGCGCCCTGCGCGCCCTGGTTGATGCGGCAACTCGGCGCGGCCGTGGAGCGGGCCGGCCTGCCGCGCCACGAGCTGCCGTCCGGCGCCGGCCACGACGCCATGGCGATGGCCTCCATCACCGACGTGGCGATGCTGTTCACGCGCTGCGGCAACGGCGGCATCAGCCACAACCCGCTGGAGACGATGACGGCCGACGACGCCGACATCGCCGCGCGCGTGCTGCTCGACTTCCTGCGCAACTTCCGCGCCGAGGCATAGCCCTAGCGCGAGCGTCGCCGCCCTGCGCCGGGCGACGGCGCTGTTGCGACGCCGCCGCCACGCCCCAAATCGGGGCGAAAATACGCACAATAACGGTGCATTTCTAGCGCGACGGAATTGTTGTCAAAAAATTTTCCCGTTAAGAAACAAGCGACTAAAAATCCGCACCAAAATGGAACGGATCTTGCTTTAGTTTGTAGCATTAATTTAATGCTGCACAATTATCGGGAGACTAGTTCGCATGGATGCACTCAAAAATGGCGCCGACGCCCTCTTCATCTTACTGGGCGGTATCATGATCCTGGCCATGCACGCCGGTTTCGCCTTCCTCGAACTGGGCACGGTGCGCAAGAAAAACCAGGTCAACGCCCTCGTCAAAATCCTCGTCGACTTCGCCGTCTCGACCATCGCCTACTTCTTCGTCGGCTACAGCATCGCCTATGGCGCCAACTTCTTTTCCAGCGCCGAAGTGCTCAGCGCCAAAAACGGCTACGAACTGGTCAAGTTCTTCTTCCTGCTGACCTTCGCGGCGGCCATCCCGGCCATCATCTCCGGCGGCATCGCCGAGCGCGCCAAGTTCTACCCGCAACTGGCGGCCACCGCCGTGCTGGTCGGCCTGGTCTACCCCTTTTTCGAGGGCATCGCCTGGAACCACCGCTTCGGCGTGCAGGACTGGTTGCACGCCATGTTCGGCGCAGAGTTCCACGACTTCGCCGGCTCCATCGTGGTCCACGCCGTGGGCGGCTGGGTGGCCCTGCCGGCGGTGCTGCTGCTGGGCGCGCGGCGCGGCCGCTACAGCAAGGACGGCGCCATCGCCGCGCACCCGCCGTCGAACATCCCCTTCCTCGCGCTGGGCGCCTGGATACTCACCGTGGGCTGGTTCGGCTTCAACGTCATGAGCGCGCAAACGCTGGAAAAGATGAACGGCCTGGTCGCCGTCAACTCCCTGATGGCCATGGTCGGCGGCACCCTGGTGGCGCTGCTGATGGGTAAAAACGATCCGGGCTTCGTCTACAACGGCCCGCTGGCCGGCCTGGTGGCGGTGTGCGCCGGCTCCGACGTGATGCACCCGATCGGTGCGCTGCTGACCGGCGGCATCGCCGGGGCGATCTTCGTCAAGCTGTTCACCCTGACGCAGAACAAGTGGAAGATCGACGACGTGCTGGGCGTCTGGCCGCTGCACGGCCTGTGCGGCGCCTGGGGTGGCGTCGCCTGCGGCATCTTCGGGCTCAAGGCGCTGGGCGGCCTGGGCGGGGTCAGCCTGGCGGCGCAAGTGGCGGGCACGGCGCTGGGCGTGGTCTGGGCGCTGGCCGGCGGCTTTGTGGTCTACGGCCTGCTCAAGGCGGTGATGGGCCTGCGCCTGTCGGCCGAAGAAGAGCACGAGGGCGCGGACCTGTCGATCCACAAGATCGGCGCCACGCCGGAGCGCGAGGTCAGTTGGTAAGAACTTGCCGCCTCAGGCGCTGGCCGGGGCGCTCAGCCCAGGCGCAGCGGCACGTGCCTGAAGCCGCGAAAGCGCAGCCGCAGGTCGCGCTCGGGCTCGCCGGCCAGCGCCAGGGCGGGGTAGCGCCGCGCCAGGCCGGCCAGGGCGATCCGGCCCTCGACCCGGGCGACGTTCAGGCCGGCGCAGGCATGGCCGCCATGGCCGAACGCCAGATGCGGATTCGGCTTGCGGCCGATGTCGAGTTGCTCGGGCTGCTCGAACACCTCGGGGTCGCGGTTGGCTGCGCCTATGCACAGGGTGACGAAGTCGCCCGCAGGCAGCGGCTGCCCGCGCACCTGCACAGGCGCGGTCAGCACCCGGTTGTTGAGCTGCAAGGGGCTCTCGAAGCGCAGCAGCTCCTCGACCGCGCTGGCCGCCAGGCCTGGCTCGGCGACCAGGCGCTGCCACTGCGGGGGGTGGCTGAGCAGCGCATGCACGCCGTTGCCCAGCAGGTTGGCAGTGGTCTCGTGGCCGGCGTTGAGCAAGAAGATGCAGTTGTGCAGCAGCTCGGCCTCGCTCAGCGCCTGGCCGTCGGTTTGACCTTGAATCAACCGGGTCAGGACATCGGCCTCAGGGTCGCCGGGATGGCGGCGGCGCCAGGCCACCAGCTCGCGCAGCAAGGCCATGAAGTCGTGGACCGCTGCGTTGGCCGCGGCCAGCATGGCGGGCGAGGGCGCCGGCTCCAGCGCCGACAGGATCGCCAGCGACCAGCCGCGCAACGGCGCGCGCTGGCTGTGCGGCACATCCAGCAGGTTGCCGATCACCTCGACCGGGATCTGCGCCGCGAAATCGTCGATCAGGTCGGGCGCCGGGCGGTCCGCCAGGGCGTCGAGCAATGTCTCGACCAGGGCCTCCAGCCCCGGCGTCATCCGCGCCACCGCGCGCTGGTTGAGCGCGCCGAGGATCAGCCGCCGGACGCGGGTGTGCAGCGGCGGGTCGTTGAACACCAGGCTGCTGGTGTGGTGCTCCAGGATCAAGGAGCCGGCGCCCATGCGCGGGCCGAACTCGCGCCGCTTGTCCGCGCTGGCAGCGCCCTCGCGGTAGAGCGCGGCGACATCGTCATGACGGGTCAGCAGCCATTGGCCCGGCGCCAGCGCATGGACCGGGTCAAAGCGGCGCAGCGCGGCGTAGACCGGGTAGGGGTCGGCGATGAAGGCGGCGTCGGCTTGGGCCCAGGTGAAATCGGCGGCGATGCGCCGCGCGCTGGCCTCGTCGTCGGCCCGGCCGCTCATGGGCCGACCGGCGCCCGGGGTCGGTGCGGGAAGGTCTTCTTCGGGGTGCTGAATGCGCGCATCGGCAGGCTCTTGGGTGGCGTCGGCGGCCAAGTGTGCACCGGGCGCGGGCTGCTAAGCTCGGCCGCAGCCACCCGCCAACAACCCGCAGCCCGTTCCAGCCCCATGTTCACCGGCATCGTCCAAGGCCTGGCCCAGGTCGCCCACATCTCCGACCGCCCGGGCCTCCGCAGCCTGGTGCTGGCGCTGCCGGC
>NZ_JANXMI010000189.1 GCF_025354735.1 Rugamonas sp.
TTGTTGTTGTTCACCAGCGCCGACAGCATCACGCCGTCGGCCATCACCAGGCTGCGGGCGCTGGAGTTGACGCCGGTGGTGCGGGTGGCCACCGGGGCTTGGGTGTCGCCGTCGAAACGCTTGCGCACCAGGATGCTGGGCAGGTATTTGAGCGCGTCTTCGACGTTCATGACGTTGTTGGTTTCTTCAAGCTGGCGGGCGGTGACGGTGGCGGTGGTGGCCGGTGAGCGCACTTCCATCGGGTCCGGCGCGTTGGCGCTGACGATGACGAGCGGCGGCTGCTCATTGTCGGCGGCGTCGGCGGCCGGATCGGCGGCCCACGCCTGTTGCACCGACAGCGCCATGCAAGTGGCCAGGAGCACGATGGCGCCGGAGCGCGGCGCTGACACCGCGGCGGGCGGGATGGGAAAGTAAGACGATTTCATGGGTATTCCTGGAATAATTCAAAGCGTGGACATCGTGCAGGCGCGGACCCGCCCCGCCAACGCGGCAGGCGTGGCTGGCCTGTCGGTGGCGGGACGACGCGGGACGGTAGGGGACGACGCGGGTCGGCCCGGCATCGCCTGACGGCTAGTTCAGAACGAGAACGTCAGTCAGGCGGCGGGCGGCGCGCGGGGGTGGCTTTGGGACCAGGAAAATAAGGGGGCGGGAGAAAGGTAAAACAGGGACGGCATCGGCGCCATCGCGCTTGTCACGGGCAAGGCAGGCGCGTAAGTCGTGGGCAGCGGCGGCGCGGCGGCGTCGCTCACGCAGTATGGGCAGTGCTCGACGTGATGAAGTATGGAATCGAGCGGCGACTTTTCCGGCGTCGAGCCGTCGAGGGCGATGTACTTGATGCCGTCGGCGGTGCAGATCTCGATTTGCGGGCTGTGCGACTGCATCGCGTCGAGCGCGTGGGAAATCGATGGCACGAGCGCATTGAGCAGTATCGCGAAACACGCGATCCAGATATGCAAGTGCCGCCGTTTTGTCCATTTCCACATGGCCGCGAGTATAGCAAGAATGGCGGCGGCCATGGGCGCTGAGACATTCACGAGGCGTTCATGAGCCATTAAGGTGGCATCAACGTGGCATCAGCCCGCCTTCAGTCGCGCCCTCATGTCCGCGTACGCGGTGGCGATGAGCTGTTCCAGCGCGGTCGCGTCCACCGGGCGTCCGGGCCGCAGCTTCACGTGGCGCATCGACTTGCCCTCGCCTTCCAGCAGCCCCGCCGGGTCATCGAGCGCCGCGCCTTGAAAAAAGCCGACATTGACGTGCGCCCGAAAGGCATCGACGTAGGCGAATGCGGCCTCGCCGACGCAGGCCGTCGGATGCCCGTCATGCAGCAGTTCCCGCACATCGCTGCCGCAGCGGCGCAGGACCGCGAACCAATGCCGCGCGATCGCAGCCAGTTCATCGGGCTGCTGATGCAACCAAGCGTCGACGTCGATATCGTGCGGGCTGGCGTTCGAGAACAGGAAAAGTTGGCTCATGGTTGCCTCACGATTACCTCATGGTGGCTGATACCGGTCTTCTATCCTGGCCTGAGCGTGTTCGTCGGCCCGCCGGCGGCTTATCCGTTAATGCGCTTGATGCGCTGGCCGTAGATGCCCCACTGGCAATCGGCGCCGTCCAGATGCGCGCACAGGACCCAGCCGGTGCCGACCTTCTGCACCGTCGTGGCGACGCCGATTTCGGCCGTCAGGCGCTGCGCCCACTGCTCGGCCGAGCCGCGGCCCTTGAACAGTTCATTGCCTTCGTAGATCACGGTGGCATCGAAAACGGGGACGGCGAAGAGGTTCATCATGGTATTCATGTACAGGCGATCAGGTGGAAAAAGCAGGATTGTGCCACTAATGGGCGCGCTCCGGCCAGAAAAATGCACGGCTGCCGAACGACGCCCGCAGCCGCGCTCCGGTACAATATAGGCTCGATTCCAGAACCACGCCAGCCGGCGGCGGGCGATTTCCAATCGCGTCCGCCCGACCGCGTTGGCTGCCCCTATGCAAATTAAATCTATTTCGTTGTTCGTGTCGGCCGCACTGGCGCTGACGTTCTCCCTCCCCGCTTGCGCGACCGACAGCCTGCCCGCCAGATCGTGGAACACGTCCGCCGAACTGGGCGCCATCAGCACCACCGGCAATACCCAGGGCGCTTCCTTCACCGGCAAGATCGACGCCAAACAAGAGCTGGAAGTGTGGAGCAACGAGTATATCCTCAGCGGCTATTACAAGGAAGACGAGGAGGCCCAGGCCGATGGCGCGCAGCAGCGGGTGGTGTCGGCCGAGCGCTTCTCGCTGTCGGCCAAAGCCGCCTACAAGCTGCTGCAACCGGGTTCGCGGCTGTTCGTGCTGGGCTCCCACGTTGATGACAAATTCGGCGCATATACCCGCTATTCGACGATAGGCATCGGCCAGGGTTCGCAGTGGTACAAGTCGGACGACAAGACGGTCGACGTCGAAGTCGGTCCCGGTTATTTCAGCGGCACGCGCGCCAGCGGCGGCGAGGACAACGGCCTCACCGTGCGCGGCGCGGCGGCGCTGAAGTGGAAGTTGAGCGACACGGCGGCGCTGTCGCAGACGATGAGCGTGGAGCGCGGCGCGGTCAACACACACTCGATGGCGGAAACCTCGCTCAGCACGAAAATCAACAGCACCATGCAGATGAAGGCCGCCTTCAGCGCGCGCAGCGATACCAACGTGCCGGAAGATAAAAAGAACACCGACACGCAGACTTCGGTCACGCTGGTGTATTCCTTCTAGGCGCGGTCAGCGCGACGCCACCAGCTTGGCCTGGTGCGCCTGCTCGTCGAGCATCTGCATCGTCATGCGCGCCGCTTTCATGGTCAGCGCATCGGGCGATGGTCCGCGCGGCAGCTGAACGCGCGTCGCTTCCCACGACTTGGCCCGCATGGCCCGCATTGCGGCGGCGGGCGCGAGGCGGGCCACCTGGGCATCATGGGCGACGGCGCCACGTGGCGTCACTGCTTCATCGTTCGCCGGCGCCACATGCTCGCTCGGCGCCTCGGCCACTTCGCCGTCCGCGCAACCCTGGTCGGTCAGTGTGGCGTGCCCCTCCTGATCGACGCATTTGACCACGTCGGCACGGGCCGCGCCGCCGCAGAAGGCCAACAATCCGCTCAAGGCGAGTGTGCTGATAAGTTGATGGCGTTTCATGATCGTGTCCTCTTGGCGTTATGTGCAGCCATGATGAACGAGTCACATGCCCTTTTCTGTGCGCCGCCACACGCAAGCGTCAGCGCGCCCCGACAGTCATGCGGCGCCACCTGAAACAATTGCCGCCGCCCGGCCCGATCAGCTGGAGGAGGCCGGTGTCGACCTGCAGGCTCACTGTGGATTTCATTCTATTCCCCCTTCTATTTTGTTCTGCTTTCCACTATTTAGGCCTGCGGTTTCAGATGAAGTTCAAAAATTGAAGAGCGCAGAAAAAAGCAGAAGGAAATAGAAGGAAATAGAAGGCGAAATAGAAGCTTTTCCACAGGGGCGCGCAGGGCTACACCCACCACCTCGGGCGGCCATGCCGCGTGCCGTTTCGCTCTGATCCGTGAAGAAGCTTTTTTATTGCGGCTCTGTCCAAACGCGGCGCCGTTTGCTATAGTCCGCAGCTTATCCTTCGCACTGACGCGCCCACGGCGCCACTACCCCGGTCCCCATCGATGAATACTCCACGCACCTTCGGCACCCCTCTTTCCCCTACGGCCATCAAGGTCATGCTGCTCGGCTCCGGCGAGTTGGGCAAGGAAGTCATCATCTCCTTGCAGCGCCTCGGCGTCGAAGTGATCGCCGTCGACCGCTATCCGAACGCGCCCGGCCACCAGGTCGCGCACCGCTCGCACGTGATCGACATGACCGACGGCGCCGCCCTGGCCGCGTTGATCGAACTGGAACGGCCGCACCTGGTGGTGCCGGAAATCGAAGCCATCGCCACGGCCACGCTGGCCGAGCTGGAAGCGGCCGGCAAGATCACCTGCGTCCCGACCGCGCGCGCCACGCAGCTGACGATGAACCGCGAAGGCATACGCTGCCTGGCCGTCGAGACGCTGGGACTGGCGACGTCGCCCTTCCGCTTCGCCAGCAGCCTGGCCGAACTGGAAGCGGCGTGCGCGCACATCGGTTTCCCGTGCGTGGTCAAGCCGGTGATGTCCTCGTCCGGCAAGGGCCAGTCGAAACTCGACAGCGCGGCCGACGTGGCGCCGTCGTGGGCCTATGCCGCCGCCGGCAGCCGGGTCGACGCCGGCCGCGTCATCGTCGAAGGCTTCATCGACTTCGATTACGAAATCACGCTGCTGACGGTGCGCGCCCTCGGCGCCGACGGCCAGGTCCACACGCAGTTCTGCGAGCCTATCGGCCACGTGCAGGTGCAGGGCGATTACGTCGAATCATGGCAGCCGTGCGCCATGCATCCGCTGGCGCTCGAACGCGCGCGCGACATCGCCGAAAAAGTCACCGCCAACCTCGGTGGCCTCGGCCTGTTCGGCGTCGAACTGTTCGTCAAGGATGATATGGTGTGGTTCTCGGAAGTGAGCCCGCGCCCGCACGACACCGGCATGGTGACGATGGCCACGCAGGTGCAGAACGAATTCGAGCTGCACGCCAAGGCCATCCTCGGCCTGCCGGTCAACGTCGCGCTGCGCGCGCCGGGCGCGTCGGCCGTCATCTACGGACAGCACGACGCCAAGGGCATCGCCTTCGAGGGCGTGGCTGACGCGCTGAGCGTGCCGGGCACCGACATCCGCCTGTTCGGCAAGCCGGAATCGTTCGCGCGCCGCCGCATGGGCGTGGCGCTGGCGACGGCCGACGACGTCGACACCGCGCGCGTGATCGCCAAGGCGGCGGCGGCCAAGGTCAAGCCGGTGCTGGGCTAAAACCGGACGCGCGACCGTCAATCCGACGGCTGCGCGTGCAGCCGTTTCTGTTCGTCGTTCACAGGCCAGATCAGCGATGTGGCCTGGCGCTGCCAGCCCAGCTTCAAGTAAAAGTCTTCCTTGCCCGGCGCCGCCGTCAGCGTGATGAAGCGATAGCCGACCAGCTGCGTCCTCAAATAATCGACCACGTCGCGCCCCAGTCCGCGCTGCTGATATTGCGGCTTCACCACCACATCAACGAGCAGCGCGTAATAGCGGCCATCGTCCATGGTGCGGCCGAACGCCGCCAATTCGTCGCCATCGTAGATAAAGATCACGTGGCTGCTTTTTTCAAACGCCGCGCGGATTTCGAGCGGCGCGCGCACGCCCCAACCCACCTGCACAAACAGGCTGGCGACGGCGGGCCAGTCGACCGACTGCGTGGTGAATATCGAATGCATTTGGGCTCCCGTCGTCACAGTGTCTGGGCGTCGTCGGCGCCGGCGTCGTGCAATTGCCGGGCCGTGGCGCGCAGGCGCAGGACGGCGGCCGGATCGGCGCCTTGTCCCAGCTGACCGTTTTCGTAGACATCGATCAGGCGCTCGACGGCCTTGACGTTGTTCAGCCGCGCGGCGCGCTGATACCACAGCAGCGCATCGGCGTTACTCTGGTCGATGCCGCGTCCACGTTCAAACATGGCGGCCAGGCGGTACATGCCGGCGCGATTATTTTTCGCCGCCGACCACGCATATAGTTTTTGCGCCTGCCGAAAATCGGCCGTCACGCCCAGCCCCTGCTCATACATGGCGCCCAGCGCGGCCTGGCCGTGGGAGTCGCCGTGTGCCACCGATTTGTAATACCACGCCACCGCCTGCGCGTCGTCGCGTTCGACGCCCAGGCCGGCCGCATAGTGGTCGCCCAGGCGCGACTCGGCCATCGCATTATCATGTGCTGCCGGCCATGCCGCCATCGCCATCAAGCCGCTACGCCACGCGTTCTTCAACATCGAGTCCCTTTGCAATTGCCTTTAAATTAACGCTGCATTGTATGCTTCGGTTGAAATATAAAACAAGCGAGGTTTTATTAATCCTTGGGCGCCGTAGGGATATCGCGCGCCGTATGATTACAATCCGTTGCAAAGTAATCGGGCGGAAGTCAGACGTGCGGACCCCGGTCGCGTTACAGTTGCGTCAACCGGAGTCCAGACCCATGCGCATCCCCTGCCCTAGCACCCTGCTGTCGACCGCGAGCGCCCTCTGCGCGCTCGGCGCGTTGGCCGGCTGCGCCACCGTGAACGACGGCGGCCAGATCGGCACCGCGCCGCGCCCCGAATTGCAGAAGCAGCAGCAACTGAATCTGCTGAACCGCATCAGCTGGGGCGTCAACGAGGGCAGCGACCGCGCCATCGCCGCACAGGGTTCCGAGCGCTATTTGCAGCGGCAGTTGCATCCGACCGCGGCGCCGCTGCCGGCCGCGCCGCAGGCGCAGATCGATGCGATGACGATCTCGCAAACGCCGATGGATCAGCTCAACCTGAAGATGGACCAGCAGCGCAAGGACGCCAACGCGATCACCGACGACGACCAGAAAAAGGCCGCGCAGACGGCGTATCAGCAGGAGCTGAACCGCCTCGGCAAGGAGGCCGCCACGCGCTCGCTGCTGCGCGACCTGTATTCGCCCAACCAGTTGAAGGAGCAGATGACGTGGTTCTGGCTCAATCACTTCAACGTCCACCTGTACAAATCGAATCTGCGGGTGCTGGTCGGCGATTACGAAGACCAGGCGATCCGCCCGCACGCGCTGGGTAAATTCCGCGAGCTGCTGGCGGCCACCGTGCACCATCCGGCCATGCTGCGCTATCTGGACAATGAACAGAACGCGGCCGGCCATATCAACGAAAACTATGCGCGCGAGTTGATGGAGCTGCACACGCTGGGCGTCGACGGCGGCTACAGCCAGCACGACGTGCAGGAACTGGCGCGGGTGCTGACCGGCGTCGGCGTCAACATGGGCACGACCACGCCCAACGTCAAGCGCGAGCTGCAAGCGCAGTACGTGCGGCGCGGCCTGTTCGAGTTCAATCCCAACCGCCACGATTACGGCGCCAAGGATTTCCTCGGCCAGCCGGTCCGTGCGCGCGGACTGGCTGAAATCGACGAGGCCATCGACCGCTTGAGCCGCAGTCCGGCGACGGCGCATTTCATCAGCCGCAAGCTGGCGCTGTACTTCGTCTCCGACGATCCGCCGCCGGCGCTGGTCGAGCGCATGGCGCAGACGTTTTTGAAGAGCGACGGCGACATCGCCGCCACGCTGGCCACGCTGTTCCATTCGGCCGAGTTCACGGCCTCGCTGGCGCAGAAATTCAAGGACCCGGTCCATTACGTGGTGTCGTCCGTGCGCCTGGCCTACGACGACAAGACGATCTTGAACGCCGGTCCGATGCTGAACTGGCTCAATCGCATGGGCGAGCCGCTGTACGGCCGCCAGACGCCGGACGGCTATGCGCTGACGCAGTCGGCGTGGGCCAGTCCGGGGCAGATGGGCACCCGCTTTGAAATCGCCAAGGCCATCGGCTCCGGCAGCGCGGGCCTGTTCAAGACCGACGGCCCGCAGCCGCTGGAAAAGCCGGCCTTTCCGCAGTTGGCCAACGCGCTGTATTACCAGTCCTTGCAGCCCGGCCTGAGCGCGGCCACGCGGGGCGCGCTGGAGCAGGCCGCGTCGCCGCAGGAGTGGAACACCTATTTGCTGTCGTCGCCGGAAATGATGCACCGATAAACAGGAGGACATGCCATGCAACGCCGCACCTTTATCCACACGCTGGCCATGCTGCCGCTGGCCGCGCGCATGGGCGGCCTGTGGGCCGCTCCCGCCACCAAGTCGAAACTGCTGGTGGTGTTCCTGCGCGGCGGCTACGACGCCGCCAATCTGCTGGTGCCGATATCGAGCCCGTTCTATTACGAGAGCCGGCCCAATATCGCGGTGCCGCGTCCCGGCGCGGACTTGAACACGGCGCTGCCGCTGAACGCCGACTGGGGTTTGCATCCGGCGCTGCGCGAGAGTATCTATCCGCTGTATCAGAACGGCCAGGCCGCCTTCATTCCCTTCGCCGGCACCGAGGATATGACGCGCAGCCACTTCGAGACGCAGGACGGCATCGAGCTCGGACAGCCGCTGACGGGCACGCGCAACTACGCGTCCGGCTTTTTGAACCGGCTGGCGGCGACGCTGAACGGCGCAGCGGCCATCGCCTTCACCGACCAGCTGCCCATCATCCTGCAGGGCAGCGCGCAGGTGCCGAACAGCGCCCTGCGCTCGCTGGCCAAGCCGGCGCTGGACCAGCGCCAGAGCGACATCATCGCCGCCATGTACAAGGGCAGCGCGCTGGCGCAGCAGGTCAACGAGGGCTTCAGCGTGCGCAAGGAGCTGGCGCAGGAGCTGGCCGGCGAGATGCAGGCGGCCAGCCGCGACGCCATCACGGCCAAGGGCTTCGAGCTGGAAGCGCGCCGCATCGCGCGGCTGATGAAGGAAAAATACAGCATCGGTTTCGTCGACGTCGGCGGCTGGGACACCCACGTCGGACAGGGCAACGGCACCGGTTATCTGGCCGGCCGCTTCGATGAGCTGGGGCGCGGACTGGCGGCGTTTTCACAGGAGATGGGCGGCGACTGGAAGGACACCGTGGTCGTCGTCATCAGTGAATTCGGCCGCACCTTCAAGGAAAACGGCAACCGCGGCACCGACCACGGACACGGCACGGCGTACTGGGTGCTGGGCGGCAGCGTGCATGGCGGCCAGGTGCTGGGCGAGCAGGTGAAGGTCGACCGCGCGAGCCTGAACCAGAACCGCGACTTCCCGGTGCTGAACGAATACCGCGCCGTGTTCGGCGGCCTGTTCGCGCGCATGTACGGTTTGAACGCGGCGCAGGTCGAGCGCATCTTCAGCGGCGTGAAGGCGCGCGATATAGGACTGGTGTAGCAGGACTGGTGTAGCGCGGACTGGTGTAGCGTGGGCCGACGCCGGGCTGTTAAAAATGGTAGCATGGCCGACTCCTTTCCTGACCGGGCACACCATGATAGACCTACACTACTGGACCACGCCCAACGGCCATAAAATCACGCTCTTCCTCGAAGAGGCGGGCCTCGACTATCGCATCACGCCGGTGCACATCGGCCAGGGCGAGCAATTCAGGCCGGAGTTTTTGGACATCGCGCCGAATAACCGCATTCCCGCCATCGTCGACCATGAGCCGGCCGACGGCGGCGCGCCGATTTCGATATTCGAATCGGGCGCCATCCTGCTTTACCTCGCCGACAAGAGCGGCCGTTTTATTCCGCAGGATCTGCGCGGCCGCAACGTCGCGCTGCAATGGCTGTTCTGGCAGATGGGCGGCCTCGGCCCCATGGCCGGCCAGAACCACCACTTCACGCAGTATGCGCCGGAGCCGCTGCCCTACCCCATCGAGCGCTACGTGAAGGAAACGGCGCGCCTGTACGGCGTGCTCGATCGCCACCTGGCCGATGGCCGCGACTACATCTGCGGCGCCGGCTACAGCATCGCCGACATGGCCTGCTATCCGTGGATCGTGCCCCACGAGAAGCAGCGCCAGGACCTGGCCGACTTCCCGGCGCTGGCGGCATGGTTCGCGCGCGTCGGCCAGCGGCCGGCGACGCAACGCGCCTACGCGCTGGCGCTCACCGTCAACACGGCGCCGACCGTCAACGCGGAATCGGCCAAGCTGCTGTTCGGGCAGGACGCGTCGACACTGCGTCGCTGAGCGTCGCTCCCCTCTATCGATTTCACCGAAAGGCCGCATATGAAAGATCTCTCCACTACCCGCCGCACGATGATGACACGCTCGGTGACGCTGGCGGCGGTGGGCGCGCTGTCGGCCGGCGCGAGCGCCGCCGCCGTGGCGCCAGCCGCGCCCGCGCCGGCGACGCCGTATCGCGCCGCGTTCCAGGTCAGCGACGCCGATCCGAAAAAATGGTCGCTCACGCTCGGCAATGTGCGCAACGCCCAGGATGCCCTCGGCGCGGCCAACATCACCATCGAGATCGTCGCCTTCGGACCGGGCATCGGCATGTTGAAGGCCGATTCCGAGGTGGCCGCCCGCGTGCAGGAAGCGATGCAGGCCGGGATCGGCGTTTTCGCCTGCCAGAACACCATGCACGGCATGCATTTGCAGCCCGAGGACATGATCGCCAAAATCGGCTACGTGCCGGCCGGCGTCGTGGAACTCATCAAACGCCAGACCGAAGGCTGGGCCTACATGCGTTCCTGACGGCGCGGCGCGCGCAAAACCGGCGCGCGCGTGGCACATGGGGCACCGATGCGCTCACGCGGACGGCGGCGCGCCGGTGGCGGCGGCCGCCTCCAGCTGGCGCACCAGCAGCGCGACCGCGTCCACCGTTTGCGGCACGGCGGCCAACAGCTGGTCGATGTCGTGTCGCAGGCGATGGCTGCCGCCGTCATCGCCATCGCCATCGCCGTCAACGTCGGCGCCGGCATCGCCCTGGCGCGCGCTGCGTTCGGCCCGCGCGGCCAGGCCATACAGGCGCTCGGCGCCGACCGTGCCGGCCAGGCCTTTGAGCAGGTGCAGCGTGGACTCGATGGCGCCGCGGTCGTGCGGCGGCTGCAAGGCGCGCAGCGTCGCCGCCAGCGCGGCCGCCTCGCCGATGAAACCGCGCAGCGCGCCGAGATACACCTGCATCAAGCCGCCCATGCGCTTGAGGGCCGCCGCGCCGTTCAACAGCTGCGCCGGCGCGGCGGACGCCGGCCCGGCCGGCGGCGGCGGCGCGGCCTCCGTTATTTTTTCGGGCGCGGCGGCGGCATCGCCGCGCCGCGTGTGGCGCAGGATGACGTCGATCAGCTGCGCCAGGTCGAAGGGCTTGCCGACGTGGTCGACCATGCCCGCCGCCAGCGCGGCCTGGCGGTCGGACGGCATGGCGTTGGCGGTCATCGCGACGATGGGCGGCGCCAGCAAGCCCAGTTGCGCGCGGATCGCCGCCGTGGCGGCGTAGCCGTCCATGTCCGGCATCTGGATATCCATCAGCACCAGTTGCGGCGGCGCGGCGGCGCGCAGCAGCGCGTCGACGGCTTCGCGGCCGCCGCTGGCCAAGTCGACCCGCGCGCCCTCGTTGGCCAGCAGTTCGCGCGCCACCTGCTGGTTGGTGGGATTGTCTTCGACCAGCAGCAGGCGCATGCCGGCCAATCGCATTTGCGATGGCGCCGGCGCCGACGTCATCGCGAACGCGCCCGTGCGCGCGCCCAGGGTGGCGTCGGCCACGGCGTCGAACAGCATCGAAGCGGTCACCGGCTTGACCAGCATGCCGTCGAGGACGGGCGCGTGCTGCGCCTGCCGCTGCGCCAGCAGTTCGCGGTCGTGGGCGGTGACCATGATGATGAGCGGCGTGCGCGCCGGCGGCTGCAACAGCTGGCGGATCTGGCGGCTGGTTTCCCAGCCGTCCAACTGCGGCATGCGCCAGTCGATGAGGACGACGTCGTAGGGCCGTTCGGCGCCGCGCCCGGCGACGGCGGCCAGCGCGGCGCGGCCATTGTCGGCCGTCTCGACGCGCCAGCCGAGCGACAGCGCCATCTCGCGCAGCACCGTGAGGGCGCTGGCGTTATCGTCCACCACCAGGCAATCGAGGTCGCGCAGCTGCGCCGGATTAATTGCTCGCTCCGTTTGCCCCGCCGGCGCGGGCGGCGCCTCGGCCGGCTGGAACACGGCGCTGAAGTTGAACACGCTGCCGCGGCCTTCGGCGCTGTCCACGCGCAGCGCGCCGCCCATCAGCTGCACCAGGCGCCGGCTGATCGCCAGTCCCAGGCCGCTGCCGCCGTAGCGGCGCGCGGTCGACGCCTCGGCCTGCGAGAAGCCGTCGAAAATGCGCAAGCACTGTTCGGCCGAGATGCCGATGCCGGTGTCGCGCACGGCGAAGGCCACGTGCAGGCCGTCGGCGTCGCGCGCGGCCAGCCGCGCCGACAGCACCACGTCGCCGCGGTCGGTGAACTTGATGGCGTTGCCGCTCAAATTGAGCAGCACCTGTTGCAGGCGCAGCGCGTCGCCGCACAGCCAGCGCGGCAGGTCCGGATCGATCTGGAACAGCACCTCGACCTGCTTGGCGCCGACGTTGGCCGACAGGATCACGGCCAGGTCGCGCAGCAGCTGCTCGACGCTGAAGGGCTGACGTTCGAGCACCAGCTTGCCCGCTTCGACCTTGGAGAAATCGAGGATGTCGTTGAGGAGCCCGAGCAGGGCGCGGGCCGCCGTTTCGGCCTTGGCGGCGTAGTCGCGCTGGCGCACGCCGAGCGCCGTTTGCTGCAGCAGTTGCAGCATGCCGAGCACCGCGTTCATCGGCGTGCGGATTTCGTGGCTCATGTTGGCGACGAAGTCGGACTTGGCGCGGCCGGCCGCCAGCGCCGCGTCGGTGGCCGCCGTCAGCGCCGCGTGGGCCTCGCGGGTTTCCGTCATGTCGGTGCTGCTGCCGACCCAGCACACGATGGCCCCGCCGGCGTCCCGCTGCGGCAGCGCGTGGTGGTCGAACACGCGCCAGGCGCCGTCGGCGCGGCGCAGACGGCAGTCGCAGCGGAACTGGGCGCCGGCCGCCAGCGCGCGCGCCCATTCGGCTTCGACGCCGGCGCGGTCGTCGGGATGGAGGATGCCGAGCCAGATGGCGCCGCCGAGCAGGCGCGCCACCGGGACGCCGGTGTAGTCGTGCCAGTGGTGGCTGAGGAAATCGAGCCGCAGCGCCGGCGGCGTGATGGTCCACACCATCTGCGGCAAGCCTTCGGTGAGCGAGCGCCAGCGCGACTCCGACTGCGTCAGCCGGGCCAGCGAGCCTTGCAGCGCCTGGTCTTTTTCCAGCAACTGGGTGAAGCCCTGGTACTGGCGCCGCAGCGTCAGGCGCACGGCGGCCAGCGCGGCGCCGGCCAGGGCGTACAGCAGCGCCAGGAAGATGACGTCGTTGCGCACCTCCTCGCGCCACGGCGCCAGGAAGTCGGCGCTGGCCATGCCGACCAGGACATAGACCGGGTAGTCGCCGATGCGCTCGATGCTCAGCACGCGCTGCTGGCCGTCGCGCAAGCTCACCGAGGTGTAGGTGGCGCGCCGCCGCTCGCTGTTGAGCACGGCCGTGGTCTGCGGCGACAGGTTGATCGGGCTGCCGATCACCACGCCGTCGTTGAAGGGATAGCGGTGCAGGATGCGGCGGCGGTCGTCGAGCAGGGTGATGACGCCGTTCGGTCCCAGGCGCAGCGACGAGAACAGCTCGTTGATGGTGGTGTTGTTGAGGTTGATGTAGGCGCTGCCGCCGAAGGCGCCGTCGGGCAGCGTCAGCGGAAACACCAGCGGCAGCACCCATTCGCCGCTGATGCGCGACTTGACCGGCACGCCGAAGACGAGCGTGCGTTCGGTCTTGACGCGCGCGAAAAATTCGCGGATCGACAAGTCCTGGAGGTGGGCCGGGTCGATGTCTTCGCCGTAGATGACGCGGCCGTCGCGGTCCGAGCCGCGGATGGAACGGGCGTGCGGGATGCGCTCCTTGAGCGAGCGCAGATAGGCGCTGAAGCGCTCGTCGTCGAAGCGCCGCTCCTTGTGCATGGCCAGGAATTCGCCGCCGGCGCGGCGCAGCGCCAGGTCGACCTCCTGAAAATACGCGCGCAGAAAATTCTCCAGCGAGATCGCCAGGTTGCGCGAGGTTTCCTCGGCGTTGTCGTAGTAGCGCTGGCGGCTTTGGTGCAGGGTCTGGGCCACGAAGGCCGACACCACCAGCAGCACGAGCGCCACCGCGACCGACGACAGGATGTATAGTTTACGCAGTTTTTGCAGTGTGTCGAGTCGCATCGTCGCAAGCGGGGGCCGGTCCAGGATGCCACATTACCATCGCCCGGCCGATTTGTAACGCTCCGTCGGTGCGCCGGCGCGCCGTCAGGCCGGGGTGGCCGCCGAATCCGGTCCGGCCGGATAAAACGACAGGCCCTGTTCGGCCATCGTCGCCAGCAGCGCCGGCGCGGCGAAGCGCGGGCCGTGCGCGGCCGCCAGGCGCTCGCACCGGGCGACGAAGGCCGCCAGGCCGGCGCCGTCCACCATGCTCAGGGGCCCGCCCAGGAAGGCCGGAAAGCCCCAGCCGAGGATGGCGCCGACGTCGGCGTCGCGCGCCGTCGTCAGCACGCCCTCCTCCATGCAGCGCGCCGCCTCCACCGCCTGCACCACCGTCAGGCGCTCGACCAGCTGCGCCACATTGGGCTGGCGCGCGGCGCGCGGATACAGTTCGCCGAGGCCGGGCCACAAGCGCTTTTTGGCGCCGGCCGGATAATCGTAAAAGCCCAGTCCCGCTTTTTTGCCGATGCGGCCCAGCGCGGCCATGGTCGCCGCCACCTCTTGGCCGGGGCGGCGCTGATAGTCCGCGCCCAGATCGCGCGCGCTCTGGCGGTCGATCCGGTCCAGCAATTGGCTCGACACTTCATCGGTCAGCGCCAGCGGGCCGACCGGCATCCCGGCCTGCAGGCCGGCGTTGTCGATCAGCGCCGGCGCGACGCCCTCGGCCAGCATCGCCAGCCCTTCCAGCACATAGGTCGAAAACACCCGGCTGGTGTAAAAGCCGCGCGCGTCGTTGACGACGATGGGCGTCATGCCCAGCGCGCGCACCAGGTCGAGCGCGCGCGCCAGCGTGGCCCCGCTGGTGCGGCGGCCGACGACCACTTCGACCAGCTTCATTTTGTCGACCGGCGAAAAGAAATGCAGGCCGATGACATGGTCGGGCCGCGCGCTCGCCTCGGCCAGGCCGTCGATCGGCAGCGTCGACGTGTTCGAGGCCAGCACGGCGTCCGGCGCCAGCACCGCCTCGGCGCCGCGGATGACGGCGGCCTTGGTGGCGCGATCCTCGAACACGGCTTCGATGACCAGCTGCGCGCCGTCGAGCAGCGCGTAGTCGGTGCCGGCGGCGATGCGGCCCAGCAGCGCCCGCGCCTGGTCCAGCTGGGCCGGCGTGTCCTGGCCGCGCGCGCGGCGCCGGTCGAGCAGCGCGCGCGCATGGGCCTTGCCGTGGTCGGCCGCGTCCTGCGTCCGGTCCAGCAGCGCCACTTGCAGGCCGGCCCTGGCCGCGACGTAGGCGATGCCCGCGCCCATCATGCCGGCGCCGATCACGCCGATTTTGCTGTAGCGCTGCGTCGGCAGGCCGGCCGGTCGCGCGGCCGGCTTGCCCGCCTCGTTCATGCTGAAGAACAGCGTGCGTATCATGCATTTGGCTTGCGGCGTCAGCACGGTGTGCACGAAGTAGCGCGCCTCGGTCGTCAGGCCGGTATCGAGGTCGGTCAGCATGCCTTCGTAGACGCAGGACAGGATGTTTTTCGGCGCCGGATAATTACCGTGGGTGGTGGCGCGCACCATCGCGTTGGCGGCCATCATCCGCTGCTGCATCGCGGGCGAGGCCATGGCGCCGCCGGGCGTCTGGTAGCCCTTCAGGTCCCAGGGCTGGTGGGTGCCGCCGGCCAGCAGCGCCAGTTGCAGCCAGGCGCAGGCCGTGGCGGCTTCTGTACCGATCGGTACAACCGCGTCGAGGATGCCGGCTTTCAGCGCCTCGGCCGCCGTGAGGCGCCGCCCTTCGAGCAGCAGCGGCAGCGCTTTTTCGATGCCGATCAGGCGCGGCAACCGCTGCGTGCCGCCGCCGCCCGGCAGCAGACCCAGGCCCACTTCGGGCAGGCCGAAACGGGCGCCCGCCGCGTCGGCGGCGACGCGGTAATGGCCGCACAGGGCCACCTCCAGCCCGCCGCCGAGTGCGGAGCCGGGCAAGGCCATCGCCACCGGTTTGCCGCAGTTTTCCAGCGCGCGCAGCGCGCGGTGCAGCCGCGTGACCTGCGCGAACAGCGGCGCGGCGTCGTGCGCGGCCAGCAGCCAGGCGAGGTCGCCGCCGGCGATGAAGTCCGGCTTGGCCGACGTCATCAAGATGGCCTTGACGGCCGGCTCGGCGACCGCGCGCGCGATGGCCTCGCACAGCGCGTCGCAGCTGGCCTGGTTCATCACGTTCTGGCCGCGGCCCGGCATATTCCAGCTCAGCGTGGCGATGCCGTCGGCATCGAGGGTGAAGTCGATCATAGGGCCTTCCTTCAAATGCGTTCGATGATGGTGGCCGTGCCCATGCCGGCGCCGACGCACAGCGTGACGAGGCCCGTGCTCAGATCGCGCCGCTCCATTTCGTCGAGCAGCACGCCCAGTATCATGGCGCCGGTCGCGCCCAGCGGGTGGCCCATGGCGATGGCGCCGCCGTTGACGTTGATCTTGTCGTGCGCGATGGCCAGCGCGTCCATGAAGCGCAGCACCACCGAGGCGAAGGCTTCGTTCAACTCGAACAGGTCGATGTCGGCGGCGCGCATGCCGGCGCGCTTGAGCGCCTTTTCGGCGGCGTAGCTGGGCCCCGTGAGCATCAGCGACGGTTCGCTGCCGACCGAGGCGAAGCCGCGGATGCGGGCGCGCGGCGTCAGGCCGGCGCGCGCGCCGATGGCGCGGTTGCCGATCAAGACCGCCGCCGCGCCGTCGACGATGCCCGAGCTGTTGCCGGCGTGGTGGACATGGTTGATCGTTTCGATGTGCGGGTAGCGCTGGCCGATCACGGCGTCGAAGCCGAACTGCTCGCCGAGGGCGGCGAAGGCCGGCTTGAGCGCGGCCAGCGAGGCCACCGTGGTCGCCGGCCGCACCGTCTCGTCGCGCGCCAGGATGGTCAGGCCGTTGTAGTCGAGCACCGGCACCACCGAGCCGGCGAACCAGCCGCTTTCCCACGCGTGGTGGGCGCGGCGGTGGCTCTCGGCGGCGTAGGCGTCGACGTCGGCGCGGCCATGGCCGTACAGCGTGGCGATGGCGTCGGCCGCTATCCCCTGCGGCACGAAATAGGTTTTCAGCGCCACCTGCGGGTCGACCGGCCAGGCCCAGCCGCTGGCGCCCATGGGCACGCGCGACATCGCCTCGACGCCGCCGCCGACCACCAGGTCGGACTGGCCCGACATCACCTGCGCGGCCGCCATATTGCACGCCTCCAGGCCGGAGGCGCAGAAGCGGTTGATCTGCACCCCGGCCACGCTCTCGTGGTAGTCGGCCGCCAGCGCGGCGATGCGGCCGATGCAGGCGCCCTGCTCGCCCACCGGTTCGACGCAGCCGAGCACCACGTCGTCGATCAGGGCGGTGTCGAGCGCGTTGCGCGCGGCCAGCGCCCGCAAGGCCGTTTCGGCCAGCCGCAGCGGCGTCACGCCGTGCAGGGCGCCGTCTTTTTTTCCCTTGCCGCGCGGCGTGCGCACGGCGTCGTAGATGTAGGCTTCCATGTCCTCTTTCCTTTACAGGCCGCGGCTGATGAGTTCTTTCATGATCTCGTTGGTACCGCCGTAGACGCGCTGCACGCGGGCGTCGGCCCAGGCGCGCGTGATCGGGTATTCCCACATATAGCCATAGCCGCCGTGCAGCTGCACGCAGCGGTCGAGCGCGCGGAACTGCATCTCCGTGGTCCAGTATTTGGCCATCGAGGCGGTGGCGGCGTCGAGCTGTTGGTCGAGCAGCAGTTCGATGCAGCGGTCGACGAACACGCGCGCCATCGTCACCTCGGTCTTGATCTCGGCCAGCGCGTGGGCCACGGTCTGGAAGTCGATCACGGCGCGCTTGAAAGCCTGGCGCTGGCGCGTGTAATCCAGCGTCCACGCGAGGCCGGCGGCGGCCGATTCGACCGCCATGATGGCGATTTGCAGGCGCTCCCACGGCAGCTCCTGCATCAGGTAGGAAAAGCCGCGGCCCTCCTCGCCGAGCAGGTTGGCGGCCGGCACGCGCACGTTGTCAAAAAACAGTTCGGACGTGTCCTGCGCCTTCATGCCGGCCTTTTTCAGGCGCCGGCCTTTGACGAAGCCCGCCATCGACGTGTCGACCACGAACAGGCTGATGCCCTTGGCGCCGGCGGCCGCGTCGGTCCTGGCGACGACGATCACCAGGTCGGCGTGCCAGCCGTTGGTGATGAAGGTCTTGGACCCGTTCAGCACATAGTGGTCGCCGTCGCGCACGGCCGTCGTCTGCACGCCCTGCAGGTCGGAGCCGGCGCCCGGTTCCGTCATGGCGATGGCGCCTATCATGGCGCCGCTGGCCATGGCCGGCAGGTAGCGCCGCTTGAGCGCCTCGCCGCCGTAATGGAGCAGGTAGGGCGCGACGATTTCCGAGTGCAGGCCGAAACCGAGGCCGGTGGCGCCGATGCGGGTCTGCTCCTCGATCAGCACCACGCTGTGCAA
The DNA here is from genome assembly GCF_025354735.1 of Rugamonas sp. Taxonomy (GTDB): domain Bacteria; phylum Pseudomonadota; class Gammaproteobacteria; order Burkholderiales; family Burkholderiaceae_D; genus Rugamonas. Next base: position 18,098 of record NZ_JANXMI010000189.1, read on the forward strand.
GCGGCCGGCGCCGGCGCCGCCGTAGCGCTCCGGCATGCTCGGACACAGGAAGCCGGCGGCGCCGGCGCGGGTCCAGATGTCGCGGTCGACATAGCCCTGCTCTTCCCAGCGCTCGTGGTACGGCGCCACCTCGCTTTCCATGAAGCGGCGCGCGGAGGCGCGCAGCATCTCGTGTTCTTCGCCAAACAGCGTGCGCGGTATCATCTTGCCGTCTCCATCGTGCCGTCTCCTGGTCGTTGCGACGACTTTATAAAAATAGGTCTGCTGACCTAGACTTTATAGGTCTCTTGACCTACTTGTCAAACGGATCAATAATCTATCTCATTTCACGAGCCGCCGCACCATGAGCAAAAACGCCGACACGCCGCTGCGCAACAAGGAATCGAACACCACCAGCAAGGGCTATGAGCGGGCCGGCGCCATCCTCGACGTGGCGCGCGTGCTGCTGGCCAATCATGGCTACGCGGCGCTGTCGATGCGCAGCGTGGCGCTGCGACTGGGCGTGAGCCTGTCGAACGTGCAGCACTATTATCCCAGCCGCGACGCCTTGATCGAGGCGCTGCTGGTGCAGACCTTCGACCGCTACCAGGCCGGCATCGACGAGCGCGTGGCGCAGCTGGGCAAGGGCGCGCGGCTGGAACTGTTCAAGGCCGTCATCGATTATTTTCTGGACGACCTGCGCGATCCGATTTCCTGCGGCCTGTTTTTTGAAATCTCGGCGCTGGCCAACCGCCACGCTTACGCGGCCCAGATCTTCGACAAGATGATGACGCGGGCGCGCAAGACGCTGCGCAATCTCATCAAGGATATCGCGCCGCACATGACGCCGCGCCAGTGCGAAATCCGCGGCGCCCTCATCGTGTCGCAGATGATAGGCACCATGCTGTTCATCTCCGACGCCCGCCCGCGCCACGCGGAACTGAAGGGCCTGTTGCAGGAGGCGAATGCGGCCGTCATGCGGATCGCGTTTGCCGCGTGAGCGCGACTATCATGCCCATGATGTGCCGATGATGTGCCGCTGATGTGCCGCTGATGCGTCGGCAAAGCACACTTGACATTGATACCATAAACATATATATAATTTGCATGTTTAGGTGTTTTGTTTTACACTTGGCGCACACTCCACGGAAAAGGACAGCACCATGAACATCGACAAGTTCAAGCACCAGCATACCGACATCCTCGACGCCATCGCCGGCCTGCGCAAGCTGGTGCAGAGCGGCATCGGCGAGCACGCGGCCGATATCTCGGCCCGCATCGTCGCCATGAGCGGCGTCATCAAGCTGCATCTGGCGGTCGAGGACCGGGTGCTGTACCCGGCGCTGGAAGCGAGCGGCGACGCGGTGCTGGCGCGCATGAGCGCGCGCTATCGCGGCGAGATGGACGGCATCTCGGGCGCCTATCTGGCCTTCGCCGCCAAGTGGAATACGCCGCGCCAGTTGGCCGAGCAGCCCGAAACCTTCCGCGACGAAGCCAATGTGGTGCTCAAGACCCTGTATGAGCGCATGAAGAAGGAAGACCGCGAATTCTATCCGGCGATTGAAGCCAATACGGCGGTCGCACGCGACGTTTTTGCCTGATGGCCCATGAGCCCGCCCGCATGCCGGGCGGGCTGGTCACACAACCATCGCGGCGCCGGGTGCGCCGCGACGGTCGTTTACGCCGGCTGTTTTTGCTTTTTTCGGATGTGCGGGAGCGTGATCGATTCCCGGCACAGCTCGCCTGTGGCTTAGTTCTCCTGTGCCTTAGTTCGCCTTAGCGTTGGGCACGCTTACCGGGTGTGGGTGGGTGTGCCTTTTTTTTCGGTTTTACTAAAACCTGCTATTCCATACGAGCTGCCGCTACTCCTTACTATTTCATGCGGTTCTGCGCTATCGGCGGAACTAAATCGTACTACACGGCTCTAACAAATACAGGCCGGGATTTAGGATGGTTTCGCGTCCCGCGCGGAAATTTTAGTAAGCGATAGCGCGT
>NZ_JANXMI010000191.1 GCF_025354735.1 Rugamonas sp.
CCGTACCACGGACGTGACCGGTTCGATCGAGTTGCCAGCGGACAAAGAAATGGTCATGCCAGGCGATAACGTGTCGATCACCGTCAAGCTGATCAACCCGATCGCGATGGAAGAAGGTCTGCGCTTCGCTATCCGTGAAGGTGGTCGTACCGTCGGCGCCGGCGTGGTTGCCAAGATCATCGCCTAAGGAATCATCTACTTCCACCCGGGGCGTCCCGGGTGGTAAAATAGATCTTTCCTCTTAAAGTTTTACGTAGGGACGTAGCTCAATTGGCAGAGCGTCGGTCTCCAAAACCGAAGGTTGGGGGTTCGATGCCCTCCGTCCCTGCCACCATCTAGGTGCAGGGCACCGAAAGTAAAAGTATGTCAAATCAATCCGTGCAGACCGTCAGCACGTCGAACGACAAGTTAAAAGTCGCGTTGGCAGTGGTTGCCGCGATTGCAGGTGTGGTCGGGTTTTATTACCTGTCAGACAAACCAGCTCTGGTGCGCGCAGGCGCGCTCGTGGCTGGTTTGGCTTTTGCCGTTCTGCTCTTGTGGACTTCGACCACTGGCCGCGAATTCTTGAATTTCGCCAAGGAAGCCGTCCGCGAGACGAAAAAAGTGGTGTGGCCTACCCGCAAGGAAGCGGGCCAGATCACGGCGATCGTGTTCGCCTTCGTGCTGGTGATGGCGATCTTCCTGTGGGGCACGGATAAGTTTCTCGAGTTCCTGTTGTACGACGTCATTCTGGGTATAAGAAAATAATGAGCGAAAATGTGCAAGATGAAACGGCTGGCGAGCCTACGACGGGCCCAGCCATGTCGGACAGCGTGCCCGATGTCGCCGCCGAGCTCAGCGCAGCAGCCAGCGCGCCCGTAAGCGTACCGGTCAGCAGCAAGCGTTGGTATGTCGTCCACGCCTATTCGGGCATGGAAAAGAGCGTGCAGCGCGCGCTGACCGAGCGCGTCGAACGCGCCGGCATGCAAGGCCAGTTCGGCCAGATCCTGGTGCCGACCGAGGAAGTCGTCGAAGTCAAGAATGGCCAGAAGTCGGTCACCGAGCGTCGTTTCTTCCCCGGCTATGTGCTGGTTGAAATGGAAATGACGGACGAAACCTGGCACCTGGTCAAGAACACCAAGAAAGTCACCGGTTTCATCGGCGGCAAGTCGAACAAGCCGACGCCGATACCCGCGCGCGAGATCGACAAGATCATGCAGCAGATGCAGGAAGGCGTCGAAAAGCCGCGCCCGAAAGTGCTGTACGAAGTGGGCGAGCAAGTGCGCATCAAGGATGGTCCGTTCACCGACTTCAACGGCAACGTCGAGGAAGTCAACTACGAGAAATCCAAAGTGCGCGTGTCGGTCACCATCTTCGGTCGCGCCACGCCGGTCGAGCTCGAATTCGGCCAGGTCGAAAAAGTCTAAGCGCCCGCCGGAGCGCGCGGTGGTTCAGCGTATCCGGCACCAAGAGGAGCCCCGCCCGGCAGGTCATCGCCGCGTGGGGCGCTACTACTCAAACCTAGATAGGAGCCAATCATGGCAAAGAAAATCATTGGTTTTATCAAGCTGCAAGTGCCAGCTGGTAAAGCAAACCCATCCCCACCGATCGGCCCTGCGCTGGGTCAGCGCGGTCTGAACATCATGGAGTTCTGCAAGGCGTTCAACGCCCAGACCCAGGGTATGGAGCCAGGCATGCCGATTCCGGTCGTCATTACCGCTTTCGCCGACAAGTCCTTCACCTTCGTCATGAAAACGCCACCGGCGACTTTCCTGATCAAGAAACTGGCTGGCATCACCAAGGGTTCGCCGAAGCCGCATACCGACAAAGTCGGCAAGCTGACGCGCGCACAAGCTGAAGAAATCGCTAAAACGAAAACCCCCGATCTGACCGCTGCCGACATGGATGCCGCTGTACGCACCATCGCCGGTTCCGCACGTTCGATGGGCATCACGGTAGAGGGTCTGTAATCATGGCTAAATTGTCCAAGCGCGTTAAAGCAATCAAGGCTAAAGTTGATCGCACCAAGGCTTACCCATTCGACAACGCCGTCGCTCTGATCAAAGAACTGGCCACCGCCAAGTTCAATGAATCGATCGACGTGTCGGTGCAACTGGGCGTCGATCCTAAGAAGTCGGACCAGGTCGTCCGCGGTTCCGTCGTGCTGCCAGCCGGCACCGGCAAGACCGTGCGCGTCGCCGTCTTCGCCACCGGTGAAAAAGCCGAGCAGGCCAAAGCCGCCGGCGCCGACATCGTCGGTATGGAAGACCTGGCCGAAATGGTCAAGGCCGGCAACATGCCTTTCGATATCGTCATCGCGTCGCCAGACACCATGCGTATCGTCGGTACCCTGGGTCAGATCCTGGGCCCGCGCGGCCTGATGCCTAACCCGAAGGTCGGCACCGTCACCCCTGACGTCGCCACCGCCGTGAAAAACGCCAAAGCCGGTCAGGTTCAATACCGTACCGACAAATCGGGTATCATCCACGCCACGATCGGCCGCAAATCGTTCGCCGACGCCGATCTGAAGAGCAACCTGGTTGCCCTGATCGATGCGCTGAACAAAGCCAAGCCAACGTCGAGCAAGGGTGTTTACCTGCGCAAGGTGTCGCTGTCGTCGACCATGGGCGCTGGCGTCCGTGTCGACCAGACCACCCTGGCCGCTTAAGCTGTAAAGTATCAAGCCCCCGCGCCGGACGAGGTCGGGCGTGGGGCAAATCTTTGGGCTGGCCGTTTTCCGTCAAGGAGGGCGGCCGGACAATCAAAGACCGTTGGGCCGACCGCGATAACAGATGCGGGAGGGTAATCAGTGTTCCGGGCAACCGGGGCGCGCCCAACGCAGATGGTGTACCCGAACAAGTTTTGTAGTCCATGCTGCGTGAATCCATCCGCTCAGTTTTTGTACTTCTTAACTTCGGACGCCGTGTTCGAACCGATGCAAGGTCCATGGCCATAGGGTCATGCCAACCGAACATCATTTAAGGAGGTTGACCGTGGGTCTCAATCTGAATGACAAAAAGGCAGTCGTCGCCGAAGTTTCCGCAAAAGTAGCATCTGCGCAAACCGTGGTGATCGCCGAATATCGTGGCATCCAGGTTGCTCACTTGACGCAACTTCGTGCCAAAGCCCGTAACCAGGGCGTGTACTTGCGCGTGTTGAAAAACACGCTGGCTCGTCGCGCCGTGGAAGGTACGCAGTTTGCCAATCTGGCCGACAGCATGACCGGTCCGCTGATCTACTCGATCTCGGACGACGCCGTTGCAGCAGCTAAAGTCATCGCCGACTTCGCTAAAACCAACGACAAACTGGTCATCACCGCTGGTAACTACGCCGGCAAACAGCTGGATAAAGCAGCTGTTGTCGCGTTGGCAAGCATTCCTAGCCGTGACGTCCTCATCGCCCAGTTGTTGGGTGTGATGCTGGCGCCGGTTTCGGGCTTCGCACGTGGTCTGGCTGCCCTGGCAGCGAAAAAATCCGAGGGCTCCGCTCCTGTCGCCGAAGAAGTGGCAGCAGAAGAAGCCCCAGCAGCGGCCTGATAGGCCGCCGCGGATTTTTTTCTCAAGTAGCACTTGATGTATTAACGAATCAAACAATTAAACGGAGTTTCAAATGGCAATTAGCAAAGACGACATCCTGGCAGCAGTTAGCGAAATGTCCGTAATGGACCTGAACGACCTGGTCAAAGCTTTCGAAGAAAAATTCGGCGTGTCCGCCGCAGCAATGTCGGCTCCTGCAGCCGGCGGCGCCGCTGCTGCCGTTGCTGAAGAGCAAACCGAATTCAACCTGATCCTGTCGGACTTCGGCGCGAACAAAGTTGGCGTGATTAAAGCTGTCCGCGAAATCACCGGTCTGGGCCTGAAAGAAGCCAAAGATCTGGTCGATGGCGCTCCTAAGACCGTCAAAGAAGCGATTTCGAAAGCTGACGCTGAAGCCGGCAAGAAAAAGCTGGAAGATGCTGGCGCCAAAGCCGAAATCAAGTAATTCCCGTTGTACGGCGGCTATGATTTAGCGCCACGAGCCAAAGCTGTGGATGGCCTCTGTTAAAAGAGGGCATCCGGCTTTGGCTCCTTTGTCGTCTTTGTCGTATTTGTAGCGGTCTGTCCACGTTGCAGTTTTATATCGAATCAGCTGGAAATGGTAGAAGTTTCAGGTTTCGTCTGTGTGACATTGCAGCCGAAGCGTTGCTGTAGTGGCCAAGGTAACTTCGCACAGGCAAAACCTGAATTTTTTATCCTTTCTGTCACTCACGGAGTGTCCATGCACTACTCATTTACTGAGAAGAAACGCATTCGCAAGTCATTCGCGAAGCGCGCCAACGTTCACCACGTTCCTTTCCTGCTGGCTACCCAGCTCGAGTCCTACCATAGCTTCTTGCAGGAAGACGTAGCACCGTCGACCCGCAAGAACGACGGCCTGCAGTCGGCCTTTACCTCGATATTCCCCATCGTGTCGCACAATGGTTTTGCGCGCCTCGAATTCCTGTCGTATGTCCTGGGCGACCCCGCCTTCGACGTCAAGGAATGCCAACTGCGCGGTCTGACGTTCGCGTCGCCACTGCGCGCCAAGGTGCGTCTGGTGATCCTGGACAAGGAATCGCCGACCAAGCCGGTCGTCAAAGAGATGAAGGAACAGGAAGTCTACATGGGCGAACTGCCCCTGATGACGAGCACCGGTTCCTTCGTGATCAACGGCACCGAGCGTGTCATCGTGTCCCAGCTGCACCGTTCGCCGGGCGTGTTCTTCGAGCACGACCGCGGTAAGACGCACTCGTCCGGTAAACTGCTGTTCTCGGCCCGTATCATTCCTTACCGTGGCTCGTGGCTGGACTTCGAGTTCGACCCGAAGGACATCCTGTTCTTCCGCGTCGACCGCCGCCGCAAAATGCCGGTGACGATCTTGCTCAAAGCAATCGGCATGTCGCATGAGCAGATTTTGGCCAATTTCTTCGTGTTCGACAATTTCAACCTGCGCTCCGAAGGCGCGGAAATGGAATTCGTCGCCGAGCGCCTGCGTGGCGAAGTCGCGCGTTTCGACATCGTCAACAAGGAAGGCAAGACGCTGGTCCTGAAGGACAAGCGCATCAACGCCAAGCATGTGCGCGACATCGAATCGAACGGCATCAAGCACATCTCCGTGCCGGAAGACTACCTGCTGGGCCGCGTGATCGCCAAGAATATCGTCGATCCCGAGACCGGCGAAGTGGTGGCGTCCGCCAATGAAGAGCTGACCGAAGACTTGCTGGGCCGCCTGCGCGAAGCCAATATCGCCGCAATCCAAACCTTGTACACCAACGATCTGGATCAGGGCGCCTATATTTCGCAAACCCTGCGCATCGACGACACGGCCGACCAGATGGCCGCCCGCGTCGCGATCTACCGCATGATGCGTCCAGGCGAACCGCCGACCGAGGACTCGGTCGAGGCGCTGTTCAACGGTCTGTTCTACAGCCCTGACCGCTACGACCTGTCGGCCGTCGGCCGCATGAAGTTCAACCGCCGCATCGGCCGCGATGAACTGACGGGCGCCATGACGCTGTCGAACGAAGACGTGCTGGCCGTCATCAAGATCCTCGTCGAGCTGCGCAATGGCCGCGGCGAAGTCGATGACATCGATCACCTGGGTAACCGTCGCGTCCGTTGCGTCGGCGAACTGGCGGAGAATCAATTCCGCGCCGGCCTGGTGCGCGTCGAGCGCGCCGTCAAGGAGCGCCTCGGCCAAGCCGAAGCGGACAACCTGATGCCGCACGACTTGATCAACTCGAAGCCGATCTCGGCCGCGATCCGCGAGTTCTTCGGTTCGTCCCAGCTGTCGCAGTTCATGGACCAGACCAACCCGCTGTCGGAAATCACGCACAAACGCCGCGTTTCCGCCCTGGGACCCGGCGGTCTGACGCGCGAACGCGCCGGTTTCGAGGTGCGCGACGTGCACCCGACCCACTACGGCCGCGTCTGCCCGATCGAAACGCCCGAGGGCCCGAACATCGGCCTGATCAACTCGCTGGCTTTGTACGCCCGCCTGAATGAATACGGCTTCCTGGAAACCCCGTACCGCAAGGTCGAAGGCTCCAAGATCACCGACCAGATCGACTACCTGTCCGCCATCGAAGAAGGCCGCTACATCATCGCTCAGGCGAACGCGACCATCGACAAGAGCGGTATGCTCAGCGATGAGCTGGTGTCGGCCCGTGAAGCCGGCGAAACGATCCTGGTGTCGCCGGAACGCATCCAGTACATGGACGTGGCGCCTGGCCAGATCGTGTCCGTCGCGGCATCGCTGATTCCCTTCCTGGAACACGATGATGCGAACCGCGCATTGATGGGTGCCAACATGCAGCGCCAGGCCGTTCCTTGCCTGCGCCCTGAAAAAGCCCTGGTCGGTACCGGTATCGAACGCACCGTGGCGGTCGACTCCGGTACCACCGTGCAAGCTTTGCGCGGCGGTATCGTCGACTACATCGATGCGGGCCGTGTCGTGATCCGCGTCAACGATGACGAAGCAACCGCCGGCGAAGTCGGTGTCGACATCTACAACCTGATCAAGTACACCCGCTCGAACCAGAACACCAACATCAACCAGCGTCCTATCGTCAAGGTCGGCGACCGCGTCGCCAAGCGCGACGTGATCGCCGATGGCGCATCGACCGACCTGGGCGAGCTGGCCCTGGGCCAGAACATGACCGTGGCCTTCATGCCATGGAATGGTCTGAACTTCGAGGATTCGATCCTGATCTCGGAAAACGTCGTCAAGGACGACCGCTACACCTCGATTCACATCGAAGAGTTGTCGGTGGTGGCCCGTGACACCAAACTGGGCGCGGAAGAAATCACGCGCGACATCTCGAACCTGGCTGAGAATCAGCTGGCGCGTCTGGATGAATCGGGCATCGTCTACATCGGCGCCGAAGTGCAAGCCGGCGACACCCTGGTCGGTAAAGTGACGCCCAAGGGCGAAACCCAGCTGACGCCGGAAGAGAAGCTGCTGCGCGCCATCTTCGGCGAGAAGGCATCGGACGTCAAAGACACCTCGCTGCGCGTGCCTTCGGGCATGATCGGCACCGTCATCGACGTGCAGGTCTTCACCCGTGAAGGCATCGTTCGCGACAAGCGCGCGCAACAGATCATCGACGATGAACTGAAGCGTTTCCGCCTGGACCTGAACGACCAGATGCGTATCGTTGAAGGCGACGCCTTCCAGCGTCTGGAAAAAATGCTGATCGGTAAGCTGGTCAACGGCGGCCCTAAAAAGCTGGCCAAGGGCGCCAAGATCACCAAGGAATACCTGGACGATCTGGACAAGTACCACTGGTTCGACATCCGTCCGTCGGAAGACGACGCCGCCGTCGCGCTCGAGGCGATCAAGGAATCGATCAACGAAAAGCGTCACCAGTTCGATCTGGCCTTCGAAGAGAAGCGCAAGAAGCTGACCCAGGGCGATGAGCTGCAACCTGGCGTGCAGAAAATGGTCAAGGTCTACCTGGCCGTCAAGCGCCGCCTGCAGTCGGGCGACAAGATGGCCGGCCGTCACGGTAACAAGGGTGTGGTTTCCCGTATCGTGCCTGTCGAAGACATGCCTTACATGGCCGACGGTACGCCGGCGGACGTGGTGCTGAACCCGCTGGGCGTGCCGTCGCGGATGAACGTCGGTCAGATTCTCGAGACCCACTTGGGCTGGGCCGCCAAGGGTCTGGGTATCCGCATCGGCGAAATGCTGGCCGTGCACACCAAGGCCGAAGAGATGCGCAAGTATCTGACCGTGATCTACAACGAAAACGGCCGTCCGGAAGACCTGGACCAGTTCGACGACGAAGAGATCATGAAGCTGGCGCACAACCTGAAAAAAGGTGTGCCGTTCGCGACCCCGGTGTTCGACGGCGCGCACGAATCGGAAATCCGCCGCATGCTCGACCTGGCCTACCCTGACGACATCGCCCACAAACTGGGCATGACGCCATCGAAGAACCAGGTCACCATGTACGACGGCCGCACCGGCGAAGCGTTCGAGCGCAAGGTCACCGTCGGCGTGATGCACATGCTGAAGCTGCACCACTTGGTCGACGACAAGATGCACGCCCGTTCCACCGGTCCTTACTCGCTCGTGACGCAGCAGCCACTGGGCGGTAAAGCCCAGTTCGGCGGCCAGCGCTTCGGTGAGATGGAAGTGTGGGCGCTGGAAGCGTACGGCGCATCGTACGTGCTGCAAGAGATGTTGACCGTCAAGTCCGATGACGTGAACGGCCGTACCAAAGTGTATGAAAACCTGGTCAAAGGCGACCACGTGATCGACGCCGGTATGCCTGAATCGTTCAACGTGCTGGTCAAGGAAATCCGTTCGCTGGGTATCGATATCGACCTCGAACGCAACTAAAAGACAGCTCACTGTCATTTGGTTTGGGAAGTACAAAGCCCGGCTGGGAAACCATGCCGGGCAATGTAGTCTCAGGAATATAGAAGTTTAATCACCTCTGGAGTGATACATGAAAGCACTGCTCGATCTATTCAAGCAAGTTCAGCAAAACGAAACGTTCGACGCGATCAAGATCGGTCTGGCGTCGCCTGAAAAAATCCGTTCGTGGTCCTACGGCGAAGTCAAAAAGCCGGAAACCATCAACTATCGTACCTTCAAGCCAGAGCGCGACGGCCTGTTCTGCGCCAAGATCTTTGGTCCTATCAAGGATTACGAATGCCTGTGCGGCAAGTACAAGCGTTTGAAACACCGCGGCGTGATCTGCGAAAAGTGCGGCGTCGAAGTCACGCTGGCGAAAGTGCGCCGCGAGCGCATGGGCCACATCGAGCTGGCCTCGCCGACCGCCCACATCTGGTTCCTGAAGTCGCTGCCGTCGCGCCTGGGCATGGTGCTGGACATGACGCTGCGCGACATCGAACGCGTGCTGTACTTCGAAGCCTACGTCGTCACCGATCCGGGCATGACGCCGCTGAAGAAGTGCCAGATCATGTCGGAAGACGACTACGCCGCCAAGTACGAAGAGTACGGCGACGACTTCACCGCCTTCATGGGCGCTGAAGGTATCCGCGAACTGCTGCGCTCGATCGACATCCACCGCGATGCCGAGACCCTGCGCGTGGAACTGAAGGAATCGAAGTCCGAAGCCAAGATCAAGAAATACGCCAAGCGCCTGAAAGTGCTGGAAGCGTTCCAGCGTTCGGGCATCAAGCCTGAGTGGATGATCATGGAAGTGCTGCCGGTGCTGCCGCCGGAACTGCGTCCGCTGGTGCCGCTGGACGGCGGCCGTTTCGCGACCTCGGATCTGA
>NZ_JANXMI010000222.1 GCF_025354735.1 Rugamonas sp.
GCGGCGCGGAGGGCGCGGCGGACGGCGCCGTCGCGCGGGCATCCGGCGCGAACAAATCCAGCTGCTGAGCGTCGACCTGGATGGTCTTCAGCTGTTGTCGCAGGGTCGGCTCCTGGATCGCCGCGCCTATGCCGTCTAACCAGCGCTGTAGGCGTGAGGCGAAATGACGCGCATTTCTGATTCTATCCAATTTTCCACCTGTTGCATCATGCTGTCGGGCGTATGGCCCTCCGGCGAAATCGGTTTGCCTATCGAGACCGTGATCAGGCCCGGCCGCTTCAAGAACGATTGCTTGGGCCAGCATTCGCCCGAGTTGTGCGCGATCGGCACCACCACGGCGCCGGTAGCGATGGCCAGGCGCGTGCCGCCGCTCTTGTACTTGCCCTTTTGGCCGACCGGGATGCGGGTGCCCTCGGGGAACATGATAATCCATTGGCCGTCCGCCAGGCGCCGTTTGCCTTGGGCGACGACGTTTTTAAAGGCGTTCTTGCCCTGCGCGCGGTCGATCGGGATCATGCGCAGCAGCGCCATGGCCCAGCCGAAGAAGGGGATGTAGAGGATCTCCTTCTTGAACACGTAGACCAGGGGGCGCGGCAGGCTGGGCAAGAGGAAGATGGTTTCCCAGGCCGACTGGTGCTTCGAGAGCACGATGGCCGGCGCGTCGGGGAAGTTTTCGGCGCCCTTGACCTGGTAGCGGATGCCGCAGATGACCTTGGCGCACCAGAGGATGAAGACGTTCCAGCGCGAGGTGACCCAGTAGCGCTTGTTGTAGGACAGCGGCGCGGCGAAGAAACAGACACAGGCCCAGACGATGGTGGCGGCGATCATGATGAGCATGAACAGCAGGGAACGCAGAAAAAGGGTGGTATTACGCAATGCTGACTCCAGGATTAAATGCTAAAGGCGAGGTTCGGCGCGGTCGCCGCCGCTTTCAGGATGTGGTTCACCGTCGCGGCCAGGTCGGCGAAGACCAGGGTGCCGGGCGGCAGGCCGCCGGTGGCCTGGGTTTTTTCGCCTTTGCCGGTCAGCACAAGGTGCGGCGCGCAGCCGCTGTTGAAGCCGGCCTGCAGGTCGCGCAGCGAGTCGCCCACCGTCGCCACGCCCTTCAGGCTGGTCTGGTAGCGCTGCGAGATTTCGTGGAACATGCCCGGCTTGGGCTTGCGGCAGTCGCAATTGTCGCTCGCCGCGTGCGGGCAGAAGAAGATCGCGTCGATGTTGGCGCCGACCTGCTGGGCCAGGCCGTGCATCTTCTGGTGGATCGCGTTGAGGATGCTCATGTCGAAGAATTCGCGCGCGATGCCGGACTGGTTGGACGCCACGACGACGCGGTAACCGGCCTGGTTCAGGCGCGCGATGGCCTCCAGCGAGCCGGGAATGGGCAGCCATTCCTGCGGCGATTTGATGAAGTCCGGCGAGTCATGGTTGATGACGCCGTCGCGGTCGAGGATGATCAGTTTCATCGCCGGAGCTCCCATTACGCCGCCAGCTTGGAAATGTCGGCGACGCGGTTCATCATGCCGTGCAGGCTGGCCAGCAGGGCCAGGCGGTTGTTGCGCAGCGCCAGGTCCTCGGCCATCACCATGACGTCGTTGAAGAAGGCGTCGACGTCGTCGCGCAGTTGCGCCAGCGTCTTCAGCGTGCCGGCGAAGTCGCCGCCGGCGAAGGCCGCGTCGACCTGCGGCTGGACGCGCGCCACGGCCGCCGCCAGCTTGATCTCGGCGGCGTCGCGCAGCAGCGCGGCGTTGACGCCGGCCGCCGCCACCAGGCTGACGGCCTCCTCGTTCTTCTTCAGGATGTTGGTGATGCGCTTGTTGGCGGCCGCCAGCGAGGCGCTCTCGGGCAGCGCGGCGAAGGCCTGCACGGCCTCCAGGCGCTGCACGATGTCGTCCAGGCGGTCGGGGTTCTGCGCCAGCACGGCCTCGATCTCGTTGGGCGAGAAGCCGCGCTCGCGCAGGATGCCGCGCAGGCGCTCGAGCATGAAGACCTTCACCTCGGCGCTCGGGTCGACGAAGCCGGGCCGCGCCGCGAAGGTGGCGGCGGTGTCGGCCAGCAGCGCGACGATCGACAGCGGCAGGCGTTTTTCCAGCAGCATGCGCAGCACGCCGAGGGCGTGGCGGCGCAGCGCGAAGGGATCCTTGTCGCCGGTCGGCTGCAGGCCGATGCTCCAGATGCCGACCAGCGTTTCCAGCTTGTCGGCCAGGGCCACGGCGGTGCCGGTGGCGGTGCCCGGCAGGGCGTCGCCGGCGAAGCGCGGCTGGTAGTGCTCGGAGGCGGCCAGGGCCACCTCCTCGTGCTCGCCGTCGTGGCGCGCGTAGTAGGTGCCCATGATGCCCTGCAGCTCGGGGAACTCGCCCACCATGTCGGTGAGCAGGTCGGCCTTGGCCAGCAGCGCGCCGCGTTCGGCCAGGGCGACGTCGGCGCCCATGCGCGCGGCGATGGCGCCGGCCAGCGCGGTGATGCGGTCGGTGCGTTCCAGCTGGGTGCCCAGCTTGTTGTGGTAGACGACGTTCCTCAGCAGCGGCAGGCGGGCGTGCAGGCTCTTCTTCTTGTCCTGCTCGAAGAAGAACTTGGCGTCCGACAGGCGCGGGCGCACGACGCGCTCGTTGCCGCCGACGATGTGTTCGGGGGTCGCCGTCTCGATGTTCGAGACGATCAGGAAGCGCGAGCGCAGCTTGCCGGCGGCGTCCGTCAGGGCGAAGTACTTCTGGTTGGTCTGCATGGTCAGGATCAGGCATTCCTGCGGCACGGCCAGGAACTCCTCCTCGAAGCGGCACTCGTAGACCACCGGCCATTCGACCAGGGCGGTGACTTCGTCGAGCAGCGCTTCGGGCATCAGGACCAGGTCGGCGCCGGCCTTGGCCAGCAGCTGGGCGCGGATGCTGTCCTTGCGCGCCTCGTTGCCGGCGATGACCTTGCCTTCGGCGGCCAGCATTTCGGCGTAGTCCTCGGCGTGGGTGAGGCTGACGGCGTGGGCGCGGTCGGCGCACAGGAAGCGGTGGCCCAGGGTGCTGCGCCCGGCGTTCAGGCCGAGCAGCGTCAGGGGCACGATGTTGATGCCGTGCAGGGCCAGCAGGCCGTGCGCCGGGCGCACGAATTGCACGGTGCTGCCGTCGGGACGCTGGTAGCTCATCAGTTTCGGGATGGGCAGCTTGGCGGCCGACTCCTCCAGCGCCGTCTGCAGGCCGGAAGCCAGGGGGCTGCCGGCCGCGGTGTAGGTGTAGAACAGGCTCTCGGCCTTGCCCTCGCCGGAGCGCTCCAGGTCGGCGACGCCGACCTCGGGGAAGCCCAGCGCGGCCAGTTTCTTGGCCAGCGGCGGCGTGCCGGCGCCGTTGGCGTCGAGCGCCACGCTGACCGGCAGGATTTTTTCGCGGATCGCCTTGTCCGGCGAGATCGCGCGCACATGGCTGATCGAGACGGCCAGGCGGCGCGGCGTCGAATAGGTGGTGGCGACGCTGTCGGCTTCCAGGAAGTCGCGCGCCTTCAGGCCGTTGACGATGCCGGCGGCGAAGGCGGCGCCCAGTTTGGCGAGCGCCTTCGGCGGCAGTTCTTCGGTCAGCAGTTCGATTAACAGTGTTTGGTTCATGGTGTCTTGTTCTGGTTCGTTACGCGGCGGTGGGCGCGGCGGCGCGGGCGGCGGCGTCGAGCATCGGGAAGCCGAGCCGCTCGCGCGAATCGTAATAGGCTTGCGCGACCAGGCGCGAGAGCGTGCGCACGCGGCCGATGTAGGCGGCGCGCTCGGTCACGGAGATGGCGCCGCGGGCGTCGAGCATGTTGAAGCTGTGCGAAGCCTTCATGATTTTTTCATACGCCGGCAGGGTCAGTTGCAACTCGATCAGGCGCTTCGCCTCGGCTTCGTAGTTGGCGAACTGGGCGAACAGCAGGTCGGTGTTGGCGTGCTCGAAGTTGTAGGTCGATTGCTCCACCTCGTTCTGGTGGAACACGTCGCCGTAGCTGAGCTTCTTGGTGACGCCGTTCTCCTCCCATTCGGTCCAGACCAGGTCGTAGACGTTCTCCACGCCCTGCAGGTACATCGCCAGGCGCTCGATGCCGTAGGTGATCTCGCCCAGCACGGGCTTGCAGTCGAGGCCGCCGACCTGCTGGAAGTAGGTGAACTGGGTCACCTCCATGCCGTTCAGCCAGACTTCCCAGCCCAGGCCCCAGGCGCCCAGGGTCGGGCTTTCCCAGTCGTCCTCGACGAAGCGCACGTCGTTCTGCCGCAGGTCGAGGCCGAGCGCGGCCAGCGAGCCCAGATACAGGTCGAGGATGTTTTCCGGCGCCGGTTTCAGCACGACCTGGAACTGGTAGTAATGCTGCATGCGGTTGGGATTGTCGCCGTAGCGGCCGTCCTTGGGGCGGCGCGAGGGCTGCACGTAGGCGGCGCGCCAAGGCTCCGGCCCGATCGCGCGCAGGAAGGTGCCGGTGTGGAAGGTGCCGGCGCCGACCTCCATGTCGTAGGGCTGCAGCAGGGCGCAACCCTGTTTGTCCCAGTAGTTTTGCAGGGTCAGGATAATCTGTTGAAATGTGAGCATCGTGGTTTTGTCTCTACGCGAATGAGGGCGCGCGCTTGGGTAGCGTCGCTAAGCGCTTAATTTTAGCGGTTTTTAAAGGCAGGCTGTGGCTCTTCCAGCAACAATCCGCCGCGTGGCGGCAAAATAGTCGCTTCAAAGCGCAAATGCCCGGTGTTTGCGGTTGCGCCGCGCGCGCAGGCCGGCGCCGCCCAGGCTCAGGGCGACGATGGCGAGGATCAGCACGTTGCCGCACAGGATGTAGGGCGTCATGCCGCCCATGCCCTGCACGTTCGCCGCCAGGGTGGCGCGGCTCTGCGCCGGCAGGGCGCTGAGGATCTTGCCGTGGCCGTCGATGACGGCGCTGCCGCCGCTGTTGCCGGCGCGCAGCATCGGGCGCCCCGTCTCCAGGCTGCGCATCTGCGAAATCTGCAGGTGCTGGGGAATCGCCGTCGAGTCGCCGAACCAGGCCAGGTTCGACATATTGATCAGGATCGAGGCCGATTGCTGGCCGGCGTGGTGCGCCGCCGCCAGTTGGGCGGCGATCTCCTCGCCGAACAGGTCTTCGTAGCAGACATTGGGCAGCACGCGCTGGCCGTCGACCTGGAAGGGCGGCTGCACGGCGGCGCCGCGTTTCAGGTCGCCCAGCGGGATGGCCATCGCCGCCACCAGCCAGTGCAGGCCGTCCGGGGTCGATTCGCCGAAGGGCACCAGGTGGTGCTTGTCGTAGCGGTAGCGCGGCGCGCCGGCCTGGGGCGTGATGCCGACGGCGCTGTTGGCCACCTGCGGGTAGTCGAGCAGGGGCATGCCGAGCAGCAGATTGCTGTCCGTTTCGCGCGCGAAGCGCTCCAGGCTGGGCAGATAATCGGGCGGCAACTGGTGCGGGAAGACGGTGACCGCCGTCTCCGGCGTGGCGATCAGGTCGGCCGGCGCGGCCAGGATGGCGGCGCGGTACATCTCCAGCGCGGCGCCGACGCGGGCCGGGTCGAATTTCTCGTCCTGCGGCACATTGCCCTGCAAGAGGCGCACGCTGATGGGACGGCCCACCGGGTGGGTCCACTCGACGAAGCGCAGGCCATAGCCGGCGGCGCCGACCAGGACGATCAGGGCGGCGGCCGGCAGGCGGCTGCGGTGGCCCAGCAGGAGCAGGGCGCCGGCGCACACGGCCGCCAGCCAGCCCAGGCCGTAGACGCCGAGCAGCGGCGCGTAGCCGGCCAGCGGACTGGCGTTGTGGGCGTAGCCGGAGATGACCCAGGGCAGGCCGGTGAAGAACCAGCCGCGGCACCATTCCTGCAGCATCCAGATGGCCGGCAGGGCCAGCAGGTTCATCAGCGGCAGCGACAGGCTCCAGCGGCGCCGCAGCCAGGCCGCGGCGGCCATCGCCAGGCCGACGTAGAGGCCCATCAGCGCGGCCAGCAGGAGCACCGCCAGCGCCGCCAGCGGGGCCGCCATGGCGCCGTAGCGGTGCATGGAGATGAACAACCAGTACATGCCGGCGCCGAACCAGGCGGCGCCGTAGGCCCAGCCGATGCCGAAGGCGGCCTTGGCGCCGGCGCCGCGCAGCATCTGGTAGAACAGGATGGCCAGCGAGGCGATCTGCAGCGGCCAGTAGCCGAAGGGCGCGAAGGCCAGCACGGCGCCGGCGCCGGCCAGCGCGGCGATCAGCATGCGCGAGGCGTTGCCGCGCGGCGCGGCGGCGGGCTCGTCGGGGCGGGCGCGTCTGAAACGCATCTCAGGCGTCGGCCTCGGGCGCGTCGGGCAGTTTTTCCACCAGCAGCACGTGCACCTGGCGGGCGTCGGCGCGCAGCACCTCGAAGCGCAGGTTGTCGACGTCGAAGACGTCGCCCTTGTGCGGCATGCGCCCCAGGTGGTTCGAGACCAGGCCGCCGATGGTGTCGACGTCCTCGTCGGCCAGCGCGCTGCCCAGCGTTTCGTTGAACTGTTCGATCTCGGTGAGGGCCTTGATGCGCCAGCGCGGGCCGTGCTGGCCCTCCTTGATCGAGAGGATGTTGTCCTCCTCCTCGTCGAAGTCGTACTCGTCCTCGATGTCGCCGACGATCTGCTCGAGCACGTCCTCGATGGTGATCAGGCCGGCCACGCCGCTGTACTCGTCGACGACGATGGCCATGTGGTTGTGGTTGGCGCGGAAGTCGCGCAGCAGCACGTTCAGGCGCTTCGATTCGGGGATGAAGATGGCCGGGCGCAGCATGTCGCGCACGTCGAAGGAATCCTCGGCGTAGTAGCGCAGCAGGTCTTTCGCCAGCAGGATGCCGATCACCTTGTCGCGCTCGCCCTCGATGGCGGGGAAGCGCGAGTGCGCCGTGGACAGCACGGACGGCATCCATTCCTCGATGGGCTTGCTGATGTCGATCATGTCCATCTGCGAACGGGGCACCATGATGTCGCGCGCCGACAGGTCGGAAACCTGGAAGACGCCCTCGATCATCGACAGCGCGTCGGCGTCGATCAGGTTGCGCTCGTGCGCGTCGTGCAGGACTTCGAGAAGTTCCGCGCGGTTCTCTGGCTCGGGGGAAATGAGTGCGGTCAGGCGTTCAAACAGTGACCGGTGTGGCTTGGCGTCAGTTTTGACGCCACTAGGATGCTCTTGCATAGGAGGCGTGAGCCGTTGTGACGAAGGGGTATAGGATACACCAAAAGGGTGGCGCGGCAGATTTTTGTCAAAAAAACAGCGCACGGCGGCGCCGCCGTTATATGCTCTACGCTGACGCCACGCCCGCGAAAGGGACGCCTTCGATGAAGCCCAAGCCACAGTCGCCAGCTGTTTTACCCCCGCCATCCCCGCTAACACCGCCATCCCCGCCGGCCCGCGCCCGCCGCCGCCTGCTGCTCGACGGCGCGCTGCTGCTCGCCGTGCCGGCACTGGCCTGGCCCGCGCCGCCGACTTCACCGACTTTGCGCGCGGTGACGCTGATGGCGCCCCTGTTCGGCATGGAGCAGCAGGGCCGGGCCAGCGGGATTTTTGTCGAGGTGATGAGCGCACTGGCGCGCGAGAGCGGCATCGCCATCGCCAACACGATGGCGCCCAAGGTGCGCGGCCAGCTCATGCTGGAAATCGGCAGCGCCGACTTGATGATAGGCTTCGACAATCCGGACCTGCTGGCCCACGCGCGCCACGTGGCGCCGGTGGCCAGCTTCGACGTCGGCATCGTCGCCCGCGCCGGCATCCGCTTGCAGTCGCTGAACGATTTGCACGGCCTGACGGTCGGCCAGCTGCGCGGCGCCGATTATTCGCGGGCCTATGCGGGCGACGCCGCCATCCTGAAGTACGACACCAGCACCATGGAGCAGATGGTGCAAATGCTGGCCCTGGGCCGGGTCGACGCGGCCATCGGCGTGCGCGCGCCCTGGGCCGGGTCGACGCGGCCATCGGCGTGCGCGAGTCGCTGTATTACGGGATCAGGATGGAGGGCATCGCGCCGCAGCGCGTCGGCGATTTCCTGGCGCTGGAAAGCCGGCAGGCGTGGCTGCACTATGCCAACGGCAGCTACAACGCGGCGCTGGCGCAGCGGCTGGCGGCGGCCTTGCGGCGGATGCGGGACGCCGGCACCATCGCCGCCATCATCGCGCGCAATGCCGGCGATGTCGCCCGGACCGCCGGGCGCTGAGCGGCATCGATGCCGCCCGGGAGGTCTCAGTCGGCGTAGGGATCGGCGATGCCCAGCGCGGCCAGGATTTCCGTCTCCAGCGTTTCCATCTCGGTCGCCTCGTCGTCGTCCTCGTGGTCGTAACCCTGGGCGTGCAGCACGCCGTGCACGATCAGGTGCGCCGTGTGCTGTTCGACGCTTTTCTTTTGCTCGGCCGCCTCGCGTTCCAGCACGTCGGTGCAGAGGATGATGTCGGCCTGGGTCGGGGCGTCGTCGGGCATCTCGTCGCCCTCGTTGTAGGCGAAGGTCAGCACGTTGGTGGCGTAGTCCTTGCCGCGATAGTCGCGGTTCAGGGTTTGCCCCTCGGCGGCGTCGACGAAGCGTATCGTCAGCTCGGCCGGCGCCAGCAGCGCCGCCGCGACCCAGCGCCGCACCTTCGGGCGCGTGATCGTCGCTTGCAGGCGGGGGTCGGGATACTGGACCGACAGGCTGAGTTTATTTTTTGCGGACATTTTTGACGGCGGCTGGTTTAATCAAATGGGTGACGTCGGCGTTGGCCTCGTGCGCGGCCTCGTAGGCGTCGACGATGCGCGCCACCAGCGGATGGCGCACCACGTCTTCGCTGCTGAACTGGGTGAAGGCGATGCCGCGCACGTCGCGCAGCACCTGGATGGCGTCGACCAGGCCGCTCTTCTGCGACTTGTGCAGGTCGACCTGGGTGACGTCGCCGGTGACGACGGCCTTGCTGCCGAAGCCGATCCGGGTCAGGAACATCTTCATCTGTTCGACCGTCGTGTTCTGCGCCTCGTCAGGATGACGAAGGCGTGGTTCAGCGTGCGGCCGCGCATATAGGCCAGCGGCGCGATTTCGATGATCTGTTTCTCGAACATCTTCTGGGTGCGGTCGAAGCCGAGCAGGTCGTACAGCGCGTCGTACAGCGGGCGCAGATACGGGTCCACCTTCTGCGCCAGGTCGCCCGGCAGGAAGCCCAGGCGCTCGCCCGCTTCGACGGCGGGGCGGGTCAGGATGATGCGCTTGACGGCGTCGCGTTCGAGCGCGTCGACCGCGCAGGCCACGGCCAGATAGGTCTTGCCGGTGCCGGCCGGGCCGACGCCGAAGCTGATGTCGTGCTCGAGGATCGAGCGCAGGTAGCGGATCTGGTGCGGCGTGCGCCCGCGCAGGTCGCTGCGGCGCGTTTTCAGCACGGGGCTGCTGATGTCGGGTTCGACGAAGGGCGTGGCCGGATTGTGCTCGGACGAGGCCGACAATCCCGCGCGCTGTTCGACCAGCGCCAGTTGCACTTCCTCCAGCGGCACCACCTTGTTGGCGATGGCGTAGAACTGTTCGAGGATTTCGACCGCGCGTTCGGCGTTGCTGCCGCTGACGATGAATTTTTCGCCGCGGCGGAAGACGGTGACGTCGAGCGCGGCCGAAATCTGGCGCAGGTTCTCGTCGAGCGGACCGCACAGGTGGGCCAGCCTCGTGTTATCGAGCGGCTCGGGGATGAAGTAGTGCGGCTGGACTGGCGTTTTGGTTTTCAATGGGGCAATCAATGGTGACGGTGTGAAAAAGGCGCGAGGGCGCGGCACGGGCGGGCGGGCTGCCGCGCGGCGGCCGGCACGCTAGTTTAACGTAATTTGCGCCGGCACCGCATCCCGCCGGCCAGCCGCGCCGCCGAAGTGGCAGCCGCGACATTGCTGTTTGTAACAATTTCCTGCTGGTTCTTGCGTGCGCCACCTGCGGGCAACATGTGTTGAAATAGCATGGTTGCCCCGACTTCATGCGGCTCGATTGATATTAAACAATCTTTACGGGGTATCGCCTGATGGGAATCGGCCGGTTTGGCATAGAATATTGCTTTAATAACAATTTCATCTCGAGAGTGGACGGATCGTTATTGCCCTGCCGGCGCGGCTGCCGGCGAGTGAAAACCAGCCCGCCGGCCTGGACGTCGCAACCGTTTGGCGTCGATACACCGGAACTTATTTAGCTTAGCTAAGTCTTCCTTAAGTTCGGACCAGCATCATTTATTCACCTACTTAGACGAGGAAAATATCATGACACACCACGCATTGGCATCGCAAGATAGCTACAACCCCAACCATTTGCTCGATATCCTGCTGGGCAAGATGCAGCTGAAAAACGACGCGGCGCTGTCGCGCATGCTCGAAGTGGCCCCACCCGTCATCAGCAAGATCCGCCACCACCGCCTGCCGGTCGGCGCCTCGCTGCTGATCCGCATGCACGAAGTGACGGGCATGAGCATCCGCGACCTGCGCGACCTGATGGGCGACCGTCGTACCAAGTATCGCCTGTCCGACGCCCAGGGCCGTCCCAAGCCTGAGGACAAGTCGGAATCGGGCGGCAGCTACGCCCACCATTGATGCGGCCGGCCCCTGAGCCGTTCCGCCGCGCCCGCACCGGGCCGGTGGAACCGGCAGGCGCGGCGGCATAAGCGCAGCGCCATCAGGACAGCGCCATCAAGACAGCAGCACCATCGCAATTTCCTCGTATTGCAGTTCCGTTTCGCGGAACAGGTGCAGATAAATTTCTTCATCGAGTCCCAGCGCCGTCCAGGCCACGGACGACACCGGCGGCACCACGCCGTCCGCCATCTGCGCCAGATCGAGCGCATGCACGACCGCATCGGCGACGTGGATGATGGCCGACAAAAATCCCGCGCCCGGCGTTTCCGGATCGTGGTGGTGGGCGATGGCGAGCTTCATCGTGTCCGAAAAATTCCAGTGTTCCGCCAGCGCCACGCCGGCTTCGACGTGGTCGATGCCCAGCACCGCCCGTTCCGCCTCCAGCGGGAAGCAGTCGTGCGCGGCGCGGTAGGCCAGCACGCGCTCGTAATGCTGGGGGAAGCACGACACCAGCACCAGCCGGCCGATATCGTGCAGCAGCCCGGCCGTGAAGGCGTAATCCTGATTGAAGCGCATCTGCCGCGCCAGCACCTTGGCGCAGGCGGCGGTGGCGATCGAATGGCGCCAGAAGGCCTTGTGGTCGAAGCCGGCGCACTGGCCCTCGGCGAAGCAGCCGGTGACGGCCGCCGCCGTGATCAGGTTGCGCGTGGTCTGGAAGCCCAGATAGGTGATGGCTTGTTGTATCGTCGTCACCTTCACTTGCAGGCCGTACAGCGAGGAATTGGCCAGCCGCAGCGTCTTGGCCGTCAGCGCCTGGTCGTAGGACACCTTCTTGGCCAGCACCGAAATGTCGACATTGTCCTGGTCTATGCTGTCGAGCAGCTCCATCACCACGACCGGCAGCGACGGCAGGTCGACCAGCTGGGCCAGGATGTCGGCGTGGGTCAGCGCGGCGCTCATGCGTCCGGCTCCTGCATGCCGAGGCGGAAATCGGTGACGAAGCGGCGCAGCAGGCCGGTGGCCCAGTCGGCGTCGGCGTCCGGGTCTTGCTTGCGGAACAGGCTGGCGATGCGCTGCTCGTGATAGCGCATGCCGGCCGCCTTTTCCTCGGCCGACACCGTCACCGCGCTGACCACGGCCAGCGACTCGATGCCGTGGCGCGGCATCAGCGCGATCATCGCCCCGGTCAGCACCGTGCCCTGCGGCAGCAGCACATGGCCATGCACGTCGAGCAACTCGTCCGACAAGGTCATGCCAGGTTGGACCAGCGCCAGCGCCAGGTGTTGGTAATTTGCCGTCATGACTCCTCCGAGGTTGCCTGCCACGATATTACCATTGCGGAGATGCAATGTCTGCCGCCGCGCGTGGCGGACGGGGCACGGCCCGGGCACGATCGCGCGCACCCTTGCGCCGCGTCGCGCCCGGCGCGCGGGCCGGGCCGGCTCGATCGCGCCGGCGCCACGGTTTGGCGTCGTCCCGGCCGGGAATCCGCGTTGATCTTGCCAAGAAGCAGGGCTTCCCGTACATTGGGGCCTTGCCTTCAACACCGCGTTTTTGTTGCTCCTTGTAAGGACAAACGCCTCAGGCCGGGAGGAGTGCTTGATGTTCGGGATCCAAGGTCGGCTTACGCTGCTGTTCGTCGTCATCGTTACGCTGGTGCTGACCATTTCCGGGACCTATGCCCAATACAGCCTGGGCCACGAGCTGGAAACGAGCAATCTGCGCCTGCGCCAGGGCGTGCTGACGCGCTTGCAGACCAGCCTGCCGTCCGCGCTGTGGGATCTCGACAAGGCCAAGGTCGACAACATCGTCGCCGCCGAAATGCTGCCGCCCGAGCTGGTGGCGATCCGCGTCTACGACACCTCGGTCGGCCTGTTCTCCGGCAAGCTGCGCCACGACAGCGGCGCCATCTCCAGCATCGACGGCGACTCCATCGTGGCCGGCACGCCCGTCGTGGCCGACCTGGCCTACCGCGATTCGGGCGCGGCCGGCGCCGCGCTCAAGCCGGTCATCGTCGGCCGCGTCGTCGTCAACTTCAGCCGGGCCCAGATCGACGCCACGCTGACGGCCGAAGTGCGGCGCAAGGTGACCGAAGTGCTGCTGCTCGACCTGATTTTGGTGGCGGCGCTGGCGCTGTCGCTGCGCATCGTGTTCGACCCGCTCAAGCAACTGCGCGACGGCCTGTTCGACCTGGCCACCCGCGGCAGCGACGAGGTCGAGGAGCTGGCCGAAAGCCGGCGCGACGAACTGGGCGAAGTGATACGGGGCTTCAACGCCATCCAGCGCAAGGTGAAGTCGAACATCGAGCGCATCCGCGAGGCCGAGGATGAATCGCGCCGGTCGGCCATGGAAACGACCAAGGCGCTGGCCGACCTGCGCCGCACCCAGGAGTCGCTGCTGCAGGCCGAGCGGCTGGCCTCGCTGGGCGGCCTGGTGGCCGGCGTCGCGCACGAAATCAACACGCCGGTCGGCATCGCGCTCACCAGCGCCTCGGTGCTGATGGAGGCGACCGACAAGGTGCACGAAGCCGTCGCCGGCGGCAACATCAAAAAATCCGACATCCTCAGCTATCTGGAAACGGCGGCCGAAAGCGCGCGCCTCATCATGAACAACGCCTACCGCGCGGCCCATTTGATCCACAGCTTCAAGCAGATCGCCGTCGACCAGGTCAGCGAGGCGCGCCGCCGCTTCGAGCTGCTCGACTACATCAACGAAGTGGTTTCGAGCCTGCAACCGAAACTGAAGAAGACCCGCATCCGCGTCGCCATCGACTGCCCGCCGGACATCGTGCTCGACAGCTACCCCGGCGCGCTGGCCCAGGTCATCACCAATCTGACGCTCAACTGCGTCGAGCACGCCTTCGACGCCGACGCCGAAGGCAGCATCGCCATCCGCGTCGCGCTCGACGGCGACTGGATAGAGATGCGCGTCGTCGACGACGGCAAGGGCATCCCGGCCGACATGCTCGACAAGGTGTTCGACCCCTTCGTGACGACGCGGCGCGGCCAGGGCGGCACCGGCCTCGGACTCAATATCGTTTTCAACCTGATCGCCAAGCAGTTCGCCGGCACCATCACCGTCAGCAGCGTGCTGGGGCAGGGCGCCTGCTTCGTGCTGCGCATCCCGCGCGTGACGCCGATCGACGAGGCGGCCGTGCTGGAGGATACGCGGCTGCACGCGTGAGGGCCGCGTGCGAGATGTCGGCCGGGCGGCCGGGCGGCCGGGCGCAAGGCGGGCGCCGGCATGCGGGCGCCCCGATCGCCGCCGCTGTCGCATACTGCGCTGTCAGGGGCCGCCCATCCCGCGCGGCGCGCACCACTGAACCAGAAAGGAGGACAGCGATGACGACACTATCCCAGGTTGCCCTGCTCAGAGGCATCAACGTCGGCCGCGCCAAGCGCGTCGCCATGGCCGACCTGCGCAAGCTGTTGACCGACCTCGGCTACGCCGACGTGCGCACCGTGCTCAACAGCGGCAACGTCGTGTTCCGCTGCGAGCGCCCCGCGCCCGCCGACGCCGCCACCCAGATCGAGGAAGCGCTGGTGCTCAAGCTCGGCGTCGGCGCCCGCGTGACCGTGCTCGACGCCGGCCAGTTCGACGACGTCGTCGCCGACAACTGCCTGCGCCACGTCGCCAGCGACCCCTCGCGGCTGCTGGTGGCGGTGTTCAACAATCCGGCCGACCCGCGCCCGCCTCGAACCGCTGACCCATCAGGACTGGACGCCGGAAGCGTTCGCGCTGGGCCGCTGGGCCGCCTACATCTGGTGCGTCGACGGCGTGCTGGCCAGCCGCGCCGCCGCCATGGGCAAACTGCTGGGCGACGCCGTCACCACGCGCAACTGGAGCACCATCAGCAAGCTGCACGCGCTCACCGGCGAACCGCCGGCGTGAGCGTGTCGCGCAGCCCAGGTCCGCGCCGCAATGCGGGCCGGACCACGCGCCGCAGCGCGCACCTTAGGCCGCCGTTTGCCTTCGCCGGACGCGCCCGCTAGAATGGCGCCATCTCGACGATATGGACCGCTGGCGCAAGCATGAATAAAGATCTACTCAAAGGCATATTGATGCTGGTCGGCCTGGTCGTGACCCTGACCGTGGGCGCGTTCGCGCTGTCGGACAACGGCGGCCAGAAAGCGGCCTGCGTCGCGCGCGCCATCGGCAGCGGCGTCTCGTTCGGCCACATCGCCCAGGTCTGCGGCATGCGCTGAGGCCGGCGCCGTGGCGCGGGCGAAAAAAATCCCGCTCACGGCGGGATCGAAGGACAGGGGGCAGTTCAGGCCGAGAATTTGTCGGTCGCTTCCCGGCGCGAAATACTGACCCCCAACAAAGCCAAACCAACCAGCAACATCATATAAGCCTTGGGCTCCGGCACCGGCGTGGCGATATCGGCGTGGGCCGCGCTATTTTTCGCGCGGTCGGCCTGCGCCGCCAGCAGGTGGTCTTCCGTGTCGTCGGCCACGCCGGGCTGGGAGGCGTTGATGCTGATGTTGGTGCTGAGGTTGACATGGCCGGCGGCCGGCCGGTGCGATTGCCGCGCGGGCGTGCCGCACAGGGCGGCGCCGGCGTGGCAATACGCATGGTCTCCGGCCACGGCGCCGCCCGGCACCGCGCCGCGGTCGATGACCACGGCGGCGGCATGGGCGGCGGCGCCGGCGCCGGCGCTCAGTGCCAGCAGCGCGGCGGATAACAGTGTCTTGACGTGCATGTAGGCCTCATTGCGGTTCCATGGGAGCGGAGTCATCCCATCAACGATCTTGGTGCGAGGACGGCACAAAGCGGTGTCTCGTAGTTGTTATTAGAACATATTTAACGTGAAATTCACATCCGTATATTCAAAATGCAATTAAGTATTGCCATTTGGAAATAATACTGCGACCGTTTTGTCGATGGTGTAGGGGAGTTACAGCGCATCGCCGCCGGGCCGGCGACGGGGCGCCCGGGGCCGCGTGCCGGCCCTGTAGCGCGAATACGGCTGAGCTACGCGCCGCCGTTGTTGCGCCGGCGCGACGCCGCGCTGCTCGGCCCTACACCCGCCGCCCGGCAAATGCCGTCACCGATGACGGTGGTTCATTTGTCCGCGCGCCGGCGCCGCGCGGGGCGAATTCGATTAGACTGGGCGCTTTCCGTTTCCCGGACTTCGATGCCATGACCCACGCCATCCACCCGCCCGCGCCGGCCGCGATGTCTTCCATGATCGCCACGATGGTGGCCACGCTGGCGCTGGCCGCCCTGGCCGCGCTGTCGGGTTGCGCCGGCAAGAAGCCGGCCGCGCCGCCGGTGGCCGCCGCGCCGGAAGCGAACCCGCAAGTGCTGCTGCTGGGCGAAGTGCACGACAATTCGCAGGGCCAGCGCCTGCGCTTCGAGGAGTTGCGCCGGCGCGTAGAGGCGGGCTGGCGGCCGGCCATCGCGATGGAGCAGTTCGACCGCGAAAGCCAGCCGCTGCTCGACGAGGCGCAAAAAGGCTGCATCGACGCCGCCTGCATGATCCAGGTGGTCGGCGGCCCGAAGTGGGACTGGCAACAGTATTACCCGCTGATCGACATGGCCATCAGCTACCGGCTGCCGCTGATCGCCGCCAACCTGTCGCGCGCCGACGCCTCGCGGGTGGTGCGCAACGGCGTCGCGTCCGCGTTCGACGCGGCGGCCGTCGCCGACTACCACCTGGCGCAGCCGCTGCCGGCCGACATCCGCAGCGGCCAGCAGCGGGAGATCGTCCAGGGCCACTGCGGCATGCTGTCCGACTCCATGGTCGGCGGCATGGTCGACGCCCAGGTCGCGCGCGACATCTGGATGGCCAGGCTGATCCTGGCGCAGCGGCCGCGCGACGTCGTCCTCATCGCCGGCAACGGCCACGTGCGCAAGGACATCGGCGTGGCGCGCTGGCTGGCCGTGGCCGCGCCGGCGCTGACGGTGCGCAGCATCGCCTATCTGGAGGGCGACGCGGCCGCGCCGGCCGGCGCCTACGACGCCACCCGCAAGCTGGCGGCGCTGACCCGGCCCGACCCCTGCGCCGCGCTCAAGGCCGGGCCGGCAAAATAAATATCTCAAGGTGACTGCCATGGAAACGCTCTACACCGCATCGGCGCCCACCCGCGCCGCCGTCGACGCGCTGCGCGGTCCGGCGCTGCTGGAATTCGGCACCAACTGGTGCGGCCATTGCCGCGCCGCGCAGGGCGCGCTGGCCGTAGCCTATGCGGGCCACGCCGGCGTGCCGCACTTCAAGGTCGAAGACGGCCCCGGCCGGGCGCTGGGCCGCTCCTTCCGCGTCAAGCTGTGGCCGACGCTGATCTTCCTGCGCGACGGCGTCGAACTGGCGCGCTTGGTGCGGCCGCTCAACGCGGCCGAGATCGGCGCCGCTTTCGAGCTCATCAATCCGGCCGCATAAAACCCGGCGGCCCGGCTCCCCATGCTTGGCATTTGCGCAATGCCGCCGTATGATGGACCAGGCAGCAAGATTGCCAGACTTCATACGATGGCCAGCGCAATGTACGCGGGCTCGTGCAACCACAGGAGCGCTCATGAGTTCATCGCAGGCCGTATCGCCGTCCCTCGCCACCCCGCCCAATTCCGTCGCCACCGTGCTGTTCGCCAGCCTGATCGGCACGACCATCGAATTCTTCGATTTTTACATCTACGCCACCGCCGCCGTGCTGGTGTTCCCGAAACTGTTCTTCCCCGCCAGCGAACCGGCCGCCGCCGTGCTGCAATCGCTGGCCACCTTCGCCATCGCCTTCATCGCGCGGCCGATAGGCTCGGCCATCTTCGGCCACTTCGGCGACCGCATCGGCCGCAAGGCGACGCTGGTGGCGGCGCTGCTGACGATGGGCGTGTCGACCGTGCTGATAGGCGCGCTGCCGACCTACGCCAGCATCGGCACCGCCGCGCCGCTGCTGCTGGCGCTGTGCCGCTTCGGCCAGGGCCTGGGCCTGGGCGGCGAATGGGGCGGCGCCGTGCTGCTGGCGACCGAAAACGCGCCGCCGGGCAAGCGCGCCTGGTACGGCATGTTCCCGCAGCTGGGCGCGCCCATCGGCTTCTTCCTGTCCAGCGCCATCTTCTTGCTGCTGACCCAGTGGCTGGGCGAGGCCGAATTCTTCCGCTACGGCTGGCGCATTCCCTTCCTGGCCAGCGCGCTGCTGGTGCTCGTCGGCCTCTACGTGCGGCTGAAAATCACCGAAACGCCGGTGTTCCAGGCGGTGCTGGCCAAGAACGAGCGGGTCAAGGTGCCGGTGGTGACGGTGCTGCGCGAGCACGGCGGGGCGCTGCTGCTGGGCACCATCATGACGCTGGCCACCTTCGTGCTGTTCTACCTGATGACGGTGTTCGCGCTGAACTGGGGCACGACGGCGCTCAAATTCTCGCGCAAGGACTTCCTCGAACTGCAACTGGTGGCCATCGTCTTCTTCGGCCTGACGATACCGCTGTCGGCCGTGCTGGCCGACCGCTACGGCCGCCGCGTGACGCTGATGGCGGTGTCGGTCGCGATCGCCTTCTTCGGCCTGCTGATGGAGCCGCTGTTCGGTTCCGGCGTCACGCTGGAAGTGGCGCTGTTCCTCGTGCTGGGCCAGTGCCTGATCGGCATGACCTACGGCCCCATCGGCACCATGCTGTCCGAACTGTTCCCGGCCGAGGTGCGCTACACCGGCGCCTCGCTCAGCTTCAACCTGGCCGGCATCCTCGGCGCCTCGCTGGCGCCCTACATCGCCACGTGGCTGGCCACCCACTACGGCCTCGAATACGTCGGCTACTACCTGTCGACGGCCGCCGTGCTGAGCTGGATCGCGCTGGCGCTGACGGGCGACACCCGCCACGCCTGAGGCCGGGCCGAAGTTTCCCGCGCTTTATAGATGTAAGCGAAGGTAACAGCGGGCGCTGGCGCAACGCGGCCGCGCCACGCCCCGGCCGGTTGATTTTCCATGCCGGCGCGCAAGCCGTTACACCCAACACAGTGCGTTACAAAACTGCGAATTTTTCCGGTGGGGAAGTGGGAGACTCATGTCTTTAAGACATACACCCCATACACACCAGGAGATCAGCATGTCCACCATCGACAGCCTCAGCGGGAACTCATCCGTCGCCGCCTACCAGTACAGCAGCGCCTCGGCCGCCAGCGCGTCGCAAACCAGCGCGCAAGGTTCGGCCGCCGTCGGTGGCGGCGGCAAGTTCGCCGATGCCATCGCGTCGGCGCTGTCGCAGGTGAGCGGCGCCGCCGGCAGCACCGGCAGTGCCGACAGCACCGACAGCGCCTCCGGCACGGACGCCAAGCAGGCCGAGGCGACGTTCGCGCAAAGCCTGTTCGCGGCGCTGCAATCGCAGGCCGGCGGCGCCAGTCCCGCTCCTGCGGCCGGCGGCAGCGGCGGCGCGGCGCCGGCCGGCGGCCATCACCACCATCACGGCGGCGGTGGCGGCGGCGGTAAAATTTCCAGCGGCCTGGCGGCGCTGGCGCAGCAAGTGGGCGCCAGCACCGACGGCGGCAAC
>NZ_JANXMI010000225.1 GCF_025354735.1 Rugamonas sp.
GCGACTGACCCACCCGCGATCGATGTGGACCCAGCAATGACATTGGTCCGCGAGCCTCCCGAGTGGGTCAGTGATTTCTCGGCAGATGGGTCAATTCGGCGTCGGCGCCAACACGCCTGACGACCATCTATTCGATTGAGCACGGTAGTGCGAATTGTAGGAGTGAATGTAGCTATCCGAGACTCATTGCAGGCGTGGTGTACTCAAGCGCAGTGTCGAGAGCCTCCATGAATTCGACCACATTGATGGGTTTTGTTAAGTAGCGCAAGAAGCCGGCTTCTAGCCCCTTGCGCACGTCACGCGGCAGCGCATTGGCCGACAAGGCGATTACCGGAATGTGTGCCGTTAGTGGGTCGTTGCGTAGCATGCCCAGGACCTCGTTGCCGTTGATTCCCGGTAGGTTGATATCCATTAGAATTAAATCGGGCATGTGCTTGCGCACCAGGGCAATGCCCGAGTGTCCATCGATCGCACTGAGCATGGACAAGTCGCCGCGCCGGGCGATTAATTGTTCGACCAGGATGAGATTGGCTGGATTGTCCTCGATATAGAGCACCATTCCCCGCAGCTTTTCGGCGGGCTGCCTTACCCCCACGCCAAGAGGTTGGTTGTCTAGCTGCAGCTTAGGCGCGAAGGAAGCCACAAGTTCGATCCAGAACAGCGTGCCAACGCCGACTTCACTTTCGACACCAATCGTCCCTCCCATCAGTTCTACCAACTGTTTGGTTACTACCAGTCCTATGCCGGAGCCTTCTTCGATGCCAGTTTCCTGACCCAAGCGATTAAACGGCTGAAACAATTGCGCCAACTGGCCGGTCGTCAGACCATAGCCCGTGTCGCGCACGCTCAAGCGTACCCGGTCGTTGTCTTGAATTTTGCATTCTACGACAACGCTACCACCCTCACGGTTATATTTAATAGAGTTCGATAGCAGGTTGATGACCACCTGTTTCACCCTCGTCAGGTCGGCATGTACGTAGAAAGGCGTATCGAGGGACGAAAAGGTGAGTTTGATGTCGCGCTTTTGCGCCTGTGGTGCAATCATTCCCTGACAGTCACGTAAAACGTCAGTAAGCGCCATAGCCTCGCGCGACATCGCAACCTGCCCGGATTCGATCATCGACAGATCGAGAATTTCGTTAATCAGCTGCAACAGATACCAGCCAGCCTTAAGGATCTGCTTGAGCGAGCCTTGTTGTCGCTCACTAGGCGGCGGTTTTTCCGACTCCATTAACTGTGCGAAGCCGAGTACCGCGTTTAATGGAGTGCGCAACTCGTGACTCATGCTCGACAGAAATTCCGACTTCGCACGATTGGCTTTTTCCGCCTGCGCACGCGCGTTCTCAAGCTCTACACTCAGACGTTCCCGCTCTTGTTCCGCGTGCTTACGCGCGGTGTTGTCGGTAACGATCAAAAGGTAGCCGATGAGGTCGCCGGTCGGCTCTCGCAATGCTGTCACCGAGACAATGGCGGGGAAACGGCTGCCATCCTTGCGCACATGCGTCAGTTCATAATTGTCCTCAATGCCGCGCGAAGCCTTGAAGACGAGTGCCTCGAAACCAGGCGCAATCGGCGTTCCAAGTTCCAGCGTAAGGGCGGCGGCGCGGGCCGTTATTTCGAACGAATCAGAAATGTTGGCAGGGGAAAAGTGATTGACCACATCCTCGGACCGGTAGCCAAGCATCCTCTCGGCGCCTACATTAAATAATTGAATCACACCATGTGCATCAGTGGCAATGCAGGAAAAATAGGGGCTGCTGAAGATGGCGTCTTGCAGGGCGCCCGCTTTTAGGAGCTCAGGCTGCATTAGGCGCACGGTGGCACCGACACTGTGATTGTCGTTCATACTACTGTCCTTGGTTGGTACCTGCCGCGCTTCTTCAGGTCGGATTTACGGCGCATTGGTTGATCATCCATATTGCCTGTGTTGCTAATCCACGTGGCATACACAATTTTAACAAAAATCAATTGCAAACTAAAGTTGTGCGTACCAATTGAGTACACCCATGCGAGGCGCTGACATCGAGACGTTTTTCGCGTCTCATATGGGTTGATGTAGCACATGCGAGACAGCGTAGCCCGGTTGTCTAGACCCCAACGAGACGATACCCTTGCCTTCCGGTAATTGCAGTTAGCGCGAGCACGTCGCCATGGAATGCAAGCCAGCGCCGACGATTGCAAGCTCATTTGCAGTTAGCGTGAGCCAGGGCCTGCGGTCATTTGCAGTTAATTCGAGCTGAAATCGGCGTCGAATGCGAGCACGGTCGATTTGAAATGCGAGCCGCTACAGGTAGAAGCCAAGGGAATATTCCAGATCAAGGCGCCTACGATGATCCAGGCGCCGCTGTTTTAAGACCTGGTGCCGACTGCGAGTATCAAAGTGTTCGCGGTGCCGAGTGTTTTCCCGAGGGCCGCCGACTGTTGCCGCTGCTCGATTTCCTTCTTGCGCTGCAAGGCCACTGTGCGGCGCTGCTCTTCCTGCTGCTCGTCCCAGTCGCTCGCCAGGCCGGGTTCCAGGTGACGTAGCCGGCGCGTTGCCATTTCCTCGATGCGCGGCCCATGGGCGCCCATGCCGTCCTTGATTTCACGGACGGTCTCCAGGCGCCCCTGCAGGCGCTGCATCGTGCTTTGCTGTTGCTGGACCTGCTGCTGCCACTTCGTCCGGGTGCTGGGCAGGGCGATCAGGCCGGGCTGTTGCGAGCGCGATTGCTGCAGCCTGGACGACTGCTGCTCGATCAGACTTTCAAGCCGATCCTCGATGCGCTCCACTTGGTCGTGCTTGCTCTCGACCTGGGCGGCGAGGGCTGTGGCGTACTGGCTCTCGATGGACGGGGTGTCGAGCAAGGTGGCTTGCTCGGCCTGTTCGGCGTTCGCCCGTTCGAGCAAGCCATCGGCCTGAGCCTCGGCGTCGAACGACGTGGTGATGGCTTGCTGCGATGTTCTGGTCTGCTGGTGTAGCTGCTCCCGCTGTTGGTTCATGACATGACTCCAATTTTAGCCGCTAAAGTTCGTTAGGAAATTCCGCGCCCCAGCTTCATCGAAGCGGCGGCCACGGTCGCCTTCCCATTATCGTACTTTATGGTTGAATTGCTACCTATTTCAGGGAGTTTATCGAAATCGGAGCGATCATGCTTAATGAAAGTCCTGCCCACTTGCTGGTACACATACTCCTTGTCCGCGTGGATAACCGGACCGTCGTGCGCCTTGGATTTGTCGGCCTGGAGTGACAAATGGATGTTGTAGACGCCAGGCTTCACCGCGCCGGCTTTCTCTACCTTGTCGGTATTCCAGTCGCCGCCTTTTTCGCTCTGAACTAACCGCTGCCCGTTCATGACAAGAAGGCGTTGCTTCATAAATACTCCTGTTGGTAGATAGTCAAAATCGCGTGGCTGATCGCCTTATTGTCATAGGGCGATATGACATAGAAACAACAATTATTTTAGCCCATCCACTTTCGATTTATCTGATTAATTGCATGGATGTATATGCATCGTGACATAAGTTGTGAGAATTGGTGAGATTTCCACAACACAATCACGCTGCGCCTCTAGTTCTTGTTATGGGATCATTCCTTTTTGCTATTTTGACGCGTCTGTTACTGGCGACGGTTTGAGCGTTTGCATGAGTTGTGAGTTTTGATCGGTGATGGCGTCCATCCTGCCACGCAAGGTGGCCGCTTCTTCGCGTGCCTGGTTCGCCGCTTGGTTCGCCTGGTCGCGTTCTGCCTTCGACTGGTCGAGTTGTTGCACCAGTCGCTGCAGCTCGGCCGCCGCCTGACTGCGCTCCTGCTGCAGCGCCTCCTGCGCAGCCTCGGCCTTGGCGCGGACGGTCGCCAGGTCGGTGCGCAACGCATCCATGGCGCCGGCCGCAGTGCGGGCCGCGTCCTCGGCTTTTGCGGTCGCGGCGGTCAGCTCGGCCCGGATCGCGGCCGTCGCCGCTTCGGCCTTGGCTGTCGCCTCGTCCGCGCGGGCTTGCTGAGCGGCCGTAGCGGCCTTCAGAGCTTCGATCTCGTCTTGGTGGGCCTGGCGCAAGGCGGCCAGCTCGTCGCGTACTTGGGAGGCCTCTTGGTGCGCATGATCGAGTTCGGCGCGCAGTTCGTCGGCCCGGAACTTGATTTCCACGGTGCGGGCCTCGGCTGTGACGGTCGCCGCCTCGGCGGCCGTGAGCGCGACGGTCGCCGTTTCGAGACTGGCCTGCAGGTCGTGCGCGTCGGCTTCGGACTGCTCCAGGCTTGACCTGGCGTTCGCCGCGTCGAGTTGGGCCGCGTCGAAGCTCACCACTAAGGCCTCGTAGGCGTCACCGATCTGCTTGGTCAACGTCTCGGCCTCGATCCGCTCGGCGTCCCAGCCGGCCTGCGCGGCCCGTAGGGATTCGTTCGCCAATTCCTGCGCCTCGTGCCACAGGGTCGCCACGGCGACGGCGCTGGCCTGCTGTACAGCTTCCGGCACCTGCACCACCACCGGGGCGGCCTGCGTCGTCTGCGTCCGGCGCCACTCCTTCATGCCCACGCTCGCGTCATTCATATTGACCTTGGCAAGCTTGCGCACTGCGTCCACGGTCGGGAAATTGCCGGCGCGGCCGGCCTGTTCGTAAAGCGAATTCGCTGCGGCGAAAATACGGTCGCGGGCTTCTTGTGCAATTTCCATGATGACCTCCTCGAAGTAATAATCCATTATACATAAATAATGAGAATAATAACGGTAAGAAGAATAATATTATTATTCCTACCAATCTTGACCGCCGTCAAATTTAGCTGCTAAATTTCAGTCGAAAAAAAAGCCCGCGATTGCGGGCGTTAAGGGTGATCCGGGGCGGCTGCTAAAGGTCAGCCTTCGAGCAGGGCAACCAGCTTCACGTCAGTCAAACTGGCCTCGAATTCGGCGCCGTCATCTTCATACTTCATCCATGCGTAACCCTCGGCCGGTGGTCGGCGGGTGAGGATCAGCCGGGCAGGGCGGCCGTCGTGCTCGACCTGGATGATGGCCTTTTTCAGCTTTTCGGGATCGACCTCCTTCTCCTGCTTCGACTCCTTGCCCTGGACGTCGTTGCCGGCCTCGTTATCGGTCTTCCCGCTCACCAGGTCAACCGTGTCCGGGTCGCGGTCGCCCTGCTCATTGGCGCGCTTATCATCCAGGAACTCGCGCAACAATTTGACCTCGCCCCGCGTCACTTCTTGATTCTCGTCTTCGAGCCAGGCGCCGACTTCCTTGGGGTTCTTCTTGTAAGCGGTCACAAGCTCGCTGACAACCGTCACGTCATTGGCGCGACCGGAGTTGAACACCTTGGCAATTGGCTCCGGCAGGTCCAGCAGCGCGGCGTGCTGGGTGATGAAGGAGGGCGACTTGCCGATCAGGTCCGCGATCTGCTTCTTCTTGAAGCCTTTTTTCATCTTGCGGTCGATGTAGGCGGCGATTTCGCGGGGCGTCATGTCCTCGCGCTGCACATTCTCGATAACCTGGTCGTCCTCGTTGTGGTCGTTGTCGATGATGGCCGGCGCCTGGGCCAAGCCTTTGACGCCACAGGCGCGATAGCGGCGCGCGCCATGGTTGACGATGTAACGGCCTGGAACGTCCGGGTGGTCGCGCAACGACAGGGGCGACTTGGGACCATTCGGACCGAACGATGCGGCTAGCTCGGCGATGCTCTCAGGGGCGAATCCAGGATTCTCCGCAGTCCGCGGTTGCTCAGGGTCTTCGTCAATCAGGTCCAAGTCGATCATGATGGGCTTGCCGGCCGGCGCCAGGGCTTGCTGGTCCGCTGCTGCTGGCGTCGATGGCGACAGGGCATCGCCGGCTGCGTCATCCAACAGACCGGACAGGCGGCCCTTCTTTTTTACGATGGTGGGTTGAGTTGCGTTCATTATTTGTTCTCCATTTTGTCGATTGCGTACGCGGCCAAGGCGCGGATTTCTTGGGCGGCCTTGCGGGCGGAAGTTTTCTTGATCTGCCATACCGGCATCTGGTCGGCGAGCGCGTCGGCGATGCTGCTACGCAGCCCTATCGTCAACGGGATCATCAGCTTCGGATAGGCCTCCTGCAGCTCGGCCAGGTTCTGGACGTGGCTGGGATTGCGCATATCGACCATGCTGGGAACCATGCCAAGAAATTGCAGCTTGGTATTGATTTTGCGGACGTTCGCGATCACGGTGAGCATCTTCTTGATGCCCATGATGCTGTAGTACTCGGGCTTGATCGGGGATATCACGCTGTCGGCCGCGTAGAGCGACGCCGCCAGGGTGGTGCCAAGGGACGGCGCGTTATCGATCAAGATGATGTTGAACCCTGCCTTGCCCAGCGCCTCGATGTTTGATTTGAAGCACTCGGCCGCTTCATCGAAGCTCAACTCTTCCATGTCGGCCAGGTCCTTGTCGGCCGCGATCAGGCGCAGCAACGGGCCTTCCGGCAGGTCGGCGAAATGCGCGCTCAGCTTGTCAGCGCCGGCACTGAACATGGAGCTGGCCACGTAGCCGCTTGCAAAGTGTTCGAGCGAGTGGGATGCGTTGCCTTGGGTGTCCAGATCGACGACGGCGACACGGTTGCCGCGCTCGAAGAAGTCAAACCCGAAATGAACGACGCTGGCCGTTTTACCGTCCCCGCCCTTTTGCTGCGCAACTGCCATGGTATGCGTCATGCCTTGGAACCCCTTTTTTTGGCTGCTTCCTCTGCCCACTTCTTGACCGTGTACGCCTGGTGTTCCGGCAGGATCGCCGTTACCCGTTCGTACCCCTGGGGCAGATTCGAGTGCTCGAATGCTGCCCAAACCCGCTGCACCGCCTGGGACACTGCGCCCCTGGTCAGCCCGAGCGCGCTGACGAAACCCGCCTGCGGCTTGCCGTCCACAAGTACGGCCCGCGCTATCTCGATGGTTTGCTTCCCGACTTCCAAGTCCTTGATGCACGCTTGAAACTGTGCCTCGGTTAGCCTCTTTTTCATCAATCTCACCCATAGTCATTTGCTCCGCGCCTTGTTTTCAAAATGCCGGTGTCAGCCAGCGACAAGTAAAGTTTAGCTAAACATAGCGGTGCGGTCAAGCGGTTTCGATAGCTAAATGAAAATAATTTAGCTAAACATTTATAGGCCTGGTCAAAGACCTCTCGGTTTGTAAAGCGACACGAAGTACGTCAGCGCGACGAACGCGCCGAAGTGCAGCATGAAGGTGAAGCCGGCAAACACCCCTGGCGTGTTCCAGTGGTACAACATTCGCACCAGCTGGTAGACGCAATCGAGCGCAACGACCCATTTCAGGAAGGGCCACAGCAGCACCGTCACGACCCATATCCCTTTGAGCAGGGCAGGGTCGTTCGCGGGCGTGCTGGCCTGTTTGGGAGCCTCTGCAGGCGGTTCCGGTGGGGCTTGCTTCGCACCGGGGAACTTCACAATGTTCGTCATAGCTCTTGACCCCTTCTAGCATTCCAGTTCAAATACTAGCTGCAGGTGTCCGCGCCTGGGCTTGAGTATGTCAGTGCTTAGGTCAAGCCCCCGGAGCGATCCGGGGTGCTTCCCACTCATCCAAAACACAGTTGCGCCTGCTCTATTTCCTTGATTGACCAATGCGCTTTCGCATCGCCTTCCAGTTTGCAGCCTTCCACGTAGGCCTCGGCCAACAGGTGCGCCGCGTTGCTCGATGGTTCTGCCGCCTGCCTCATAAGGGCCGCGATACGGTCACGGCGGGCTGGGAAATCGGTGGCGTTGACTTCTTTCAAGAGGTCGAGCCAAGGCATAATTTTCTTCATCGGAGTCTCCGGTAAGTGACCTGGGCAATATGCCCGGCCTCACTTACATATTAGGACAAAATGCCCTAGTTTGCAACCGGAATTTAGCTAAACATTTATACAAATTTAGCTGCTAAAATTTCCCCTTGGAGTAAAATCGCCCTTGCTGTTAGTTATCCCGCCGCTTCCAGATCATCCCCAATCCCGCGAAATCGCAGAGCAACGCCCATGCCGCATAGGGGATCGAGGAATCCCCGCCGACCCAGCGCCGCACAGTCCGATCCCCCTTGGCGCCGAGGCCCAGCGCCCTTGCTGCCTGGCCGCCCGTGAAGTTCGCCAGGCGTAGCACTTCGCGTACTTCTTCGCCCGTCGCTTGTTCCCACGACGCGGCCGGCTGCAAACAGTCGTTCCTAATCAATGCCTCAGTCATTCCCTATCCTTTTCGGTATTTTGTGATGGTTATTCAAAGCGCCAGGTCGGCCGGTTTGGCGGCCCAGCGCAGGCGGTCGTTCTCGCGCCAGTCGGGATCAATGATAGCTGTTTCCTCATCAATAACTCTACAAATGGGGTCGGCCACCCTGGACGAGTCGTAGAGCAGGGCGACGGCATCCACGATCCCTCGCCCGTACTTCTGCACAAGCAAAGCGGCGAGGCGGGGCCTCTCGCCCCCCCCCTCGCCACGTCCTGCTGCCTTGCCTGCGCATACTCGCGCACTTTCTCGGTCAACAACGCAACCGCTGTTTGTTCATCCATTCTTTTCTCCGATCATAATCAAATGGGCTCCAGGGAATCCATGCCGTACACGGTCTGGACGCACCTGGGATCATAGTCAACGACCATACGCCCGTTTCGATTCCGCCGATAGGTAACCGGCCTATCGTCATGCGCAAAAACACTGCGCCCGCCTGGAATAACTTTCGCTATAACGACAATCTTCCCAATCGACTTCTCAAAACAGGCATGGTGAACCTTGACGATTCTGTAGCGCTGGCCCAACTCGGGGCCATCGTCGTTGCCGTCCTGGTCGCCATCCTCGTCAGCCGCTGCAGGGGCCGGCGCGGCCGGCGCCGCTGCCGGCGACTTCTTCGCCTCGCGCATGGCCGCCGCAATCCTGGGACGGGCCGCCTCGGCCCACTTACGGACAATGAAGGCTTGACGAGCCGTCAGCACCACGTCCACCACGACGAAGCCGTCCGGCACCACCTGAACCGCGTCACCTGGCTCCCTGATGGCCGGCTGCCGCCGGGCTGGGGAAACCAGCGCCAATATCCAGTCCGGTAACTGGTCCTCGGCCCGCCGATCCTGATACTCGGCCTCCAGGTAGCGCCGATGCTTGCTAAGGAAGTCGGCGAAGATCAAGGCGGCCGCCGCGTCCACCGCCTGCCCGCGCACCACGCCGCAGGAATGGGATCGATAGCCCGTTTCGGAGATAAACGGGGCGTCCAAGTCCACGGCGTTGAACTCGAAATGCGAATTCAGGACAGACCCGAGGCCGCCGCCGTACTTCACCCAACAGCGGATATCCTTTACGTTGATAAGAAATTCGCCCTGCTGGCCCCACAGCGGCACCACGCCAGGGACGGCGGCGCAGTATCGTTTAACGATCATTCCGGCCGAGTCGTCGCCGGCACAGGAGCCGAAAAACGTCCCGCCGTTCAACTTCCAGATCGCGGCCTCATAGCGCTCACTGATGACCAGGGCCGCGAAGTCAGCGCGGTCAAGCACCGCGTTGTTGTACAGTTCCACGCACTCCCTGGCTACAGCCAGCAAGCCGTCGCGGTCGGCGGGCATCGAGGCAGCGACGGCCGCCGCTGCAGCGTCACGCTCAGCGCCTCGCTCCGCCACACGGTCTGCGTCGGTCTTCGTCTTGCTAGCCGGCTTCCTCGACGTTTTTGGCTTAGCGCCGGCATCGGTCGGCTTCTGATTGTCCAACTTGATTTTCTCGTTGTGTGTCATCGTCGTAATTGGCCCCGGCCTCCCGGCCAGGGCCAACCTCATCAGTCGATGGCCTGGAAGATGGCGCCGCCCTCAGCGTGCGAATCGGCAAACTCAAGCAATTGGTGGTAGTGGTCGATCAAGGGGCCACACTCGTCAGCGTCAGTGACTTCGGCGGCGATCTGGCCCAACGCGAACAGTGTAGCGATGACGCCAGCCGCGTCGGCCGACACCGTGCCACTGTAGTGGTTGCCGTGAACCTCGATGCGCAGCGGTCCAGGCATGACCGGGGCCATGTAGAAGCCGCCATTGCTTAATTCAAAGAAATCCCACTGCCCGCCGTTGTAGTCGGCCGACAGGCGGTCGAGCCACGCATACACCAGTGGTTCGCCGAGCATGAACAACCTCCCGCCGAAGTAGGTTGGTAGGAAATTTACACGCTGATTGTCCAGCACGCGGGACGCGGTTACGGGAAGGTTTTGTTGCGAGTTGACCATCGGAGTTCTCCGGTTATTGACCTGGGCGATTGCCCGGCCTTCAACAACAGTATAGGGCAAATTGCCCTAATTGACAAGAGAAATCATTAATGTTTAGCTAAATTCTCAACTTGGCCGGTATCCTCGACAGAGCCAACTAGATGCCTTGACAGCGCGGGCGTCCCCGCTTGTCTCCGGTCGAATTTTGCTTCGCAAAATCAAGCCCCTGCTTGCGCAGGGGTCGATCCGGCTGCGTTAAGGTTGGTGCCGGATAAATCCGACCCCTGAACCCCTCCCGAGGCCGCCAGCCCCTCCTACAATGCCTTGAACGCGATATTCACGGGCCGCCGACCAAACACTGGCCCTTCCTTGGCGTTCAACCAACTGGCTTTTACATACCAATGGCTTTCGTTCAGGCTTTGCCTGCCCGCGACGGTTATATTGAAAATGTATAATGCCTAATATTGTATTTTTTGAGCAGACTTACGCAAGGGCATAGCGGGCCGCTCCAGGCCCGCACTTTTACCGAGGGGTTTCCCTGAGCGCGTAGCGCGATCTGTTGTTAATGGGTTTCATGGGGTTTCCTTAGACTGCCCGTAAGGGCAGGCTTGCGAGTGCCTTACCCCCGCGCATTCGGACCTGCGGCGCCGGATCGGCCCACCAGGGCTGCCGAGGGCGTGAAATTGGCCATAGTTAATACTTAAGAAGCAAACAGTTGTAAGTCCTTGATTTGTAAACGACCGAACTATCACGAATGCAAGTAATTCTCTCCACTATTGATAGAATCTCTCTCAAAAATGATTGTGTAATTGATAGACTTGCGTTATAGTCTCTCAAGATGAGAGTAAAAATTGATACGATCTCTATCACTGCCTGATAGACTCTCTCTCAGAAATGCGTGCGTATTTGAGAGTGAAAAATTATCCTCTCTCAACTTTAGTTTCAAAATTGAGGTGATTTCTATCACCGCCTGATCGAATTACACTCAAAATTAAGTCTCATTATGATAGACAAAACTGAAGATGTTAGCAACGGCGCAGAGGTCGAAGGCGAGCCAGAGGGAAAGCCAAAGCGCGGCGGCCGTGGCGTCCGGTACGACCACAATCCGTTCATTGCGAACGCTGTCACTAACACGAAGCAGGGCTTCAAGCGCATCGCCAACAAGGACGGCAACAGGATGATGGTCGTCAACCAAGGCACTGGCGAGATCGTGGCGCCGGCCGGGTTCTGGCAGACGCAGGAAGTCGATAAGACCCAGTTCGTCAAGTTGTATGTCAACGGGGTGAAGGCATTCAAGGACTTGAGTGGCGGTGGCACCAAGGTCTTCGAGGTGCTGTATCTGCGCGTCCAGGAAAGCATCGGCAAAGATTCCCTGTGGTTGACGTTCCCAAGCATTGACCAGGTGGAGACGCCGATGGGCCAGGCCACGTTCTACCGTGGTATGAAGGAACTCTTGGAAAAGGGGTTCATCGCTGAAAGCTTGACGCCGGGCTTGTACTACCTCAACCCGGACTACATGTGGAACGGGGACAGGTTGGCGTTCGTGAAGGAATACCGGCTCAAGTCAACCTCGAAGTCGCCGCGCCTCAAGGACACAAACACGCCAGATATGTTTGACGACGCTCCCCCGGCACTTCCTGGGTAATACCGGGCGGCGCGGCCCGGCTCGCCGTCATTCTCAGTCTTTGACCTTCGGAAAGGCGCTGACAGCCCGAAGGGGCGAGCCTCCGTTGGTTGGAGGCTCGCTGCGAAGCACACCATAGCCGGTTTTCGCGCGAGCGCGAAAATTCCCCGTCGGTCGCAATCGGCTAGAAATAATCCCATTTTTAATATTTAACAATCGGCCATTTCCGATTTAGCCTACAAGCAAGGCTATCGCCAATCGCGGAATCACGGGTAATATTGTCAAGAAATTGAAAGCTCATAAAGGTTACTGCGCGGATATGTTGGCGCATTGCATGTAATCAAGCTAAACAACTTCCTTGACCGGAACTTTAGCGGCTAAAATTCTGGCTGCTTATAAAAACCAAAATGGCCACCCGTGTACAACCAAATATTTTTCACCAATGTCCTGCGCTTGCTCGATGAACGCAATATGACAAAGAGCGAGCTTGCGGAAAAAGCCGGCATATCGGTTTCGTTCCTCTCCGACCTGACCAACGGCAAAGCCAACCCCTCGCTCAAGGTCATGGAACTCATCGCCGAGGCGCTGCAGACGGCACTGCCGGAACTGCTGGAAATGACCGACCTCGACCGACAAACACTCGATGCTCTGACGGGTGGTCATGCCATCCACAGCCTGCCAGAAGGTTTTGTTCGATTCACGGCGATCCTGACGGAGTTCCAAGCATTTTCCGTTAAGCAATGGGACGATCAGAACCGGAAGAAACTGGCGAAACGAAGAGTTCGATAGGAAATTTCGAGTGACGTTCGGAAACCTTTAGCAGCTAAATATTTTCATGTAGTAGCAGGCACGCAACGTGTCTGCGCCCTCCGTCGAGGCGGGCTGTGGTATGCAAATCCCCCTATGAAGTCCATTGAAGTTATAAATTGATACATAACAACGCGCATTCGATTAATGCGATAAATATTTAATAATATTGTTTGAATCATGCTTTCGGTATATCCTTCGTCGTGTAGAATTGTGGCATTGACGGGAGGAATACCATGAACGATTCGGACGATGGTTTAGACATTTCAAGCGAGCGGGCCAAGCGCAAACTTGAACGCGACATGGGGCCGCTTCTGCTGGCGGCCCTGCACGACCCCAAAACGGTCGAAATCATGCTCAATGCCGATGGCCGGCTCTGGCAGGAACGACTTGGCGAGAAAATGAAGTGCATCGGCACCCTGCCCACGGCCAAGGGGACAGCGATCATCAAGACCGTTGCAAGCTGCCTCAACAAGACCATCACGGCGACTGA
This sequence comes from Rugamonas sp., assembly GCF_025354735.1. Taxonomy (GTDB): domain Bacteria; phylum Pseudomonadota; class Gammaproteobacteria; order Burkholderiales; family Burkholderiaceae_D; genus Rugamonas. Next base: position 13,047 of record NZ_JANXMI010000225.1, read on the forward strand.
CCCCAAGGTAGAGGGGGAGCTTCCCCTCGATGGCTCGCGCTTCGCCGGGCAGCTTCCCCCGATTGTCACGGCACCGACCTTCGCGATTCGTAAGAAGGCTATTGCCATCTATACCCTGGAGCAGTACGTCGAGGCGGGCATCATGTCGCAGCGCCACTACGAGGCGGTCAAGGCGGCCGTCAAGAACCATCGCAATATCCTGGTCATCGGCGGCACCGGCTCGGGCAAGACCACGCTGGTCAACGCAATCATCAACGAGATGGTGCTGTGCGATCCACTGGAACGTATCTGCATCATCGAGGATACGGGCGAAATCCAGTGCGCCGCCGAGAACTTCGTGCAGTATCACACCACCATTGACGTGCCGATGACGGCACTGCTCAAACTAATACTGCGCATGCGTCCTGACCGCATCCTGGTCGGCGAAGTGCGCGGCGCCGAAGCTTTGGACCTGCTCGATGCCTGGAACACCGGGCATGAGGGAGGCGCGGCAACGCTGCACTCCAACACGGCCAGCTCGGGCCTTGATCGCCTGGCATCGCTTATCAGTCGTAACGAAGCGGCGCCGACGAAGATTGAACCGCTCATAGGCGATGCGGTTCATGTTGTTGTTCATATCGCCCGCACCCCTGACGGCCGTCGCGTGGTCCAGGAAGTCCTTGAGATTTCCGGCTACGTGGACGGCAAATACCTCACCAAAACCATTTAGGAGCTTTCACATGCACGCTACTCTGTACCCACAACCAGGCCCCCTCAATCGCTCCACGATGTTCTACATCGCGTTCGCGCTTGTCATCGCCTACATTTTCCTGCTGCCGCAGGCCATGGCGTCCACCGGCACGGGCGGCTCGCTGCCGTACGAGGACTGGTTGACCAGTCTGCGTAACTCGGTGACGGGACCGGTGGCGTTCACGCTGTCGATCATCGGCATCGTGATCGCGGGCGGCGTCCTGATCTTCGGCGGCGACCTGAACGGCTTCTTCCGCACCCTGATGTTCCTGGTCCTGGTCATGGCCTTCCTGGTCGGCGCGCAGAACATGATGAGCACCTTCTTTGGTCGCGGCGCTGAAATCGCAGCCTTGGGCGATGCGGCGGCCACCCAAGTGCAGTTCATCGCAATGGCTGCAACGGGCCGGGTTGCCTAATCATGGCTCTCCGCGCGATCCCCATTCGTCGGGCCGGCAATCGACACAACCTGTTCATGGGAGGGGATCGTGAACTGGTGATGTTTACCGGGCTGATGGCATTCGCGCTGATATTCAGCGCACAAGAGCTGAGGGCGACGGTGGTGGGGCTTCTCCTGTGGTTCGGAGCATTGTATGTGTTCCGAAAAATGGCGAAGTCCGACCCGCGCATGCGCCACGTCTACATACGGCATCGCAAGTACAAGCCGTATTACCCGGCGCGCAGCACACCCTTCCGCATCAATCCCACCAGTCAAGGGAAGCAATACAAATGATTACCACCATAACCATTGTCATCGCGGCCCTCGGGGCCGTGCTGTTGCTTCTGCTGTTCCAGCGCATCCAGGCCGCGAACAGCCAATTGGAGCTGAAAAAGCACCGCTCGAAGGAGGCAGGCTTTGCCGACTTGCTGAACTACGCCGCCATGGTCGATGACGGCATCATCGTCGGAAAGAACGGCTCGTTCATGGCCTCCTGGCTGTACCAGGGCGAGGACAATGCCAGTAGCACCGACGAACAGCGCGAAATGGTTTCATTTCGCATCAACAAGGCGCTGTCGGGCATGGGCAATGGCTGGATGATCCACGTCGATGCCGCACGCCGGGATGCGCCGAACTATTCGCCGGCATCTGCTTCGAGCTTTCCCGATCCGCTCTCAACGGCGGTTGACGAAGAGCGGCGCCGGCTGTTCGAGGGCCTCGGCACCATGTACGAAGGCTTCTTCGTGTTGACCGTGACGTTCTTTCCGCCACTGCTGGCCGAGAAGAAATTCATCGAAATGATGTTCGATGACGAGGCCGAGGTGCAGAACCACCGCTCGCGCACCCAAGGGCTGATCGACACGTTCAAGCGCGATTGCACGAACATCGAGTCGCGCCTGTCGGAAGCCGTCAAGACGACGCGCCTGCGCGGCCAGAAGATCGTCCAGGAGGACGGTTCGACAGTCACGCACGACGATTTCCTGCGCTGGCTGCAGTTCTGCGTCACTGGCCTGAACCACCCCGTCCAGTTGCCCAACAACCCGATGTACCTGGACTCGCTGATCGGGGCGCAGGAAATGTGGTCGGGGGTCGTGCCGAGGATCGGCCGCAAGTTCGTCCAGGTCGTATCCATCGACGGCTTCCCCCTCGAATCGACACCCGGCATCCTGACCGCCCTCGGCGAGCAGCCGTGCGAATACCGTTGGTCGTCCCGTTTCATCTTCATGGACCACCATGAAGCGGTCGCGCACCTGGACAAGTTCCGCAAGAAGTGGAAGCAGAAGATTCGCGGCTTCTTCGACCAGGTGTTCAACACTAACTCGGGCGTGGTCGATGAAGACGCCGTGTCGATGGTGGCCGACGCCGCCTCTGCCATCGCCGAGGCCAATAGCGGCCTGGTCGCGCAGGGCTACTACACCAGCGTCGTCGTCCTCATGGACGAGAACCGCGACAGGCTGGCCACCTCGGCCGGCATGCTCGAAAAGGCGATCAACAGGATCGGCTTTAGCGCCCGGATCGAGACCATCAACACGCTCGACGCCTACCTGGGCAGTCTGCCGGGCCACGGCGTGGAGAACGTGCGCCGGCCACTCATCAATACGATGAACCTGGCCGACCTGCTGCCCACCAGCTCGATCTGGACGGGCCTCAACTACGCGCCTTGCCCGATGTACCCGCCGAACTCGCCGCCGCTGATGAGCTGCGTGACACACGGCGCGACGCCGTTCCGGCTCAACCTGCATTGGCTCGACCTCGGCCACACGCTCATGCTGGGCCCGACCCGCATGGGGAAATCGACCAAGTTGGCCCTGATCGCGCTGCAGGCCCTGCGCTACGCGGGCATGTCGATCTACTGGTTCGACAAGGGCATGTCGGCGTACCCGACCACCAAGGGAGTCGGCGGCGATCACTACGAGGTCGCGGCCGACGACAGCAAGCTGGCATTTTGCCCGCTGCAATTCCTCGACACCAAGAGCGACCGCGCCTGGGCCATGAGCTGGATCGACGTTTGTTGCGCGCTCAACGGCCTGGTCACGACGCCGGAACAGCGCAACGCGATTGGCGAGGCGATCTTCGACATGAAGAAGAGCGGCGGCAAGACCATGACCGACTTCGTGCTGACGATCCAGGACAAGTCAATCCGTGCGGCGCTGGAGCAGTACACCGTCGCTGGCCTGATGGGCCACATCCTCGACGCCGAGGAAGACGGCCTCAGCCTGTCGAAGTTCACCACGTTCGAGATCGAGAAGCTGATGAAGCTGGGCGAGAAGTACACGCTGCCGGTGCTGCTGTACCTGTTCAGGCGGATCGAGGTCAGCCTGACAGGCCAGCCGGCGATGATCCTGATTGACGAGGCCTGGCTGATGCTGGCGCACCCGGCGTTCCGCGACAAGATCGAGGAAATGCTGCGGTCCTTCGCGAAGCTCAATTGCGTCGTCGTCCTGTCCACGCAGAGCCTGGCCGAGGCCTCCAAGAGCGGGATCATGGACATCATCATCGAATCGACCGCCACCAGGATTTACCTGCCCAACAAGGATGCCAAGGCCGAGGCGGCGACGGCCCTGTACAAGCAGACCGGCCTCAACACCAAGCAGATCGACATCATCGCGACGGCGACGCCGAAGCGTCAGTATTACGTCGTCTCCGAGGCCGGGCGCAGGCTCTACGAGGCCGCCGTGGGGCCGCTGGCATTGGCGTTCGCCGGCTCGACCGACAAGAAGTCCATCACCAAGATCAAGGAGCTGGAAGCTTTGCATGGCGATAGGTGGATACACGAATGGCTCGCCATCAAGGGCCTCAACCTCAACGACTACGGAGTTACAGCATGAACATCGTAAACATGATTAAAGGGCTGGTCCTCAAGAAGCCGAGCGACGGCGATGAGCGCGGGAGCGACGAACCAGTTGAAGGCGGACGACGCCAGGGGGAAAATCCGAACCCCTACCTCAATGCGCGCCGTACCTGGAACCACATCGGCGCCGCCAATATGGCGAGTCGCCAGATGGCCCAAATCCTGGGCGTGCTCGCGCTCCTGGTGGCGCTCGCTGCGGTTGGCGGCAATGTGTACATCGGCAGCCAGTCCAAGTTTGTGCCGTACGTGATCCAGGTGGACAAGCTGGGGCAAGCTGCGGCAGTGGCGCCAGCGCAGCGCGCCGGCCCGGACGATACGGCCGCACGCTTGGCGGTCGTCCATTCCTCGGTGGCTTCCTGGATTTCAGACATTCGCATGGTCACGCCCGACATCGCGCTGCAGCGCAAAGGCGTGTTCCATGTCTACTCGATGCTGTCGGCGAACGATGCGGCGACCGCGAAGGCGAACGAACACCTCAACGGCAGCGAGTCGAGCAACCCGTTCAAGCGTGCCGAGACCGAGACCGTGAGCGTCGAAATCGACACGGTGCTGTACCAGGCCGGCGAGACGTGGCAGGTCGATTGGATCGAGACTACCCGCGACCGGCAGGGCGGCATGAAGGGCAAGCCGCAGCGCTGGCGAGCGCTGGTGACGGTCTACACCGTCGCGCCAACCGCCGACACCACGGAGCAGCAGATTCGTGACAACCCGCTGGGAGTCCACGTCCGCGACTTCTCCTGGTCCAAACAACTTTAAAAGGGGCAACTCCATGAAAAAGCAGTTCGTAGTTATGATCTTGGGCGCGCTGCCCCTGCTCGCACTGGCCGCCGACAAGCCAGCCGCAGACTCGGCCGACGCCTTCTTCGCGAAGAAGAATCCCACGTTGACGCCGCAGGAAAAGAACGCCATCGCCATCGCCCAAAAGTGGCAGGCGAACGGCGCCGACGCGGCCGGCATGAAGCCGGTGGCGGGACCTGGCGGTGTGGTGCGCTTCGTGTACGGCGTCCAGCAGATCAACATCGTGTGCGCCGTCCTGCAGGTGTGCGACGTGGAGCTGCAGCCAGGCGAACAGGTAAACAACCTGAACCAGGGCGATCCGCGCTTCACGGTCGAGCCGGCCGTCAGCGGCGTCGGTGCCGGCGAAGTCCAGCACCTCATCATCAAGCCGCTCGACGTGGCCCTGGACACGACCCTGATCGTCACCACCAACCGGCGCACGTACCACATGAAGCTGCGCTCGCACCGGACGCAGTACATGCCGCGAGTCGGCTTCACCTATCCAGAGGATGCGGCGGCCAAGTGGGACGCGATTCGCACCCGCGAGGTCCGTGAAAAGACCGAACAGACCATCCCGCAGACGAAGGAGGTTTTGAGCGACTTGAACTTCAAGTACGCCATCGACGGCGCGGTGGCCTGGAAGCCGGTCCGCGTCTACAACGACGGCGTGCGGACCGTGATCCAGATGCCGGCCGCCATGGCGCAGACCGAGGCGCCGGCCCTGCTGGTAGTGCGCAAGGAGGGCGGCCTGTTCACCGACGACGAGACCGTACAGGTCAACTACCGCGTGCAGGGCGACCGCTACATCGTGGACACCGTGTTCGACAAGGCCATCCTGATTGCAGGCGTCGGGCACGGCCAGGATCGCGTGACCATCACGAAGGAGAAATGACATGCAAAAGACCGCTCTACTCGTCTTTCTCGTCGCCGGCCTAGCCGGCTGCGCCTCCACCCCGGCGCCTGGCACCTACGGCAGCTTCGTGCAGGCGCCGGTGGCCACCGACGACAAGGCCATGGCCGACGACGTGGTGAAGAAGCTGGCGGTACTGTATCCGCCAGCGAAGACCCGGTTCAACCTGCAGCACGCCACGCCCGACGCCTTCGGCATCGCCATGGTGACGACGTTGCGGGCCAAGGGCTACGCGGTCGCAGAGGTCAAGCCGGGCGCTCAGGTTCCAGCCTTGGCGGCCGGCGAGCAGTCCCTTGCCTACATCCTCGACCAGCCGCTCGACGCCGGCCTGTACCGCGTCACGATCTTGGTCAACAGCCAAACCCTGTCACGGGTCTACCAGTCGGCGGGCGGCGCGGTGACGCCGGCCGGCGCTTGGGTACGGAAGGAGTAACCGATGAGCACCAATACCGAAGACGTGATGTCCCCGGACGCATCGCCAGGCGAGCAGTCGAGCAAGCGCAGCGGCGTTCGCCGCGTCAACAACATGCCGCTCTACCTCATAGGCGGCGGCCTGGGCGTGTTCCTCCTGATTATGGTCCTGGTCGCGTCGGACCGGGCGGCGAAACAGAATGCGCCAGAGCAGGCTGCGGCGCAGAAGAAGGCCGGCGACACCAATAATTTCGCCAAGGAGATTGCCGGTAACCAGAAGGACGGCATCGTGCAGGCCAAGGCGGCGCCACCAGCCGTTCCAGACCTGAACGCGCCGAATAGCTCGGTGGCCGTCGCCCGCCCAGCGAACCTCGATCTGCCTCCCGCCCCGCCAGGTGGGGCGCCGATGCAGCCGCCGTCGTCGCAGCAGCAGATGGCCCAGCAGCAGCGCAGCCCCGTCGATGAGCAAGCCGAGCGCATCCGCCAGATGAAGGAACAATTGCTGATGGAAGCGATCCGAGCGAAATCTGGCGTGTCGTACGCGCCGCCGCGCAGCGCGGCGTCGAGCCAGGGCCTGGCAGGCCCCGGCGCGCTCGGCGCGGCCCCGGCGACCCGCGAAGAGACCCTGCAGCGGATCGCGGCCGTACGCCAGCAGCTCGACGCGGCCACGCGGGACGACCCCACGGCGGCGTACAAGGCGCGCCTGCAGCAGTTGCAGGCGGCCGGCGTCGTCCCGGCCAGTGCCGGCGCCGGCGCGGGGCAGGGCGGCGGCCTCGCTGGCGGGGCGCCCAAGCTGGTCCAGACGGCGGCTGGTCGCAACGACGTGGCCCAGTTCGCCGGCACTGGACAGGGCGACCGTTGGCGCCTGGAGTCGCAGCCGGAGGCGCCGCGCTCGCCGTACGAGCTGCGCGCCGGCTTCGTAGTGCCGGCGACGCTTATCTCAGGGATCAATTCGGAGCTGCCGGGCCAGATCATGGCGCAGGTCAGCCAGGACGTATACGACACGCCGCTGGGCAAGTACAAGCTGATCCCGCAAGGCTCGCGCCTGGTGGGCAGCTACGCCAGCGATGTCGCCTACGGGCAGTCGCGGATTCTGATCGGCTGGCAACGGATCATCTTCCCGGACGGCAAAGCCATGGATATCGGCTCGATGCCGGGCGCCGACAGCGCCGGCTACGCCGGCTTCAAGGACCAGGTGAACAACCATTACTTCCGGCTGTTCGGCTCGGCCTTCCTGATGTCGGCCGTCACAGCAGGGGTCGCGCTGAGCCAGCCGGACCAGGGGCCAAACAACGCCCGCCCGACAGCCAGCAGCGCCATGAGCGAGGCCCTGGGGCAGCAGCTCGGCAATGTGACGGCCCAGCTCATATCGAAGAACCTCAACATAGCGCCAACCCTGGAAATCAGGCCGGGATATCGTTTTAACGTCATCGTCACAAAGGACATGACTTTCTCGAAGCCTTACCAGGCTTTTGATTATTAACTTCAAGGAGAAAATATGAAACCGCTCACCCGAAAAGTTTTAGCCGCTAAAGTCGCTTTGCTGATGGCCGTGTCCTCGATCCCTGGTGGCATCACGCCGGCCTATGCCGGCATCCCCGTGATCGACGGCGCCAACCTGGGCCAGAACATCATGAACGTGATCGAAAGCGTCGCCCACACCGCCAAGCAAATCCAGCAGTACCAGACCCAACTGCAGCAGTACGAGAACATGCTGAAAAACACCACGCAGCCATCGATGCAGATTTGGGACGCGGCGACCACGACGATGAACCAGTTGCGTGGCTCCATCGACACGTTGAACTATTACAAGACAAGCCTGGGCAGCATCGACGCCTACCTCGGCAAGTTCAAGGACACGGCCGGCTACCGGGCGAATCCGTGCTTCTCGCCGACTGGCTGCACGCCGGCCGAGTGGAGCGCCTTGAAGGACCAGGAACGCATCGGGTCGGAGTCGCAAAAGAAAGCGACCGATGCCCTGTTCAAGGGGCTTGAAAAGCAGCAGGACGCAATGGAAAGCGATGCCACGCAATTGCAGCGCTTGCAGTCAGCGGCCAACGGCGCCCAGGGCCAGATGGAGGCGATAGGGTACGCCAACCAGTTGGCGAGCCACCAGTCGAACCAGCTCCTTCAAATCAGGGGATTGTTGATCGCGCAGCAGAACGCCGTGGCGACACGCAATCAGGCGCTGGCGGATCGCGAGGCGAAGGAGGCGGCGGCCTCCGACCAGATTCGCGCCGGCACGTTCCATCCGTCCACCGGCCGGACTTGGTAAGGGGAGCCCGATGATGAAGATCAAAGCGCAAATACTGATCGCCGTTGCGGCGGCGACGCTCCTGGGCGGCTGCTATCAAAAGGTCGAGGTAGCGACAACACCTTGCGACGAGTTGGGCAAGACCACCGATCCAAAACTCCAGGCTGAATTGGAGAAGAAGTGCGGTCGCGGCGGCCCGGCCTACAAGCCAAGCTCCGGCAAAACCTGGTAAGGAACGACTATGAAAATGCCAGTCATTAAGATGTCTCGGATTGCGTGGCTGCTGCTCTTGTGGCTGGCGGTTTTCTCAGTTCGCGCATACGCGGCCGGACCAGGCGCGACTAGCGACGACGTGATGGACAATGTGCTGAACCGGTACGCCACGGTAGCGAGCACCTGGGGGGGTCTCATGACCACCAGGGCGACCTGGTTGTTCTGGCTCCTGGTAGTCATCAGCATGGTCTGGACGTTCGGTTTGATGGCCTTGCGCAAGGCCGACATCGGCGAGTTCTTCGCTGAGTTCATCAGGTTCACCATGTTCACGGGTTTCTTCTGGTGGCTGCTGATGAACGGTCCTCGCTTCGCGACGGACATCATGACCTCGCTCAGAATGATCGGCGCGCAGGCGTCGGGACTACCGAACACGCTGGCCCCCTCCGGGATAGTCGATATAGGTTTCGACATCTTCAACAAGGTTGTGGATCAATCCACGGTCTGGAAACCCATGGACAGCCTGTTCGGCCTTCTGCTAAGCATGGCCATCCTCATCGTTTTCGCGCTCATCGGCGTGAACATGCTGCTGTTGCTGATCAGCGGCTGGATTTTCGCGTACGCGGGCGTTTTCATCCTGGGCTTCGGCGGATCGCGGTGGACCTCGGACATGGCTATCGGCTATTTCAAATCCATTTTGAACATCGGCCTGCAACTGATGACCATGGTTCTCCTGGTCGGCATCGGCAAGTCCTTCGTGGACTCGTACTACGTGTCGATGAGCGCCGGTATGACGCTCAAGGAATTGGCCGTCATGGCCGTGGTGGCTGCGATCCTCCTGGCGTTGGTGGCGAAAGTGCCGCCGCAGGTCGGTGCGCTGGCGGGCGGCTCGACCGGCAGCCTCGGCTCGAACTTCGGGGTAGGGGCGGCGGTCGGCGCCGCCGCGATGGGCGCTGCCGCCGTCGCCACGGCCGGCGCAGCGCTGGCTGCTGGCGCCGCTGGCGGTGCTGGCGGCCTGTCGGCGCTCAAGGCGGCATTCGCCAGCGCGAGCGCTTCCGAGGCCGCTGGCAGTGGTTCCAGCGCCTTGATGAGTGCTGCAGGGGGCGCGGGTGCGGAAGCGAGCGGCGGCGCAAGCGCGCTCGCCTCGGCCATGGGCGATTCCTCAAGTGGCGGCGGTACCGGATCGGGCGGCGGTTCGGGTTCCGGCGCCGGCAGCTCGGGCAGCTCGGGCAGCACCGACACCGGGGCGGGATCGGCGGCAGCGAACGACGGCGCGGCCGGACCAGGCGGCTCCGAGGCGTCGGCTTCCGGCGCCGGGTCGGACGGCGGCGCCGGGGGCGACAAGGGGGCCGGCGCCGGCAGCGCGAGCGGCGACGCCGGGTCGCCAGGCGAGGTCAAACCCAGTCGGCCGATGTCCGCTGCCGGCGCGCTGGCGGCCAAGGCCGGACGGATCGCGGCCGGCACGGCCGTCAACCTCGCGCAGGGTTCGTACGACGTTGCCAAGGACCGCGCGCTTGGCATCAAGGACAGCATGAAGGAGCGCATCGCCGACACGACAGGCGGCCGGATCGCGGCGGCCATCCAGGCAAGACAGGCCGCTACCAGCAGCGGCGGCGAGTCGGCCACGTTCGAGGAGAACAGTCTTTCGGGCGCCAAGTCGGCCGAAGCTGCAGAGGAAATCGCGGCCTTCCGCGACCGTAAATCGTAACCATCTTGAAGGGGAACATCATGAAATTGAAGGCGATAATTGCCGCATCCGTGGTCGCTGCGACCGCATCGGCGCCGCTGGCCACCAGCGCGCAGGAGGTCCTGACCGGCGACACCAAACTGGCCTGCGAGGCCATCATGTGCCTGGCCTCGCCCACCAGGCCGGCCGAATGCATGGCCGCGATCACGAAGTACTTCAGCATTTCGCTACGCCGATTCAGCAGCACGCTCCGCGCCCGCAAGAACTTTCTGTCGCTCTGCCCTCGGGTCGATCCGGACACGATCAACCAGGTTGTGAACAACAACCCGCCCGAGCCAGATCCGCCAGAAGTGCCGTTGCCGGTCCCGTGCGACCCGCGCAATCAGGCCATCAAGTGCCAAGAACGCTAACGGACCGAACCCCAAACACGGACCCATCATGCCCATCGACCTCCCCCCGTTCATGCAGGAACGCATCGTCTGCTCCGTCGCGGCAGCGGCCAAGTACGACATACCCGCAAACATCCTGCTGGCCGTGGCCGAGAAGGAGAACGGCAGGGCGGGGCAGTGGGTCCTGAACAGCAGCAACGGGAGCCACGACGTGGGGCCGCTGCAGTTCAACACGAACTATCTGCGCGAACTGGCGCCGTACGGGATCGCCCCGAGCCATGTGGCGGCGGCCGGGTGCTATCCGTTCGACCTGGCCGCCTGGCGGCTGCGCAAGCACATCAGGTACGACATGGGCGACCTTTGGACGCGGGCCGCGAACTACCATTCGCGGACCCCGCAGTTCAATCAGGTCTACAGGGCCGACTTGATCGTCCGCGCCGCCAAGTGGGCCGATTGGCTCGGCAAGCACTACCAGACGCACGACCAGGCCATGGCCGACGCGGCGCTGCCGGCGCCGGCCGCCGCGCCGGCCACGGCACCGGCCATTACGCCGGCCGCGCCCCCGGTCAAGTACGTCCCGCGCCGGCTGATCGTAAGCGCGAGCGCGTCGCCGGCCGGGGAAACGCGGTGAACGCGGTCATGCCGTGGATCGGCGCGCTGGCCGGCGTGGCCGCGACCGACTTCCTCGCTCGGCGCGACCGCATCGAGGCCATGACGCGCCTGGCGCGGACGCCTGGCGCCGCCTCGGCAGCGCTGCTGGCCGAGGCGTACGTGGCCGCGTGCATGCTCGAAGGCGACGCCAAGGCCCATTGGTCGATTGACGAAGTGGAACAGGCCCGGAAGGCATGCGGATCATGAACTTACCGCGCACCACAGCACAGGCGGCGAACGGCACCGCGTCGCTTCCTCGGCTCGTCGCGGCCGATGGCGCGCTCGAAGCCGTCAAATGGCTCGCCCTGGTCCTGATGACTGGCGATCACGTCAACAAGTATCTGTTCAACGGAACCAAGGAATGGCTGTTCGACAGCGGCCGCATCGCCATGCCGCTGTTCGTCTTCGTCCTGGCGTACAACCTCGCCCGGCCGGGCGCGATGGATCGCGGGGTCTACCAGCGGACGACCTGGCGCCTCCTGGTCGTCGGCGGCGTCACCATGCCGGCCTTCGTCGCCCTGGGCGGCTTGGTGGCCGGCTGGTGGCCGCTGAACATCATGTTCACCATGGCGGCCATCGCCGGCATGCTGCACCTGGTCGACCGCGACAGCGTGGCCGGCCGGGCGGGCGCTGCCGGCGTGTTCCTCGCAGCCGGCGCCATGGTCGAGTTTTGGTGGCCGGCCCTCGCGCTCGGCCTGGCAGTTTGGCTTTACAGCAGGCGCCCGTCATGGACGGCGATAGCGCTCGCGGTCGCGGCCTTTGGTGGCCTCTGGTACGTCAACGGCAACCCGTGGGCGCTGGCGGCCGTGCCGATCGCTCTCGGGGCTTCTGGCGCCGCTCTGCGCGTTTCACGGCTGCGATGGGTGTTTTATGCCTATTACCCGGCGCACCTGGTGGCGCTTTTGTTGATCCGAATCCCGATGAGCAAGGCGGGATACCTTTTCTTCTGATTGGAGACTTCATGTACAAAACCTACCACCTGGCCGTTGCTTTTCTCCTGGTCGCGGCCAGTCACGTCGTGTCGGCGCAGGCCGAGTACCAAGGCACGCCCGTGTCCACCACCGTCTTCATTTTGTTCGCCAACGGCAGCACGGCATTTCGCCCGACGACGGCCAGCGTCGAAACCTTGTTGAACGCCAGGGACGCGGCCATGGTGACGATTCGCGGCCGGACCAGCACGAATACCCCGACCGCGCAGGACGAGGCCTTGGCGCTGGCTAGGGCGACGGCGGCGCGGGCTTACCTGATCCGCCAAGGCGTCTCACCGCTGAAAATAATGGTCAACTACGCTTCCGCGTCCGACTTCATCGCCGACAACGCCACGGCCGCCGGCCGGCTGGAAAACCAGCGCGTCGAGATCGACCTGGTTCACGTTCCATCGAACTTGAAGGAGTCCCAACAATGAAAACATCACTTCGCATCAAGTGTTTTAGCCGCTAAAGGAGGCAACGTGGATTATTTTCGCGGAGCGGTTGTGCTGGTGGCGTGCATGATCGCCGCCTATAAAATCGTGAAATGGCTGTGGCCGATCATCGAGCAGCGCAAGACCCTGACGCCTATCCAGATGATCGAGCGCGCTATGATGGCGCCCGGCGAGGAAATGGAACGTCAGGCTACGGTATTCGGATCGAGGCGCAAGACGCTGGTGGTCGGCCTGGTCAATCTTGGCCTGATATGCGCCTGGGGCTTCTTGGCCCGTTGGCCCTTGTTCTTGTGGTTCGGTGTGGCATATCAGTGCATAGGCCACCTGGTCATCAGGGCCATGCGTGTCCCGATCACGCCGGAGCCGTCAAGCTTGAAATTCCATAACCGGGTGTGGCTGCGCATGTTCTATGCGTGGTTTTGGCCGGTATACCTGGCCTACCGCCGCAAGTAGGCCGTTGACCGATCAATAGGGAGCAGGGCGATGAACATCGAGGAAGCGAAACAAGTAATGGAGGGCGTGCCGAGTTGGCAGAGAGGCGCGCTCGATACAGCCCTGGAGCGCTACAAGCGCTTTTCTGGCATCTATACGATGGGCGAGCTGGCGGACGAGCTGGCGGCGGATCGGGCGACGTACCCGAATTTGCTAAAATTCAGCGACGGCATGCCGGTCCTCAACGACGAACGTTGCGTTGAATTCATGGTGGCCGTTTCCGGACTTCCTGCTGCTTGGTGCGCGGCATGGAACGAGATTGACTTCATGGACGAGCATGCCGATCAGCTCGCCTCCTAACGCGAAAGGTAGCCATCATGCCGACGTTGAACGAAGTCACGCAAGCGCTCTGCAATTGCATGGCGGCCGAGCCGCCAGTCAATTACGTGCTCTCGAAGGATGCGAGCCAGCTCGGCACGGTATACGCCGAAATGGCGTACTTCAAGCAGGCGGAGCGCCCGCTTGACGCGCTTAGTCCCAAGCAGGCGAACGCCTTTGGGCGCTGGATTTCTCAATCTCCGGCTGCAGGGGCAGAATCCTTGGGAGGTTTGGGGGCCGGCTCGGCAGCCATCAGCTCGGCCGGATAGAGGCCCAAAAATGCGCGGGCCAATTCCGGGTTCCGGCAATGTAGCCATTCGTCATATTCGTCCGGAGGAACGATCACCAGCGAGCGCTTTTCCTGGCCCGGTTTGTGAAAGTGCTCCATGAGGTCGTGGCCGGCCGCGTTGATCGTGAGCTGAGTGAAGGAGTAGGCCACCCCGCCATCGGCTTCGGGCCACTCCCGCCATAGGCCGGCCACCGCGAACGGCCGCGTATCACGCATGCCGATACCCCAACGGACATGCTTGCCCGTTTCCCAGTTGGGTTCATAGAATCGATCCATCGGAACAAGGCATAGCTGGCCCTCGCGCCATGGCTTAGCGTAGCTCCGCTTCGTACCAACATCCTCCGACCTGGCGTTCATCGTGCTGAACTTCTTGACATGTGGCGGGATTTTTTTTTGCGGCACCATACCATATGATCCCACCAGTGTCTCGCGCTCGCCATTCGCGCCAAGGCGGATGATCGGTGCGCGGTAGTCCTGCCAGGTCTCGGCCGGCCACTCGGCGTCGGCCGGCGCGACGGTGTTGAAGAAGTCGAGGCCATGCTGGCTAACAGGCGTGTAATTGATGCACATGGGCTGCTTTCGGTGACGAAACAGGATGATTTTACAAGACAGGTGTTGCCGGCGCCGCTCCGATCAGTTCGCAAGCGCCCTGGGCAATTCGTCCCATCTGGTCGTGTAACAGGGGGTCTTGTTCTCGGCGCGCATCGCCCAGCGCGGTGCCAGACCGGCCGAGCCAAGATGCACGGCGTCGCGGCCGAAGCGCTGGTTCAGCGCATCGAGCGCTGCCATCACGCGCACCGATTTCTCGCGCTCACGTGGGGCGTCGAACAGCGTTCCCTGGCGGATCGCGCCGGGCGCCAGGTTCATCAGCATGACGCCGGCTTTCTTGTATTGGAAACCCTCGCGGTAGATGGCGGCTAGGCCCAGCAGCGCGGCGCCGGCAAGAATTCGGTTGTCGTTGGTCGGCTCAATCAGCGGCACCGTGAGTCCGTTGCTGTATTGCGGGTCCTGCTGGCGGAAAGGGTTCGTTTGCACGAACACGTGGACCGCGCCGCACACGGAGCGTTGCGCCCGCAGCTTTTCGCCGGCACGGGCGATGTACGTCGATACCGCCTCTTCCAGCTCGGCCAGGCTGACGGCCATGGCGCCGAAGGACTTGGACGAGACTATCTCCTGACGAGGGGGCGCGACTTCTTCGAGGGCTAGGCACGACAAGCCACGCAGCTCCTGGCACGTCCGCTCCATGACCACGCCGAAGCGGGCACGTATATCGCGCGGCGACGCGTTCTTGAGGTCCTGGACGGTGTGGATGTCCATGTCGTGCAGCTTGGCGGCGATGCGCCGGCCGACGCCCCACACCTCGCCCACGTCGATCCTCTCGAACAGCCAGCGTTCGCGGGCGGCCGACATATTGGTGAAGTCGCACACACTGTCGAAGAGGGGGACCTTTTTTGCGACATGGTTGGCCAGCTTCGCCAAAGTCTTGGAACTGCCCACGCCAACGCATACGGGCAGGCTGGTCCATTGAAGTATCTGCGCCCGGATCGCCTGGCCCATGGCCGTGGGCGACGGCCAGAGACCGCCCAGGCCGTTTAAGCTGAGGAACGATTCGTCGATGCTGTAGACCTCGACATTAGGGCTATAGCTGCGCAGGATCATCATGATCCTGTTGCTCATGTCGCCGTACAGCGCGTAATTCGAGCTGAGGCCGACGATGCCGTATTGCCGCACAAGGTCCTTCATCTGGAACCACGGTGTGCCCATCTTGACGCCGAGGGCCTTGACCTCGTTGGACCTGGCGACGCAACAGCCATCGTTATTCGACAGCACGACCACCGGCCGGTCGCGCAGCCTGGGGTTGAACGCTCTTTCGCACGACACGTACATATTGTTGACATCGACCAGCGCGAACACCTGGGAGCTTGCGTCGGCCATGGCTACACGCGGTACTTGCGGACGACGGCCGTCACCACGCCCCACAGTTGCAACTCCTGGCCCTCGACCAGCCGGATCGGCGCGAAGGAGGGATTCTCCGGGTGCAGCTCGATGACACCGTGTAGGTGGTGCAAGCGCTTCAAGGTGTACTCCCCGTCCACGACGGCGAGTACGTAGTGTCCGTGGCACGGATTGACAGAGCGGTCCACAAGCACGATATCGCCGTCCAGGATGCCGGCGCCGGAAACGCTCTCGCCAACGACGCGAAAGAAGAACGACGCCTCCTTGTGCTGCACCAGGTAGGCGTTGAGGTCGAGTCCCTTTTCGATGTAATCCGCTGCCGGCGACGGAAAGCCGGCAGCCAGCTTGTGCTGCAGAAGCGGCCGGAAACTTCGCGGCGGCTGCAGTGCTGCCGGCTGCGCCTCGCGGTCGGCGACATTGTTGATCTGGTCTGGTAATTCGATGAAATTCATTTGGAGCCTCGCACCTGTATTTATATACAGTATAGCGCGGGGCGCGCAGTTGGAATAAATCAACAGTAGCCCCGATGGAGGCCGACCGCGTGGCCCGGTCGGATCGCGCAACGCGGTCGGCCGGCTCGTCATGGGTATCCCCTTGGAGTACCATCCGATTCTGGTACTGTATAGACTGCAAATAGGCCTATCCGGGTGTCATTTTCAGCAGGCGACTGCACCAGCACACGGGGCTGGCCGCTCCGTGTGCATAGAACTTTTGAACGGGATGTATCAGGAGTCCTATACACGATGTGCCGCGAGAGGCAGGAATAGCTCAGAAGTCCATTGCACCGTGCTCGTTCATGCTCATGTCCGTCACAAAAGGAGCGTTGATTGCCCTTGAGCCGTGAGAAGTGCCACCGCCTTCTTGTCGAAGGAAACGAAGGTTTCCCCGCCAAGCCAATTGCCCTCGTAGGCAATAACGCCATCGGCAAAATCGCCCCCCGCATCGAGCACCAGCAAACCGGCCTCCACGGCGGGCCGGTTCACTTCCACGTTGGCTGCGGCCAGTAGCGCCCGGATCGCGCTGGCCGCGTCGGCTTGCTGGAAGCCATATACGCGGAGCAGCACCCAAACGAATTCGCATAGACACGGCAGCGCGACCGCGATCAACTCGGCATCGGTCAAGACTGCGGCGGCGACGGTCGCTTGTAATGGATCATCACGCACAACAGCACGCACAAGGACGTTGGTATCGACTGCGACCTTCATTTCTTGCCTGCCCATCCCTGTGCAGCCGCCTCGTTGATTTCTTCGATGGTGGCAACCTTCTGCATTTTGCCCGCGAGCAGGCCGACAAAGCTGGCTATCGTCCCAGCGGGCCGCGCCGCCTTGAGTACGCCCCGACCATCTGGCAGCAAGTCCAGCTCGATCTTTTCACCTGGCTTGATGCCAAGGTGTTGCAATACGTCTTTCCGAAACGTCACTTGCCCCCGTGCGGTAACGGTCAAGGTAGTCATAGTGTGCTCGCAATCTCGTAGGTTGATGCTTCGCATGGTAATGCAAAAACGCCTTACTGTCAATGTCCGTCAAACGATCATTAGGCGGCCATGCCGGGTGTTGTCCGACAATGCACTTGATTAACGGGTTGTCGGACATTAAGATAGGCGGACGGAATAACGGACAAAAGGACGTACAATGGCACTTATTGGCTATGCGCGGGTTTCGACTGCGGAACAGGACACCGCCTTGCAAACGGATGCGCTGCGTATGGCGGGCTGCGAACGGATTTTTGAGGACTCTATTTCCGGAACTAAGATCAACCGCCCCGGCTTGGCCGCCGTGCTGGCCTTTCTGCGCGATGGAGATGTACTGGCCGTTTGGCGACTGGATCGGCTTGGCCGCTCTCTACCGCATCTGATTGAGGTCATCGGCGGGCTCGAAGCGCGTGGCGTCGGGTTCCGGTCGCTGACGGAAAGCATTGACACGACCACATCGGGCGGGCGGCTCTTCTTTCATGTGTTCGGCGCATTAGGGCAGTTCGAACGCGATTTGATCCAAGACCGAACCAAAGCCGGGTTGGCCGCCGCCGCTGCTCGTGGCCGCAAAGGGGGCCGCAAGCCGGTTGTCACCGCTGACAAGTTGCAGCGAGCGCGGGAACACATCGCCAACGGGCTGAACATCCGCGAGGCTGCCGCACGGCTCAAGATCGGCAAGACAGCCCTTTACGCCGCCTTGCAGGGGGCGAGTGCAGCCGACTCCTGACAATCTGCGCAGTTTATAGAAATGCCTAATCGCCAGGCGATCCGTCGATACGGGAAAAATCGCAAATGTCGCATTTATGCGCCAACTAGCTTGCACAATTCCGATTTCCGACAGTGGAAATCGTGGTGAGGCGGGTGGCAACTGAGATGGGACCAATTAACCCAAGAGTTGCAAGCTACCTTATACTATGCACAACTCCAATTTTCATCAGCCAGCCCACTTATGAAAGCAAATTCTAATCCTCCCAATAACAACAAGGAAGCTAGCCAGCTGACTTTTAATGCGTTAGACAGTACTCAATTATCAAACGTCGAGGGCAATGAACAGAATCTGAACCAATCCCGCGACGTAAACGGTAATTTTGAAACTGATAAAAAGTCTTTTGAATCATTAATTGCGAATACTATTAGTCAAATAGGACCCACAATCTTAGCAGATTCTGCGAAACTCCAACGAGCTTATGAAACCGTTCTAACCAACACATCTGACTTGGTTTATGTTTTTGGTCTTGACCATCGCGTCATTTACGCCAATGATACTTTGCTTAGTATGTGGGGACTTAATCTTGAAAGCTCGATTGGGAAAACCTTGTTAGAAATTGGTTACACACCTGCGCATGCCACGATGCATAGTAAGGAATTTGATTTAATAGTGACAACTCAAAAGCCAATTAGAGGAGAGGTATCATTTAATGGCGCAAACGGCTACCGGAGATATGATTATATTTTTGTTCCAGTTATTGGTGAAAACGGTGAAGTAGAAGCAATCGCAGGCACCGCGCGTGACGTAAGTGAACGGATGAAAATAGTAGAGCAGTTACGCGAAGGTCAAGAACAATTGGACTTTGCCCTTTCTGCAGCCAAGCTTGGACATTGGGCACTTGATCTTATAGATAACACGTCAATTCGCACCGCACGTCATGATGAAATTTTCGGTTATGATCCGCAACTTACTGAGTGGACATACGAAATGTTTATTGAACATGTTGTTCCGACGGATCGATTAAAAGTTGACGCCGATTTTCACTTAGCATTGAATTTCGGATTGCCTTGGAGCGTCGAATGCAAAATTCTTCGCGCTGACGGCGCGCTCCGATATATATGGAGTAAAGGTGTTGTCAAAAATAATTTCGACGGAAAACCTATTCGTATGGTCGGCATTATCGGTGACGTTACGGAGAGGCGACATGCAGAAGAATTACAGGCTTTCCAAATGAGGCTATCAGAAACATTACGCCCATTATCAAGGGCTATCGATGTACAGGCTGAAGCAAGTAGAGTGCTTGGTGAGCAATTAGGTGCTAATCGAGTTGTCTATTTTGAAATTATGGGTGATGAATACATTATTGAACGTGACTTTACTGCAGGTGTACAGCCGCTTGCAGGTAAATATCCAGTAGATTCATTTGGGCCAATGCTTCTTGAATCATTGCTTAAGGGAATTACAGTCGTAGAATCGGATGCGACTAATGAAATTAATCGCTCTCAATACGAAAAAGATGCTTTTAAAACTATTCAAGTGCGGGCCCACGTTGACGTGCCACTCGTGAAAAATGGACAATTTGTGGCAGGTATGACTGTCCATATTTCTGAGCGACGAGATTGGTTTGCTCACGAAATTGTTTTGATCCAAGAAACAGCTGAGCGGACTTGGGCGGCACTAGAAAAAGTGCGTGCCGAAGCTGCTTTGAAGATAAGTGAAGAACGGTTGTCAATGGTTCGCAATAGCAGTGGTGTTGGGTTCTGGTATTGCGACTTGCCTTTTAATATACTTGAATGGGATGAAGTGGTAAAAAAACACTTTCATCTGTCACCCCACGCGGTTGTTACAATTCAGAATTTTTACGAACTTCTTCATCCTGATGATCGTGAAATTACTCGCCAAGCCATTGAACGAAGTATCGTTGAGCGGGCGTCCTATGATGTAATTTATCGTACGATCAATCCAAGTTTTGGGGCTGTAAAATGGATAAGGGCTATTGGTCATGCATTTTACACGGTAGATGGAGTTCCGATTCGTTTTGATGGTGTTACTATTGATGTAAGCGAACAGAAGAAGGCCGAAGAAATATTACGAGATGCAAGCCGTGAGAAAGATAATTTTATAGCAATACTTGCTCATGAGCTTAGAAATCCGTTAGCGCCATTAAAAAGTGGCGTGCAGTTAATAAAGAGTGTTGATTCAAATCAAGTAATTGCCCAAGCATGTTCAATTATGGAACGACAGCTCATTCAGATGACCCGGCTAGTTGATGATTTGCTTGATATTAGCAGAGTGAATACGAATAAGCTTCAATTGCATAACGAAAGAATTCAGTTGAATGAAGTCATTTCGTCAGCGATAGAAATAAGCCGCCACATAATTGCGGAAAAAGGCCAAACGCTATCTATTGAACTATCAGACGATTCAATTTACTTAGATGGTGATAGCGTTCGGCTATCCCAAGTTTTAGCGAATTTACTAAACAATTCGGCAAAATATACACATGACGGCGGCCATATAAGTTTATCTGTATGTCATGATAGTGCATCAGTTACAATAAGTATTGTTGATAACGGAATTGGAATTCCTGAGAACATGCTCAATGATATTTTCACAATGTTCACTCAGGTTGACAGAACATTG
This sequence comes from Rugamonas sp., assembly GCF_025354735.1. GTDB lineage: Bacteria > Pseudomonadota > Gammaproteobacteria > Burkholderiales > Burkholderiaceae_D > Rugamonas. The sequence continues at coordinate 33,653 of NZ_JANXMI010000225.1, forward strand.
GAAAAAACAACTGGAGGCTTAGGGCTGGGATTGTCGCTAGCAAAAAGTTTAGTTAATTTGCATGGCGGAACTATTAATGCATTCAGTGAAGGTGAAGGGCTTGGCAGTAAATTCATAATTAATTTACCAGTTTCTACTACTAATTTAGTGGATATGCATAGTGTTGATTCTATATTTACTACGCCAATTCTCGAATTTCGGATACTTGTCATTGATGATAACGAAGATGCTGCGGAATTATTAGCTCTACTTCTTCAGTTTAAGGGTAATGAAGTTCGCACAGCTTACGATGGGGAATCTGGAATTGTAATAGGATCAAAGTTTAAGCCTGATGTTGTTATATGCGACATTGGCATGCCTAAAATGAATGGTTTTGATACTGCTCGCTTTATACGAAATGTAGAATGGGGCGAAAATGCTATACTTGTAGCTCTAACAGGGTGGGGCCAAGAGAAAGATATGCAAAAAAGTGTGGATGCAGGATTTAATTATCATTTGGTTAAACCTGTTGATATTGACGCATTGATGTTATTGCTCCAAAAAGCGAAATGAAACTTATTAATAATTTTCTTTTATGCTTAATAGATAGTACTATTTTGGTTTGATATTTTCGATTTTATCTGCTGATAAATTAGCTGCTGTTTGTTGACGGCCTTGCAGTAGTCGTGCAAATCGTGCAGCAGAAGAAATTTGTACATCAGGATACGCAATCGTTGATCGTGCCTACTAAGGGCGGCTGCCCAATTAACTTATCTCCAGCTGATGAGAGTTCCAAGGAATAAGCATCGTCAGCTTTGGGTCGAAGCGCCCTGTCATCCGGGTTGGCGCAGCACAGCTCGACTTGACCATTGAAGACCGCTTCGTACAGCCTAAACGCGCATTGGTTTGTTGACGGTTCCATAGTTGTAGCGGCTCTCGTTTGAAACTGCCCGTGCTCGCATTCGATGCCAGTTTCGGCTCGAATTAACTGCAAATGGCGGAGGGCTCGTGCTCACGCTAACTGCAAATGAGCTTGCAATGGGTATCGTCTCGTTGGGGTCTAGACGACCGGGCTACCCTGTCTCGAATGTGCTACATCAACCCATGCGAGACGCGAAAAACGTCTCAATGTCAGCGCTGCGCATGGGTGTACCTCTAAGGTACAATCTGAGCCCACAGCAGGCAGCTTTCGGCCAGCAGCAGCCGTTAGCTTTAGCAACCTGCATTTCAAATTAGCTCGACCTGCATTTGACGCAGATTTCGACTGACAATAACTGCGACTGACGGGGCGCGCGAACCAGCATTAGCTGCAAGTCAGCCTGCATTTAACGGGGCCGACCTGCATTCCATCGCGTCGAACCAGGAATACTTGCATGTAGTCCTGTCCGCGTATTTCGGCGAACGTAAGCGCCGCGTTCATTCTGTTAGCTAAGCCTATCGGCGATTTTTATTGTGCGTCCCCTTGTGTCTTCGGTTTTTCATGACCATGTTATGTTTTCAATACTTTCGAAGGAAAAAAATGATCTACGACATGGAAGCGTTGCCGCTTATGGAAGAATGGAAAGCGGCCAGGTTGGTGGAAAACACAGCGGTGGAAAACCTTCTTTCCGCTATGAAAGGCGGCGTCCGGGAGAATGCGATTCTCTTGGAGCTGACGAAGCGAATGGAAGATACGCACAACGCTGCCATGGACATTTACGACCGGCTCCAGGCGTTCCGACTGGATCAGGTCTGACCAAGTGCGCCGCGATCACACCTAGTCAACTCTGACACAAGTGCAGAAAACTAGGGTTTTCAGGAAAGCCCCAAGGCACGTGCTAGTCATCACGACCGCGCCCGGTATCGTGCGTCCAAGAACCCGGTGCATAAATCTTCGTCCACCAATTGCGGAACAGAACGGCTTTATGGGCGGCCGGTCAGTTGCAGTTATTGCTGGTCGACACCGATGGAATGCAGGTCGGTCCCGTCAAATGCAGGCTGACTTGCAGCTAATGCTGGTTCGAGCGCCCCATCAGTTGCAGTTAATCTTGGTCGAAAAACGCGTCAAATGCTGGTCGGCCCGTTTTCAAACGCAGGTCGCTACAGTTAGCGAAAACGGTATGAAAAATAAAATACCAAGAATTCGAGGGAGAACTTTATTGACTGTGCGTGTGGCTGCGGGGAGACGCCCGTTAAAGGTCACTTTCTTCCAGTGCACGACCAACGACTTAGAGCTGACCTTGAACGACGAGTTGGAGAGCTGTTACATCTTAGAAAGTTGGTTGAGGCTGCTGAGTATTTCGTCGCCGGAGACCTCGGAGGTTCTTAGTTCAATGGTATGGTCAGGGAACTACTGCATAACAAAGAAGCAGGCCATTGACGGTGGCGGTCAATGGCCTGGGGCGTACAGTTAGGCCGAGAAGAAAGTGAATGCGCTTAATCAGAGCCAATCGTTAGGGGCTTGTTATGATTTATTATATTGTTGTTTTATTTGCACTAATTTCAAATGATGCTTTTGCAGCAAAAACACTTGAAATTATGGCGGAAGATGCCGCTGCACCTTGGTCCAATGCCGATGGCTCGGGATACGCGAACGAAATAGTGTTGGCATCGTTTTCAGCCGTGCATACTGAAGTGAAGTTGCTCGTCGTTCCGTACGCCCGTTGCAAAAAATATGTGATGGCAGGATCGGTGGCGGGTTGCTTAAGTATGGCAGATGCACCGGAACTCCACGACAAAGTTTGGTTCGCCGATTTGCCGTTATATCAAGCATATCCTCGTATTTACTTCAATCCGAAGCATCCCATAATAGCCAAATCGGTAGATGCTCTTCCAACGAACATACGGATAGGTATCGTGAATGGCTACGAATACCCGCTTGCGCTCACTGAAAAGGTTCCGCGTGGAACTTCGTTTGTTGAGGCGCGGTCAGAACTGACGAATATAAAGAAGTTGGCCATGGGCCGCATAGACGTTGCAGTAATCATGATGGACGATATGAAAACAGAAAACATGTTGGTTAAAGCTGCGGGTGTTCAGAATATCGCTTTCGCTTTTCAAATGCCGCCGGAAGGGTCTTTTATTGGATTTAGTAAAAAACATCCAGAAGGAGATAGTGCACGTTTACTCTTCAATCGTGGATATCGCATTATTATGAGCAATGGCGTAAAGTTGGCCATAGACCGTAAATGGCATTTGCAATCAGTCAAACGGTAATATTTTTTCGTCATTAAATTTCTAAAAATAGAACTATGGTTTATGATAGGGAAAACTTTGACCTTTACTGACTAAAAGGTTAGTAAAGAAATTTTAAAAATAAAATTATTTACAATTAGACAACATTCCACTAGGATCCGACAAGCGGTATTATTATTGGAGAGTTAATAAATGAGTTTAGACCAAAAATTTCTTACTGCAAAGCTTGCTGCACCCGACTTAAAAGTCGATAGTTTGCTTGCTATATTGAAGGAGCTGTTAGAATCCGGCATGAATGAGCTGAACTGAATACTTCCCGATGGTGATGTTATCAACTCCAATGTGCTTATTACGCAACCGGATGTGCCAGTGCATTTGCTTTTTAGCCGAATTGGTCCTGACGCACAACCAAGAAAGCTTTTAGGAAAGTGCCCCGCCTGCGGCTATGGCGACGCATATGTTCGAGTTGTTTGTCCAGTGCGTTTCTCTCCCCTGGCAAGCGCATCTAAGCGGCCTGTCATCCAGGTAGAACCCTCCAAAAGTCGCGCGTAGGCTTAGCGTGCTATTTTTTCCGTTTTCCCTCCTCTCCCCTAAACCGGTTTTACGTTCCATTGCACCTGGATTTCCACATTCACGGCAGGGGGTGGCGTTCAACTTTTGGGGCATTCGCCTGAGAATAGCGGATCGTCAGGTCTTCCTTGTGCGCGTACTTAGGCGGCTCGTTGTCGATTCCCTTCTGTCCGGGATCGAGCATGAGGCGGTCGTGAATAATCGCCTGGTTGGTCGCCTCATCGAGCTGGGCCAGGTAGTAGGTTGTCTTGAACAGGACTGCGCCCTTATAGGTGCCGTGCAGTTCGTCTGTATCGCCCAAGGCATGGCCTTTGTTGTCGATCATCGCTATCAACTGATCCAGTTCGCGCTCCCGCTGCTGTAGGGGATAGACTAGGCTTTTCAGGACCCACTCCTTGGCATCCGGGGAGATCATGAATTGCTGGTCACGCTCGATGACGGCCTGCAGCGCCGGCTTCTGGAAGTCTGCCGAGTTGTCGTAGATATAGACCGCATCGGCAATCTCGGCGGCCCTGGGCAGGAGGGCCAGGGTGCGGTGATAGCGCTCACGCACCTTATCGGGCGGGACGTAATGGCCGGTGGTCGTACCGGTCTCGTAGCGCATGGTGACACGGGCGACATTTTTTTCCGGATCGTCGGTGGTGATGAATGTGAGGAACAGCTTGTATTCCTGCTCCTTGAGCATCAGCATTTCATTGATTCGTGAAGGATGCGACATGACGGTCTCGAAAGCGAACGGCAGGTGGTTCTCGATGGCCTCGGCCCTCATCGACACGGCCGCCCTGGCCGCAGCGAGGTCGCGGGCGTCCTGGTCGGCGAACTCGCCTTTCAGGTCCTTCGCAACCTGGTCGGGATTGATGAAGAGGGTGGGAACGGGGTAGACACCCTGGACGGTTGCCAAGCCTGTTTCCTTGATGTCGTCAATCAGGGAAGTCTTACCGGAACCGTTCGGGCCGGCAAATACCACTACATGAAGGTCGAGTTTGGCTTGTTTTTTTTCGTCGGACATATAAAAAAACGCGGGCTTAGCCGCGTTTACAAGTAGTGGAAGAGAGAATTATTTGGCAGTGGCAAGGCGCTTGCCAGCGAAGCTGGCGAGATCGAATGTCGTGGCCTTGGACGCATCGCGTTTCGGTCCGTGTTCCTGGGCCAGAATTTTGACTCTGGCAAGAGACTTCTCCATGTTCCCGGTTAGCGCGTCGTCCCACTCCTTGACGGTGGCTCCGAGAAAAGGTGCATCTCCCCTCAAGACCGTGGGGGAGCTAAATCGTTTGGAGCCGCGTTTCAGTTTCATAGTGATTTCCTTCACAACTGAGTTGTTACACTCATTATAGACCGCTTCCAGTTGACGGACAGGGTCATCGAACCCTTAGCGTGGTGTGAACTGTATGTGGACAGGATGCTGTGGAGGGCGGCGCGGCAACGTGACTACGAACGCGGTGCCTGTTAGTTCGTTTGACGTGACCTTTACCGAGCCTCCATGAGCACGAACGATTTCTCGCACTATGAACAAACCGATGCCAAGGTTGTTCCCATGCACTGTATCGGTATGACCCGCAATCCGCACAAGCGGCTCGAAAATCGTATTCAGTTTTTCTGGCGGGATCGCTTTACCGAAATTCTCAATGCGCAGTATTACGGAAAACTCGTCCGAGGAAATTCGTAGAATCACTGGATGATCTTTGCTCCCGTACTGCACCGCATTGCTCAATAGATTCGAAAGCACCTGGGCAAGACGATTGTCGTCCCATTGCCCATCGCAGTCGCCGCTCGCAACTAGTTCAAAAGTAATCTCCGGGTGCGCCATTTGCTGCTCGGATAAGGCGCTCTGTACCAGGTCAGCTAAGTTAACGTACTTATGTATTACAGGCAAACCAGTACCCAAGTTTGCTTTTGTATAGTCGAGAAGATCATTGACGAGACTGTTCATCCGTTGACCTGCATTGTGAATTCGTGTTGCCGCGGAAGAGTAGCGCGGATCCACTTCAGTTCCCTCCATGATGAAGCGTGCGGCCATAAGGGTAGTAGCCAAAGGATTTCGCAAGTCGTGTCCCAAGATTGCTAAAAAAAGGTGTTGGGACTTGGAGACTATTTCCGCATAGCGACCGACCGATTCAGCAACCGCCTGATCAATGGCCTCGTTAAAACGCATCACATCCATCGCATCCGTCGTTAGCTGGACCCCGTCGTCCTCCAACCAAAGCCGCAAGACACTAGCTCGCAGGGCGCGATACTCGGAGACCAGTTGTTCAATATTGAAACCAGAAAAAAGGCGAGCTTGCGCATGCGTCTCGGCGGAGCTTTCCTCCGGAAGGACCCTTCCAGTGCCGTATGACTTCAGTTGCTGTGCTACGTCAGTCTGGGAGTTGTCCAGATCTAAGACAATCGCCTCCAACATGAGTTTTGCGTGATTGCGCAGCGCTACCTTATCCATTGTCAAAGCTGGCGGCACCACGGTAGCGGCGAACATTTCCCACTGGGCAAGAATCTCTTCCATGTGGTTTGTTATGAAGTGGCTAAGTCGCATAGAAGTCGCTGGTGCGCATGATTGAAAGGTCCAGGTGAAATTGTCTCCTCATTCTATACGACATCCGATTCCGTCAATTTAATCACTGCGGAAAAAGAATGATTTACTCAGGGGTGGGAAGCATTGTTCCTCGTACCGTTGATAACGTTCGGATTGGGAACTGGCTCGGCCGCGCAAGCTCACGTACAGCGTGCTATTCAAGCGACTAGTTCGACCAGAAGCGGATTGTCACCTCAAATCTTAGTCGTTGCGGAAAGCGAACGGATCAGCTGCATGAGCTCCATTGGATTTGCTGGCTTGGTCAAGTGATATTGGAAGCCGGCCTTGAGAGACGAGGCGCGGTCTTCCGGGCGCCCGTAGCCGGTGAGGGCTATGTATGTGCAGTTGCCGCTCGTATGTCGAGCGCGCAGCTGGCGCGCCAGGTCGCGGCCGTCCATGTCAGGCAGGCCAAGGTCGATCAGCATGACTCGGGGCGGGTGAGCAACCGCCATCGTCAATGCAGAGGCTGCGTTGAAGGCAACCCGCACGTGGTGGCCATGTCCTTCGAGGAACAAGGCAAGCGTATTGGCCGCGTCTTCATTGTCGTCTACCACGATGACGTCCAGCGCCTTCATGCCCGCCGCTTCGTTGCTGGGGCGGTCCGAGGCTTCGAGTGTGCCAGGCCGCGCTAGCGGCAAGACAACTTCGAACTCACTGCCCAAGCCGGGGCCCATGCTACGCGCTTGGACAGCGCCGCCGTGGCGCTCAACTAAACTGCGTACCAGAGCAAGGCCAAGCCCAAGGCCGCCCTGCGAGCGGTCTGACGACCGCTCGCCCTGAATGAACAGTTCGAACACGTGCGGCAGTAGCGCAGCGTCGATGCCAATGCCGTTGTCGCTCACAGCCAACACCATCATATCGTCCTGCAGGGCGAGCTTGATCTTTAATTCCCCACTTAGCGGAGTATACTTGGCCGCGTTGTTCAGTAGATTGGTCACTACTTGCACTAGCCTCGTGCCGTCGCCGAATACCAGGACCTCGACGCTGGGTAGATCAAAGGTCAGGCAGTGTTGGCGAGCGTTCATCAGTGGACGCGTTTGTTCCAGCGCCTGGTCAACAATAGCCCGCATATCGTGCACCTCCCGCGACAGCACTACCATCCCCCCCGTGACACGTGAGACATCGAGCAAGTCATCGAGCAGACGTGTCATATGAGAAACCTGTCGGTCGATGATTGCGCAGGTCTGGCTCAGGCGCGCCGGATCGACCGGGCCAAATTTCAGGATCTGCGCAGCCATATTGATGGGGGCAAGTGGGTTTCGGAGTTCATGGGCGAGCATAGCTAAAAATTCGTCCTTGCGGCGGTCAGCTTCACGCAGTTTGCTCTCGGCGGCGCGGCGTGATTCGAGCTCGCGCTCAGCCTGCCGAAAGGCCTCTTGAAGTTCGCGCCGGTTAACGTCGAGTGCCGCGTTCAGCGCGCTGGCTCTGCGGCTGTTCTCACGCGCAGCAGCGGCATGACCGTCCGCCGCAAAGGCGGTACGTTCCACCGTTAGCATGGCGCCAAGCAGCGGCAGTAGCGCGCCGACCTGACCACATAGGTCTGGATGCGGACGCTCTCCCAAAAAGACAATCGCCGCGAGCGCAGCAGCGTCCGTCATGCCGAAGACGCTAATTTCGGCGCCATTCGGAGAGTGCATGATGGCGCTCGCGAACCGCTCATGCTCGCATACCTTCAAAAAACTTTGCCAGCGGCCACCTTCATGCAGCGTTTGCGGCAGCCCGGCAGCCGGCAGGAACAGACCGATTTCCTTGTCCTTTCCAAACAAGAGAACCTGTTCGGCGCCGCTGAAGGCTGCGAGCGCAGCAGCGCCGCTGGCACGGTTTTTCGGTGCCTGCAGTTGTGTAAATATCTCGACCAACTCGAACGTTATCATTTACTTCATGCAGGGATGGCACAAACGATCGCAGTGCAATTGTGGAATCCTGAGAACTGCCCTTCAGCGCGTGCGATTTGTCCGTACGTATTACAGCCAGCAAAATTGTCAGAGCCAAGCGTATCGGCAACCGCCTTAAGCTCGTCGCCGAACGCCCGGCCCAGCCGAAGTCGAGTGGCGGCGCAGTCGAACAAGAGGGAGCCAGCGAGGGGCATACCCTGTAAGCCGTCGAGGGCAGCACGCGAAGCCTGGCTAGCGGCTTCGCATGCCGAATTGACGTTTGCTACCATCAGACGCACGGTCGAGCCGACCGGCACTGCGGCAGCGCATGAAACCGAACCATCGTTGCCTAGTGAGAGAGGAACGCGCAGCTTGAATCCATCGCCAGTGTCGATGCCGATGACGTTGTGAAGAAAGAAAGGGAGAGGGTCGTCACGCTTGAAAACCTGCCCGGTGCGCTCGGCATGGGCGGCAAATACGTCACCGGCCGGGATCGCGTTCAGGCTGATTATCTTGTTGCCATCGGCCTCAGTCACGCGGAGAGGTTCACCCGACGGCTCCCAGCCGTGACGGACACCCAGTCCGATAGGTCTCTTCGACAACATCTCCAGCACCACAACCGCATCGTCGTGGACACTGCTTCCCATGAATACGTGCGTCTGCTGAAAGCGGGCATCGTCAGCCGCGCCGCCGCCAAAGAGTTGGTAGGTCCCGCCAGTACGCACCGTTATTTCATGGATCATGTCGTCGGTGTAACCGGCCAAGGCATCGGTGAGTACCAGCGCGCAGCGATAGGGAAAGTCGTGGTGCTGCGCGCCAGTAAATACTGGCATGATCTGATCGAGCGCTGGAATAGGGCCAGCGGCAATGCCCTTGCCGAGCGCAGCGTTGAAAAGCATGTCCTCGGCCCGGATCGCCATGAGCGATACAGAAGCATTGCCATCTTTGCAGCCGGAAAATTCACCTGCTGAAGAGCAGCCAACCATAATGTCGGGCTTGCAGCCAGCCTCAATTGCCTGGAGGAGCGCTACGTAATCGAACTCCGGAGAGGCGAACACAATGAGTACGTTAGGACTCTGACCGCCGAGTTTTTCAACGACTTGTGCGGCGAGAAAACTTCCCGCCTCGCCTTCGTCGCGCAGCATGGTATGGCTGACAGCCACCTGATTAATCGCCATTATTGTTCCTATTTACGTTGCTTGTTGACGTCGATCGATAAATGATAACCCCGTACAATAATTCAAGGTGCATGATTGGGCAACTAGATGTCGTGTGGCATTCTTTTCAACGCCCGCATTGGAGCGAAAGCTGCCTGTCAATGCAAGCATTTCATTTGCAGTTAGCGTGAGCATGCTGCCGTCGAATGCGAGCTGACGTCGATTGCAAGCACGTTTGCAGGTAGCGTGAGCACGACCCTACGGTCATTTGCAGTTAATTTGAGCCGTAAAACTCGTCGAATGCGAGCATGGCCGTTTTCAAACGCGAGCCGCTACATTTACCTGTATTGGGACAATAGTGATGATGAACTTTGGCGGGTCAGCCGTCCCTCCTGCTCAGGATTGACCTGTATACAGTTAATCGTCAACGAAATTTAGCGGCTAAATATTGTTCATGTGGATGAGCCGAGCGGGCCGAAGCGACCGCCCGGCGATTGATTACGCGACTTTCGCGGCCCGGCGACGCTTCGACGCCTCGACCTGCTGCGCCATTTTCTCCTTCTCTGCCTCGACGGTGGCACTACGATCATGCTCCTGCTGCTCGGACTGAGCCTGCGCCGCCTGGTGCTTCTCGATGACGGATTCGACCAGGGACCGTACTTGGCGGTCGATTCCTTCGGTGCCGAGCGCGCTCTTGTTCGCTAGGTCGTTGAAATCCGTGAACTGCTTCATCTGCGCCAGCGCCGCCGTCTGCTCGTCGCTCAGGGCCTTGCCGGTGCGCTGGTGTTCGCGGTACTTGTCAGGGGTCACTGGTTCCAGATTGGCCGGATAGCTGTTCTCGCCCGGCGCAAAGATCGGCATCAGCAGCTTCCCGCCGACCAGCTTTGCGGCTTCCTCGGCCTTGGTCCGGCCGGGGTTGGCGCCCTGGGTCACTTCCAGGTGCCGGTCGTCGTCGCCAGCGATCACGACCGGCTTGTCCGGGAACTTCTGGTGCAGCGCCTGTGCCACGGCCGCCAGGTTGCCCGAGTCGAACGCCGACACCGTGGCGAAACCGAGCGACTGTTTCAGGCTAGCGGCGGTCGCGTAGCCCTCGCCGATGACGATGGCCGGCGCCTTCGCCAGCTCGGCCATGCCGCCGACGACATGGAAGCAACCTTCCTTCTTGCTGTCCTTGGCGAAGCGCTTTGTGCCGTCTTCCTTGATGTACTGCGTCGTCCAGTGCTTGCCATCCACGTCGGTCGCCGGCACGTAGGTCTTTTTGCCGTCCTTGTCGGTCAGCGCGCCGGCATGCGGCTCGATGCCCTTGGCCTGCATGTACGGCGTGGCCGTCGCCACCGGGACCAGCTTGCCCAGCTCCTTGCCGACGCGCTTGGCGGCCTGCTCCTGCTGCTTGGACAGCTCGGCTTCGCGCCGCTGCAGCTTCTCGGCCGCCTCCGCCGCCAGTAGGGCCTTTTGCTCGGGATCGAGCGTGTAGCCTTTGGCCTTCCAGGTGAGGTCGACGCCGGTCCGGTTGTTCTTCATGTAGCCGGCCGGATGCCCGTCTATGTGGCCGACATAGAAGCCGGACCCGGATTTCTCGCTGAACTTCTCGCCCTCGACGCTGATGCGGTGCTTCTCTCCGTCCATGATCGGATGGTCGCTGCCGGCAGAGACCACGCAACCGATCGACTTCAGCGCGTCGGCGAATTCCTCCCTTGGCGTCATCGCCGGACCCTGCTGTGCCGGCACGTTTTCCGGCTTCCACTTGTCCAGCTTCGCCAGGTCGGCCTTCGGCCCGGCGTACCACGACTTGGCCGCCTTGTCCCATTCGGCGCCGGCCGCCTTCGCCGCGGTGCGTTCGCTGTAAGGCACGGCGAGGTATGCACGCCCCTCCAAGGCCTTCGCGGCGGCCGGCTTGTCAGCAGCCGTCGCGGGCGCCTGCGCTTCGCCTGGGGTCGCTTGGCCCGGCTGCTGCGCCCATTTGGCGAATGGGGCCGGATCGACATTCTGCGGCACGTACCAGTACTGTTCCTTGCGGTCCCATTTCGCGCCCAGCGCCTTCGCTTCCTCTTTCTCCTTGTACGGCACGGTGATCAGGTTTTTCGGGGCATCCTGGCGCGCATCGGCCGGCGCCGCCTGCTGGCTGCGCTGACGCTCCTCGAATTCGATCCTGCGCTGCAGGTCAGCGTCGTTGGTCGTCGCCGCGAACTCGGCGTTCTTGCGGGCGTCTTTAGCCGCTGAAATATCCTCGTCGGTGCTGTCGGGGCTGCGGCGAACACGTTCCTCATTGACGCGGGCCAGCTTGGCCGCCTTTTCATGCTCGTAGATGGTGGACCGGGCGTCGATCACGGCCAGGCGCTCGGCCAGCTCGTCGGCCTGCAGCTCGGTCGGCCGGTCGGCCAGGTGCTCGTGCGTGCCGTCGCCGAGCTGGGCATAGACGCCCCACGACTCGGGTGCCGTGCCTTTCGACAATGCCGAGGTCACGACCAACTTGCCGTTAATTTCCTCGGTCACGTTGCCCTGGACCTGCACGCGGCCGTTCCAATCATGCGGCAGGGTGAATCCAAGCACGTCCTGGGCTTCGCGGTCAAAAGCTTCGTTGCCACCGGCACGCTCCCGTCCGAACGCCTGGCCGGTGACAAGATTAAGCCTGGCCTCCGCAACGCGGGCATCGGCCTGGCACGACTCCACCAGCTCGTGTGCCGCGTCGATCTTCTCCTGCAATGGAGCCACATCCTGAGGCAGCTCATGCCGCTGCCAGAATGGGTTTTGCGTATCCAGCGGCTCCATCGTGGCCAGCATCTCCTGCATGCGATTGATCTGCGCCAGACTGGCGTTGTCCAAGGCGCGCGTGAGGGTGTCCTGCTCGATCCGGGCGAGCGTCCACGCCTCGGCGCGCTCCTCGACCGTCTTTTCCGCAACTGCCTGCTGTGGCACCGTCATGTCAGCCTCCATCGTCTGCTCTTGGAGCGGCATCATAAGCTGTTCGGCCTTAATGGCGAACTCCTGGGCAAGTCCCTTGCGCTCAAGATAGGCATTGTCCACACCGGTTTTTCCTGGTTCCATACCAAACACAAGCGAAAGCCGGTCCTCTGCTTTTTCGTAGAACTGCGCCGGATCGCTGCCGGTGACATTGCCGATGGTCGTCAGCCCACGACTGCGCAACGCCTCTTCCAACGTCGCTCCTTGGTAGGCCTCGAAGTGGCTGAACGACACGCTAGAATCGTCCAGAACCGCGCCAATGTCCACCGCCAAGGCCTGCCCCCTGGCCGTCTCGGCCTCGGCGCCTTTCAGGGTGCTGGCCGCTAGCACCGTGAAGGACCGTTCGCCAGACTCTTGGCCCACATACCAGAACGCGCCTTCGTTCTTCACCACGCCTTGCCAGTCGGCTGGCATCTGGTCGGCTGTATTCCAGTCGCGCAGCATACCGTTGGTATCCAAAAACGCGGCCGGGTGCTCGTTGGCCGCCACCACTGGCGAGGTCGCAAGTTCTTGGACCTGCGCCTGTTCCAGGCCCAAAACGTAGGTCTGGATCTTCTCGGCGTCGGCGGCGGCCCGGAAAATTTCGAGCGGATCGTCTTCCAGGGCCTTAATCCAGGAGCCTACGTACGCGGCGTGCTGCTCGGGATCGTGGCCGATCCCAAGCTCGTCGCCGAGGATCATGCTGGCGATTTCGGCGCGCAGTTCCTCCTTGGCATAGCCCTCGCTGCCGAAGGGATGCACCAGGTCGCGGTCCAGCCGCGTGCCGTGGCCGGTCCAGTGGCCCAGCTCGTGCAGCGCCGTCGCGTAGTAATTGTCCGCTGTCGGGAACTGGTCCTTCTCGGGAAGGTGGATGCTGTCGCTCGATGGACGGTAGAAAGCGCGGTCGTGCTCGCCATGACGGATCGTCGCACCCGAAGCCTGCAGAATTTGCTCGGCGCGCTCCACGGCGTTCCAGGCATGCTCCTGGCGTGGCTGCTGCGGCGCCAGGCCGTCGATCTGCTCGGCATTGAACACGGTGGCGAAGAACACCCTCGGCCGCTCAAGCTTGACGGTCTCCTTGACCGGCTCGCCCCTGCTGTCGAGGATCGGCTTGCCGGCCGCGTCCGTCTTGTTCTGATCCTCGCTGAATTTCCAGTACTGGATCGGCGTGCCTTTCTCGCCCTTGCGCACCTGGGCATCGACGGCCGCCGCCTGCTTGTACGTCATCCAGCGCTGGTCCTCGCGGCCCTCGCTCATGAGCTGCAGAGCGTTGATGCCCTTGTAGCGCTTGCCGGTCGTCGGATTGACCGGCATGTTGGCGCCGGCCTCGCCAGGCTCCCACGGCTTCTGCCACGGCGCGGTGCCTTGCTTTAGCTGCTCGATCAGCTTTTCCGCGACGGTTTCGTGAAACGGCTTCTTTTCGTTTTCCATGTTGTCACCTCTTCGCATTTCGTAATCGGCCCACGGATGCTCCTGCGGCTCGCGTGTCTGGTCACGCATCCCTTGCGCCACCATGGACGTGATGTTGCTCAGGTCCCGTTCGGTCATTGGCCTGGTGCGTTCCACGCAGACCTCTCTGTACGACTTTTCTGCTTCAATCGGATCGACTGGCCTGTCCGGTCGGATCGCCTCGCATGTGAAGGCGAAAACTTCTTCGGCCCGGATGCGCTCTGGGCGGTCCTCGTACAGTCGATCAATCTTTCGCCAGAGACCACGCAAGACAGGCTGGTCGCGGGCCTCGACAATGGCCGTTAGGACTCCGGCTTTTTCGTCGGCGGTAAAGGTGTTGATTCCGAAGTGTCCGAGGACTTCGTGTCTAAGAGTTCCTTTAAACTCGTCCGTGTCACGAAAGTTGGAAGCGGCGAAGTCCGCTTGTCGCTGTTCGGGACAAAACGCACCGAGGATGGTGCCGGCTTTTTCTTTGGTGTTTTCGGGTCCATACAATTCCTCCTGGGTATTACGAATCTTGAAAGCGACGTGCGCCGCGACGGGGTAGATCGAGCAGAATTCAAGGACCATTTCCTTGCACTGCTCGATTGACAAGGCCATCCGATTACTCCTTGGCCGGCGCGGCCGGCGCCTGGAAGTGCAGCGTGTCATGCGAGCTGGCGAGGGCATCGGCTTCGCTCAGCGCGTCCTCCTGGAACGCGCCGGCCGCCTCGGCCTCGGCCGGATCGAATTCGGCCTGGTAGCCTGGCGTCAGGGCGTCCTGCAGCTTCTCGATGACGGGGCCGCTGCTGGCGTCGCCGGGCGCGGCCGTCTCCAGCAGCGCGGCGCTCTTGCCGGCCTCAGGGTTGAAGGGGATGATGGCGGCGGTTTGGTCGGTCATGGTGTGCTCCTTGAAAGTTGATTACGCGGCGGCTGCAGACTTGGGTTTGCTGTAGTCGGGTTTGCCCTTGACATCGTTGTACGACTGCTTGCAGGTCGGGTAGTCGCTGCAGCTCCACCAGAAGGTGCCCTTCTTCTTCGGACTCGGGCGGCGTGACAAGCCCTTGCCGCACGCCATACACTTGTGCAGCTCCGAGACCTTCGGGACTTCCTTGGGTACTGGCTTACCCGCCTTGTCCTCGCACGAGTATTTGCAGCCATCGGTGTAGCCGCTGCAGCCCCAAAAGAATTCGTTCTTGTCCTTCTTCTTGATGCGCGCCAATGGCTTCGCGCATGTCGGGCAGGGATGGATATCGACCTTGATATCCAAGCCGTGCTCCTTGACGCCACCGACCTCGCCGGCGATGTACTCCATCAGCTCGGTGACGAACGACACCGTGTCGCGTTCGCCCGCCTTGATAACCTTTTGCTGCTCGTGCCAGAGCGCGGTCATGTCGGGGAATTTCGCCTGATCCGGCAGGGCGTCGTAGAACTCTTCGGCGGTCTTGGTCGGCACGATGTTCTTGCCCTGCTCGATCAGATAGGACCGGTCGAACAGCGTCTTGATGATGCTGTCCCTAGTGGCCGGCGTGCCGATCCCTCCGTGCTCCCCTTCCTTGCCCTTGTCCTTGTCGAGCAGCAGCTTGCGCAGGCGCTCGTCGCGGATGTACTTCGCCACGCGGGTCAGGTCCGTCAGCAGCGTTGCCATCGTGTACAGCGGCTGCGGCTTGGTCTCCTGCTTCGCCGCCTCGGCGTCGGTGCAGGTGCCGGAATGGCCTTCGCGCAAGGTCCGAATATCGACCTCGACGGCGTTCTCGTCCCCTTCCAGGTCTTCATTGCCAGCGTCGTTCTTGTACAGCGCAGCCCAGCCAAGGCGGGTCGTCACGTCGGCGCGCACCGCGAAGCGGTGGCCTGCGACCTCGATCAGAATATCGGTGCGGTCAAACTGCTGCTTGGGCCAGAATTGGGCGATGTAGGCGCGGGCGATCAGCAGATAGATTTTCTGCTCGCCCTCGGACAGGTTCGCCAGGTCTGCGACGGTCTCGGTCGGGATGATCCCGTGGTGGGCCGAGACCTTGGCCGAGTTGAAGGCGCGGCTTTTGATGGTCGGGTCGCCGCGCTGCGCGGCGCCGGCCAGGATCGGCGCCGTCTTGGCGACGGCGGCCAGCACGCCGGGCGCCTCGGCGTGCAGTTCGTCGCTCAGGTATTCGCAGTCGCTGCGGTTGTACGTGATGAGTTTGTGCTTCTCGCGCAGCGATTGGGTGATGTCCTTGGTCTCGTCGGGTTTGTAGCCGTACTTGCGCGAGGCGTCCGTCTGCAGCTTGAGCAGGTTGTATGGCAGCGGCGGGTGTTTTTCCTCGCGGGTAGTGCCGGCGCTGACGATCCGCGCCGGCTGGCCCTTGACGGCATCGGCGATGCCCTGGGCGTGCGACTCGCTGGTGAGGCGGCGCTTCTCGTCCACCGGGTCGCCCTCGGCCACCTGGTAGCGCGCCGGGAACGCCACGCCGGCAACGTCGAACTGGCCCGTGACGTTGTAGTAGTAGGCCTTCTCGTGCACCTTGAAGGCGCGGGTGCGGCGCACCACTAGGCCGACGATGGGGGTCTGCACGCGGCCCACGCTCATGACGCCTTGGTAGCCTTTCGCGCGCGCGGCCAGCGTGTACGCCCTGGTCAGGTTGTAGCCGTAGAGCTGGTCGCCCACGCTGCGCGCCTCGGCGGCGGCCGACAGACCTGCGAATTCCTTGTTGTCACGCATCGTAGCCAGCGCCTTCTTGACTGCGACGGTGGTGTTGTTGTTGATGAGGACGCGCTGCACCGGGAGCCGGCAGTTGGCGTATTCCAGGATTTCATCGACCAGAAGCTGGCCTTCCTCGTCCGGATCGCCGGCATTGACGACGCTGTTGGCCTGCTTGAGCAGGCCGGTGATGACCTTGAGCTGCTTCTGGCTGCTGGCATCGCCGCTGGGCTTCTTGCGCCAGGGGATATGCGACATCGGCAGGTCGTCCATGGACCACACCTTGTAGCGCTCGTCGTAGTCCTCCGGGTCGAGCAGTTGCAGCATGTGGCCGAAGCACCAGGCCACTTTGTCGTCGCCGCATTCATAGTAGCCATCCTTCCGGCTACCGCCGCCGAGGCCTTCAACGATGGCTTTCGCCAGGTCCGGCTTTTCCGCAATGAACAGTCTCATGACGCCTCCTACCAGGTGATGACCGGCACAATGACGGTCTGGATTTGGGAACGAAGAATCGGGCCGAAGTAGCGGCCGTCGAACGACTTGCCGTTCACGTCCGACATGACCAGGACCTCGTTGTCGCTGATAACGAATTTGGTGTGCTGGTAGCGCGGCAGCGGCCGGCCGTACTTGTCCATCACCATCGGCCCGCTGAGCGGCAACATCGCGCCGTTGACCGTCACGCCTTCGTTCGTGATGGCAACGGAGTCTTCTTTAGCGGCTAAAATTTTCTTCATCATGTAGCCGAGTTTGCCGGGGCAGAAACCGGTGGTCAGGTAGCCCCTCCGCTTGGCTTCTGCAATCGCCTCCACTGGCGGCGGGCATAACAGCACGTACGCGCCCTTCTCCACCGGCTTGCTGCTGGTCCAATACAAGCCGACCGGGATGCTCCTGGTGGTGTTGACCCGGCCGCCAGCGACGTAGAACATCAGGCCGAGCGTGGTCGCGGCCAGGCCCGTGATCGCGGTCACGATGGTGATCTTGCGCAGGATGGGTTTGATTTTCATAGCGTGATCGCCTTCTCTTCGGTCGCGGCGCTGGTGGCGCGCACCTTGTCGCTGTGTTTGGGTTCTTCGACGGCGGCGCGCGCCGCGAAGGTCTTGTCCTGGAAGTACAGCGGCTGGCGGCCGTAGATGGCCGGGAAGCCCGCCACGTAGACCACCATGTCGCCGGCCTCCACGATCAGCTCGCCGTCCTTCTTCGGCCCTGGCATGCGCAGACATTCGTCGGTCGTCAGCAGCGGGCGCTGCACTTCCTGGATGGTGCGCGACACCTGGCCCAGCAAGCCGCTGGTGCGTCGGCCGCTGGTGGTGATCTGTTCTTTCGCCACCGTCGTCGTCCCGGTCAGTTTGGACAGGTGATCGGCGGTCTCGACCCTGTTTGGCGGGTAGGCGTTCTGGACGTGACAGTTCGACGTAATGGTTTCGTCGGGGCCATAGCCGGTCTCCCTGCTCTTGAGCTGGTTGATGTCCTGGCAGATCAGGTAGAACTTGATACCGTAGCCGGCCACGAACGCCAGCGACTCCTGCAGGATTTCCAGCTTGCCGAGGCTTGGGAACTCGTCAATCATCCCAAGCAGCCGATGCTTGTATCCCTTCTTGGAACGAATGTAGGTCTCGGCGGCTTGGGTGATGCCGGCCTTGGCGAGCAGCCGGCGCCACCAGGGCATGCCCGCCTGGATGCGCTCGAATTCCATCTTGTCGGCCAGCAGGCGCACGATCTGGTTCATCATGATCCGCACCAGGGGGCGCAGGCGGGCTTTGTCGTTCGGCTGCGTCACGATGTAGAGGCTGACCGGGCTGTCGTGGTTCATCAGGTCCTTGATGCGGAAGCTGGACGAGCTAACGTTGCGCGCCACGATGGGATCGCGGTACAGGGCCAGGTAGGATTTGGCGGTGGACAGGACGGACCCGGCCTCTTCTTCCGGTCGGTCCATCATGTCGCGGGCGGCGGCGCCGACCGCTGGATGGTTCTTGCCGTTGACGTGACTGTACGTCGCCATTTCCATCCACAGCTCGGCCGTGCTGCGGTTGGGATCGGCGAGCATGTGGTCAACATACGGCAGCGATGCCGGCGTGCCTTCGTTCTTCTTCTTGTACAGCGCGTGTAGGATGACACCAACCAGAAGTGCCTGGCTGGTCTTCTGCCAGTGCGTTTCCAGGCCCTTGCCGTCCGGATCGACAATCAGCGTCGCCAGGCTTTGCACGTCGCCGACTTCGTTGCCGCTGCCGACCCGGATTTCATCCATAGCGTTGTGGAACACCTCGCAGTTCGGATCGGCCGGCTCGAAGCGCAGCACCTTGTTCTTCGCGTACTTCTGCCGCCAACCGGCAGTCATCGCCCACAACTCGCCTTTCAGGTCGGTGATGACGCAACTGTCGGGCCAGGAAAGCAAGGTGGGGACCACCAGGCCGACACCCTTGCCCGAACGGGTTGGCGCGTACGTCAAAACGTGCTCGGGGCCGTTGTGGCGCAAGTATTGGAGCTTGCCCTTGGCATCGACCCAAGCCCCGACGTAGACGCCGTTGCTGGCGGCCGGCTGGGCGCCGCGCATAATCTCATGCCATTTGCGCGGGCGTGGCAGCAGGCCCGCGTCTTGGATATCCTTCTTGTTCGCCCAGCGGGCCGAGCCGTGCAGGTATTCGTTGACCTTCGAGGTGTTCGCCATGACCATCTTGACCACGACCAGACTGATGAGGCCGACGCCGGCCACCGACACGCCGACGCTGCCGGCGCGCATGAACGCGTCCGGGTATTGCCCGTACCACTTGCTCGCCCAATGGATGATCCCCCACGGCGCGTAGAAGTGGTTGACGTGCGCGCCGAGGGCGTCCTGGTAGCGCATGTCGTTCGCGAAGAACTGCGTTGCTGCCTGCAGACCTCCCCCCAGCGACAAGACCGCTAGGGCCGGGATGACTTTCCCTGGCCCTGGCTTCTTGGCGCGCACCTGCGGTCCTACCGCATTGTTGAAACGGTCGTTCATCTGCTTCTTCCTTTCGTTTTGATGGCACCTTTCGCGGTCACACTGATTGGCTCCCCAACCGTTACCCGTTTGAGGCGGCGGGCGGTTGCGTCGTCCACTGGCAAGACCATGACCTCTTCGCCCTGCTTGAGCAGAGCCAGAGCCTGCCCGTCGATTTGACGCATACCGCCGAATAGCACAGTTTCATCATTAGTAAAATTGTATCGTATATGCTTCGGTATATCGAATATTTTAGTGCGTTTTTGCTCTCGCTCAGCGATATATTTGTCGGCGGCGGCATCGCCCGCCGATTTCTTGTCGAGTCCGAAGATGTCGCGACGAATCCCCGCGTCCGTCAGCGTCGCCTTCGACGCCACGGGCTGCTGCGCCACGGTCGGCGCCAGGCTCGGCGCTGGCGTCGGTGCCGCCGCGCCGCCGTGGTCGCCGATGCTGATGGCGCCGAGTTGAGACAGCGGGCGCAGCCTGTCCTTACTGGCGGGCGGGGGTGAGCTGCCGAGTTTCCCGATGTTGGGTTTGCCGATGTTCGTCTTGGCGGTAGGTGCCGGCCGGATCGCGCCGGCTGGCCTTACTCTTCCTGGCCCACGTAAATCCCGTCGCACCCGGTTATTTGGTTTGGCTCCTTGCTGCTCCACACCACCAGGTACATGACGCGGCAATAGCATTTCACCTCTTTCGGCGACGTGAACCACACCGAGTTCGGACACACCTCGCACAGCGTTCCGGGCTTGGGGCGACGGGCGCTGTCCAGCTTTTCCAGTGTCGGGCTTAATGCTGTCGGCATGTCCGTGTCGTCCTGGACCTGCTGCGGCGCCGGCTCGCGCTGCGCTTGCGGCGCGGCTTGCGGCTGCGCGAGCAGCGGCTTGTCCAGGGCTTCCATCGCGTCCGCGATCAGCTCGTCCTCGGACCTGGCGTTTGTTGTGTCTGCTGTTGCTTCCATAGGTGCTCTCCTTCGTGGTGTGGTGTTGGGTCAACTGCTGCCGGCGCGCTTCCTGGGTGGCGTCAGCAAAGCTGATCGGGAGGTTGGCGGCGGCTGCCGCCCGTACGATTTTTTCCTTGAATTCGGCCGTGCCGTTAACCGTGATGACCGGACCGTACCGCTCGGCGGCCATGCGCAGCGCCGCCTGCATGGCCGCGTCGTCCGCGCCCCGTGAGACGTTGAGCTTGTCGCCATCGTCGCGCACGGCGCTGGCGCCGACCTTGTAGATGATCGTGCCGCGCTTGGTGATGCTGTCGTGCTTGGAAGGGGTCGCGCCGGCCTTTTGAGCGCCCTTCCCTGCCACCGTATTCCCGCGCAGCCCCGTAGAGTCCTCACGAGATCGCAAGGCCTCCAGAGCCTCCTGATCGCCCGCTGTGGCTTCCTTGCGCAGCCAGTCGGCCCATGCCATGCGCTGGTACTTGTCATAGATCGCCTGCCGCTCCAGCATGTACTGCTTGTTGATGGCGGCGATGTCGTCGCGCAATGCCTTGCTGGTCGCGGCGTACATCAGCTTCTTGCCGATTCCAGGCGCCCCGCTGATCTTGATCGCGGCCCGCTTCAACCGGTCCGCGCGCTTGGCATCTTCGACCAGCCTGTTCTTGCGGGCGATGGCCTTGGCCCACTCGGCCGCCCTTTCGGTCGTCGCTGTTTGCTGGGCTTGCTTGTACTTAGCGTGCAGTTCGACCGTGTTGATCTTCGAGCGCATCGGCTTCTTCTCGTAGCGCTTCTTCGGCGCCGCCGCATCCGATGCCTGGGACTTCGTGAAGCTGCCCAAGCGCCCTTCCAGGTTTTTCTTGGAAAACTCCCGGTGGACCGAGCTGGCCTTGACGCTGATGCCGTTCTCGGCGCTGATGACCAGCCCGTTCGCGTGCTCGCGGATTTCAAGCCCGTGGTCGCGCATCACCTCATGCAGCGACGACCAGGACTGCGCGCCGCGTATTTGCTCCTGGCATTCGCGCTTGATCCAGCCCAGCAGGCTCTCCACGTCCGAATGCCGCTCCATGTCCGAGGCCCGGTTCTCGCTCCCGTTTTTGTTTGCTTGGTGGTTGACCTTCTGCATGCCGTATTCGACCTCAAGCTTGTCGCAAAGCTGGCCCAAGACGTGATAGGCGTTGAACGGCTCGTGGATGGTGTAGCGGGTCGGGTGAATCTTGTTGATCGCGATGTGGATGTGCAGGTTGTCGGTGTCGTGGTGGACGGCGCTGACGCGCTGGTGTTCGCTGAACCCGATGACAGCGCAGATGCGCTCTTCGATGGCCTTCAAGGTCGCCGCGTCAGGCTCCTCGCCGACGGGGAAGGCGACGATCAGGTGATAGGTCTTGTCCGACGACGACCGGGTGTTCTGGATTTGCGTGTTCAATACTTCGAGCATGGCGATTTCCGCCTGCTCGGACTGGCAATTGGTGGTGGTGATCGTGCCAACCCGCTCGTTCTTGTCCTGGGGATCGGTCATGTACTCGACCAGTTCCGCGAAGTTGCTTTTCTGCGCGGATTCCATGGGAACGTGCCGGACGATCATTTGATCCGCCCGGAAACTTTAGCGGCTAAAGTTTTCACCGCTGCGCCCTGGGTATCAGCACCTCGCGCATGATGCCGTGCATCTGGTCCTGGGTTGTCTCGATCTTGGAGAGCAGGGCGCGTATCGTCGCCTCGCCGAACTCGGCCGTCCTCGCGTCGTTGGTGAGCCAGAGCTTCAACAGCCCGCCGAGCCGGCCGAGGTCGCCGTTGATGCGGGCCAGCTCTTCCACGCGGCGGTTGTCCAGGATGCTGCGCGCCTCGTATCCCTGGCCGATGTTGCGCAGGAAGACAGCCACCGGAAGGTTGGCCGCCCTCGCGTTGCGTGCAATTTGCTCTTCCTCGTCCGGTAGCACGGGCACCCGCAGGTGCTTGTACTTCCGGGTCACTTTTGTTGCCTTGTCGGTCATGCCTTGGCTCCGTCAGTCTTCTTCGATGACGAGGTGATCGGGCGACTCCCCAGCCCATTCCTCGCACACCGCGTTCAACCTCATTTCCAGGTCGGTGACTGTCGCCTCGTCGCTGGCCGAGGCGATTTTTTTGAGCGTGTCGTAGTGCAAGACGAACCACGTCACGCTGCCGTCAGTGAGGGCTTCGCTGTTGGTTGTGAAGGGGCGGTTGCTCTTGTCGTTCATGGTGCTGTCCTTGACTGTGGGGTTGCTTTTGGCGGCGGTAGCCGCCTGCCTCGCAGAGCAAGAGTCCCGTTGAGCGCCGCAGGCGCGAATAAGGGAGAGTGAAGAGAGATATCCCGCTTGCGGGATAGCTATCTTCACCTATCTTGCCCGACTCTCCGAGTCCATTACGCCAAGAAATGATACCACTCACTTTTCGATTTATCCGCTTTTAACTCAATCAAACAAGACTTTTTTGCAACGGATATGACGAAATAAACCGTATACGCTCTATAATCGTTCGTAGACCGGTAAAAATCGGCTAAAAATTGACACTAAATGGAATTCCCAGCAGATGAAAAATTGATATGGCGAAGTCTTATCCCGAGCAGCTTGCCGAGTGGGTGAAGCGGCGTGAATCGACTAAACGCGACAAGAACCTGGTCGCGTTTTTGGCGGTGCGTGATGACGTGAAGCTGGCCGTGGATGCTGGATACGCGGTCAAGACGATATGGGCCAACATGCACGAAGAGAAGCGGGTGGCCTTCGGATACGACACATTCCTCAACTATGTGAACCGCTACATACGCATGAAATCGACCAGGCCGTCCGATCCTGTGCCGGCCAAGACCAACCCGCAGCCGGCCATCGAGCGTGGCCGGCAAGTATCAAAACCCGCTCCCCAAAACCAGGGGCCAAAGATCAAGGCGCCGGACACTCCGACCGGCTTTACATTCAACTCGGAACCCAACGTGAAGGACTTAATATAATGTCAAAAGTACACTTTGTTTTGCAAGGGAAGGGTGGCGTAGGGAAGTCGGTAACAGCGGCGTTCCTGGCTCAATTCCTCGGCGAAAGAGGCGGCGAATCACCAACCAATATCGACACCGATCCCGTGAACGCGACATTCCACGGTTACAAGGCGCTCAATGTGAAGCGCCTCCAGATCATGGAAGCGGACGAGATCAATCCCCGCAGCTTCGACACCCTGATCGAGATGATCGCGGCGGCCAAGGGCGATGTGATTGTTGACAACGGCGCCAGTTCCTTCGTCCCGCTGTCGCATTTCCTCATCAGCAACCAGGTGCCGGCGTTGCTGGGTGAAATGGGACGCGAACTGGTGATACATACCGTTGTGACAGGTGGCCAGGCTCTTCTGGACACGATCAGCGGCTTCAACCAGCTCGTGAGCCAGTTCCCGTCCGAAGCGTTGTTTGTGGTGTGGCTCAATCCGTTTTGGGGACCGATCGAACATGAGGGCAAGGGCTTTGAGCAGATGAAGGCCTACACGACCAATAAGGGTCGGGTTTCCGCGATCATCCAGATTCCGTCGCTCAAGAAGGAGACGTACGGCCGCGATCTGAGCGACATGCTGCAGGAACGGTTGACGTTCGACCAGGCCATCGCACAGGAATCGCTGACCATCATGACCCGTCAGCGCCTCAAAATCATCAAGGGCCAGGTCTACGGCCAGATGGAAAACGCGACGGTGCTGTGATGAGCGACCAATTGGAAGAACTCATCAAGGAAATCGCCAGCAAGCACGGGATCGTAGTTTCACGCGACGATCCGATCCTTGTCCTGCAGACGATCAACAATCGACTGCTGCAGGACAGCTCCAAGGCGCAGCAGGCCCAGCTCGACCAGTACAAGGAGGAATTAGAGCAACTGGCACTCAGATGGGGAAATGACGCCAGGGAAAAAGCAGAACGCATCCTCAACGCGTCCCTCTCGGCCGCCAAAGATGCCATCGACCAGCTCATGCAGGAGGGCGCGCGCAGTACGGCCGCTGGGGTGTCGAAGGAAATCGACGCCGCCCTCGCCAAGTTCGCCGGTCCTGTGCGCGACGCCCACAGGATCGCCAAGCTGAACGTGTTCGCCGCGTGCGTTACGATGGCAGCGGCGGCCGTCGCGCTTTGGGTTGTGTTGCATTGAGTAGCTGTAACGGCTCGCGTTTGAAAACGGGCATGCTCGCATTCGACGCCGTTTTCGGCTCGAATTAACTGCAAATGACGGGGCGCCCGTGCTCACGCTATCTGCAAATGAGCTTGCAATCGACGGCGTCGGCTCGCATTCCATGGTGACGTGCTCGCGCTAACTGCAAACACCGGAAGGCCATGGACTTCGTCTCGTTTGAGTCTACACCATCGGGCGTCGATGTCTCGAAGGTGCCCGATCAACCCATGTGAGACACGAAAAGCGTCTCGATGGCAGCGCCTCGCATGGGTGTAGCTGTACGGTACAATCGCCCAAAGGCAACTTCCGCTTTCGGCCAAAACCGGACCTACAAGCTGGCCGAATTTCGAAGAAAAAAAGTATTGAGTTCCACAGCAGTAAGATGTCGCAAAAACTGAAAACTTGTTCTGCTCACATAGCGCGGGTCTTCATTCTCGGTGAGAGGCATCCGGCTACATCCGGCTTGTTATGACGGCCATGAAACCTGTAAGCCAGTCAGAAAAAGGGGCAACCTTGGGGTGGGAATTGTCCAATCTGCAAGAACAACCCGAACCAGTCTTCCATATGCCACGTAGTAGTAATCAAGCCGTTGGCAATCGAATGAAATTCGTGCAGGCGGAAGCTCACCTTTTTTCCAGTTGGCGCGATGCCGAACAATTCACCCAGGTGGGTGCCACTGATCTCGGCCCGCACACCGATCTTGCCCGGCTCCTGGAGCATGTCATGGATCGTCACTTTCACATCCGGGAAAGCAGCGGCAACCATGCGAATGATGGGCTTGATTCCGGCCGGCCCGGCTTCCTGGCCTAGCGCTAATGGAAGATCTTCCCACGTGGGTGCAAGCACGGCATCCACCATATCGGGGTTTTGTTCGCTGAAGGCGCGATACAGCGTTTCGACGGCAATACGCTCGGCACGCAGTTGTTGGGATAATTCTGTGGCTGGCATGTTCATGCGATGCATTCCTAGTTTGGTTGAGAAGTTTTACTCTTACAGGTCATCCAGAGACATGCTGTTGAATGTATTTGGGAATAATTTTGCTGCAACACCGGCAACCCGCGCGCCGTAAAGACGGGCCGTTTCCAGATCCCCTGGCGACATTTCATCAGGCGATGCATCAGCGGGTGTTTGCGCCATCGGGCCGAGAAACGACCCCATGCGATTGATATCGTCGCGCTGCGATGCCTTGGTGTTGGACGATTTCATGCCCACGCCTACCCAAATACCGCGATGCTGCGCCGCCAGCAACGTGAAATACTGGAGTGTCGCCATTTTGTCCCCATTGATACTCGCGCTGTTGGTAAAGCCGCCAAAAATCTTGTCTTTCCAGAGATCCCCAAACCACTGCTTGGATGACGCGTCCGCGAATTTTTTGAATTGCCAACTCGGCCCGCCCATATACGTCGGCGAACCGAGAATGATGAAGTGCGCTGCATCGACCTTTGCCCACGCTTCGTCAGGCAGGTTGCCTCCGGCGTCGATTGACAACAGGGACGCTTGCGCGCCTCCGGCAACGGCTTCGGCCATCCTTGTCGTGTGGCCGTAGCCTGAATGAAAAATAACAACGCCGTTTAATTCAGTTGAACTTATGCTCATGAGAAACCTTTAACGTGGGGTGGGGGAAGTCGTGGCGGGCATGATTTGCTGACCTGAAGGCATACGTGTCGGCGCAGTCCGTTCAAGCATCCAGCCAGGGTATTCAGGCGCGAGTTGGCTGACTTTGTCGAGCGCGGCGAGATCATCGGCGTTGAGTTCGATAGAGACGGCCGCCAGGTTCTGCGCGACCTGCTCAATCCGTTTGGTGCCAATAATGACCGACGTCACAAAAGACTTCGCCAGCACATAAGCCAGTGCGATGCCTGCGACACTGGTGGCATGTTTCTCGGCAATTTGACTCATGGTCGCCACGCATTCCCACGCTTTAGCCTTGTCGACGGGTGGGAAATCGAACGTTGCGCGCCGTCCCTCGCTCGTTGCGTCAGGAACGTACTTGCCCGACAGCAGACCGCCGGCCAGCGGTGACCAGACCAGAAGGCCCATCTTTTCTTCGGTCAGCATCGGCGCGATTTCCCGCTCCAGGTCGCGGCCGGCAATGGAGTAATAGGCTTGGACTGTTTCGAAACGCGAAAAGCCATGGAGATTGGCCAGGCCATTGGCTTTGGCGATACGCCAGGCGGGCCAGTTCGAAACACCGGCGTAGCGCACCAGGCCGCGGGAAATGAGGTCATCGAGCGCGCGCAGCGTTTCCTCGATCGGCGTCACGGGATCGTTGGCGTGCAACTGGTACAGGTCGATGTAGTCCACCTGCAACCGCTCCAGGCTTGCTTCGACCGCGTCCATGATATGCCCGCGCGAGGCGCCCCGGTCATTTGGACCAGGGCCCGATGGATTGAAGACCTTTGTGGCGATGACGACATCCTTGCGCGCCACGCCAAGGTTTTTCAATGCCTGGCCAAGCATGCGCTCGGAATGGCCATGCGTGTAGACATCCGCCGTGTCAAAGAAATTAATCCCTGCGTCGATGCATTGCTTGACGATTGCGTCGGCAGTTGGCTGATCCATCCCGGCGATATCGTGGTACAGGCCGGCCTGCCCGGCAGGGCCAAACGTCATTGTCCCGAGACAAAGCTCCGACACGAAAAGCCCGGTGTTACCCAGTTGGTTGTAGCGCATCGTTCTCTCCAAATTGTGGAGCAACCTTGCCTGCTCCAGAAGTGTCCAGTATGTATCGCGCGACTTATGCTATAAAGTACGCCAATAAAAACCCATTGTTATCTCAATAAATCACAATGCAAAATCTGGACGCACTGGCGATCTTTGTTCGCATCGCAGAAATGGGCAGCTTTACGCATGCGGCAGAAAGCCTGGGCATACAAAAAGGCCGCGCCTCGAATGTGGTGCGCCAGATCGAAGCACAAATGGGCGCGCGCCTGTTGCACCGATCCACCCGCACGGTGCAGCTGACCGAAGATGGACGCGACTTTTACACGCGGGCGCGTGGACTACTGGCGGATGCGGACGATTTGGCTTCCATGTTCAGTGGCACCGATGCGCCTTTGAGCGGCCGCATCCGCATCGACCTGCCAACCGAATTCGCGCGGCTGATCGTCATTCCGGCGATGCCGACGTTTATTCAAGCGTACCCCGGCGTCGAACTGGAAATTTCGAGCACCGACAGGCGCGTTGACCTGATCCAGGAGGGCATGGATTGTGTGCTGCGCGTTGGCGGCATTTTCGACGAGACACTGGTGGCCCGCCGGCTGGGGACCTTAAGAATGGTCAATGCGGCGAGCCCTGCCTGTCTCGCGCGCCATGGTGTCCCACAGACGCTGCAAGATCTGCTGGTGCAACGCCATCGGATGGTGCACTACACGCCCACACTGGGGACCCGGCCGTTTGGATGGGAATATCCGGAAGGCGACGGCTACGCAGTGCTGCCGCTGCCGGGATCCGTGAGCGTGAACAATGTACAAACCTACCATGGTGCGGGACTGGCTGGGCTCGGGCTTATTCAGGCTGGATTGCCGAGCCTAGCTCAATTCCTCCAAAGTGGCGAGCTGGTCGAAATTCTCCCCGATCTGCGTCCTGAACCCTTGCCAGTATCTGTCGTGGTGGCGCACCGGCATAATCTGTCGCGGCGCGTGCGCTTCTTTATCGACTGGCTTGAGCAGACCTTACAGCCTTATCTGGATCACTGATACATCGCCATGATTTATTTAGAAGGTGACGTCCCAGCATATGTTCGAAGGGCAGCTTTGGGTCGTTAACAGACTGTGAGTGATGGACTGCATTCGGCCAAAAGCGGTCATAGCTCATGGACGCCGAAATTGCTGTATCAACAATAATGGATGTGGGTTAAGTATGTACAAGTACGTAGTTCGTATGGGGCACGGTAGCAATGAACTTCTCATAGAATTCAAGAGCCGTGCTTCGGATGCTGACTTTAGACATGCTTTAGGAACGGCTTTGTCGCCCGTGGGCATTGAGCTTCTGTGGGATGGAAACTACCTGAACAGCAAGAACACGGTTTCACCAAGTCCCTTAAAAGCTGCCTTTGTGGAAAGTGATCAATGGGATTTCGTTTGGGCAGGCTCGTGCGGGCAAACGAACAAGGAAGATATCGTTGTGCTTGAACGAGCCCTAGCCAAGTCAGATAGATTTTCTAAGGGCTAACTGTCTGGCTGTGAATGTCAGCTTTGGGTCGAATCCGGCCTGTCACCGTAGGTATAATTTCACTTGCAGTTAGCGCGAGCACCTCGCCGTCGAATGCAAGTCGGCGCCATGGATTGCGAGCATATTTGCAGATAGCGTGAGCACGAGCCGTCCGTCATTTGCACTTAATCTGAGCCGGGAAGCGCGTCGAATGCGAGCATGGCCCGTTTCAAACGCGAGCCGCTACAAGTAGCGCCTTCTGTCTCAGTCGGCGCCGGTAGATGTAACGGCTCGCGTTTGAAAACAGTCGTGCTCGCATTCAGCTCCGTTTTCGGCCCAAATTAACTGCAAATGATGCGGTGCCGTGCTCACGCTATCTACAAATGAGCTTGGGAAGCCCACAGAATTCGGAAAAAATAGTACTCTAAGCGTTTTTAGGCAGAGTTTGATCCACAAAGCAGCTATTCGGAGGCGCTCCCGTGGGGCTCAGCCACCTGTAGCCGACATGAAACGCACAATTTTATGTGGTTGCTCTTTAAACTCATGCCTTTCAGGTTTAAGTTCTATGGCGTGTCGAATCGTGGTCACAATTTCGGCGTCGGATGCGCCACCTCGCAGCAGCGGGCGGAACTCAACGTGTGCCTCCTGTCCCAGGCAAAGGTAAAGCGTGCCATCGACGGTCAGCCTGACCCGGTTGCAGCTTTCACAGAAGTGTTGTGAAATCGGAGTGATCAGACCCAAGCTGAAGCGGCCGTCCGGGGTGCGAAAATAACGCGCAGGGCCGGCGCCGATCGGTTCGATGTGATCAATCAACCCAAACTTACGTTGAAGGCGTTGGATCACCGGTTGCAAGTCCAGAAACTCGGTTCTGCGACCAGTCTCTCCCACCGGCATTGTTTCGATCAGACGTAGTACAAAACCGCGATCCATGCAAAACGAAACCATATCTTCGATTTCGTCATCATTGACTCCCCGCATGGCCACCATGTTGATCTTGATTGGAGCAAATCCAAGCTGTTGCGCATGCGCCAAACCCGAAAGCACTTGCTCAAACGCTGCGCGGCCGGATATCTGTTGGAATCGCTCTGGCTGCAGTGTGTCAAGACTAACATTTAGTCGCGACACACCTGCGGCCTTAAGTGCCGCGCCGTGCTTTATCAACTGTGTACCGTTGGTCGACAGCGAGAGATCGTTGAGGCCAGGCAGTTTCGCCAAGCGCTCGGCAAGTTGCGGCAGATTTCTTCTCAACAGCGGTTCGCCCCCTGTCAGGCGCACGCGGCTGACGCCGAGTCTGGCAAAGATGCCCAAAAGGCGTTCGATTTCCTCGAATGTCAACCAATGCGCCGGTTCCTCGAAGTTCTTGAATCCCTCAGGCATGCAGTAGCGGCATCGCAGGTCGCATCGATCCGTTACCGAGAGGCGTAGGTAGTCAATTCGGCGGCCGAAACGGTCCATCAAATTGGTCGTTCCTGACGTTCCAGAAGAAAGCATTTGTCTATTCCCTAGAAAGGTCGCAATGGTTAAGCGTCGCCGCGATCGAGGTACTGGCGTTTGCCAGCAACCTGCGACCATTTTTCGTGGTCAGGCAGCGGCTCTTTTTTCTGCGAAATCGGTTTCCAGTCGAGATGCTTGGCGAGGACTGCATTGAACTCGATGAAATCGCACTGGTCAGCGGGCACGTCCTCTTCCGCAAAGATCGCGTTCTCTGGACATTCAGCCACACATACCGCGCAATCGATACATTCATCAGGATCGATTACCAGAAAGTTAGGACCTTCACGAAAACAATCGACTGGGCAAACATCGACACAGTCCGTGTATTTGCATTGAATACAGGATTCAGTAACAACAAATGTCATCGCCAAACTCCCTATTTCTCGACGAAGGCGCGTTCGATGACGTAATCGCCGGGTTCGCCCTGCGCGGGCGAGATGACGAAGCCGCAGGCATCGAGGAGATGGCAAGTATCCTGCAGCATCGCGGGACTGCCGCAGATCATTGCGCGGTCATGTTCGGGGTTGATAGGCGGCAACCCTGTGTCGGCAGCAAGTTTGCCACTTCCGATGAGGTCGGTAATCCGCCCTTGATACTTAAACGGTTCGCGCGTGGCCGTGGGGTAGTAGATCAGTTTGTCGCGCACCAGGTCGCCAAGAAGTTCGCTTTGCGGCAAACCTTGCGTAATGAAATCGGCGTACGCGAATTCACTGATAATACGCACTCCATGCACCAGGATCACCTTGTCGAAGCGCGCGTAGGTATCCGGGTGTTGGCGCCGACGCCGAATTGACCCATGCGCCGACCCGCGACTGACCCACCCGCGATCGATGCGGACCCAGCAATGACATTGGTCCGCGAGCCTCCCGAGTGGGTCAGTGATTTCTCGGCAGATGGGTCAATTCGGCGTAGGCGCCAACATTCTTGCGAGCTGGAATAACCGCCAGTGCCCCACGTCGCGCGATCGCGTCATGACAACCTTTTGGTGTCGTAGGCACCATCGCCGCTGACGCTGGCTACGGTCTCATCGGCGGGGATCTGGTCGAGCAGGCATGACAGCATCGGCGCATCGCCTGTGGCGTTGTCGGTTACTTCAATGGCCCGGATTTCCAGAGTGGCCGAGTCAATGCCAAGGTGAACCTTACGCCACTGGCGACGGTAGTCGGCCCCATGTTTTTTGGTCTTCCACTCGCCTTCGCCCAGCATCTTGATCCCAGTGCTGTCTATAAGGAGGTGCAATCCCGTTGTCGTCGGCTGCGCTCCGATTGTTACCGATAGATGCTTCTGGCGCCGGCTAACGGTGCTGAAATCAGGCACTTGCCAGTCCAGGCCAGAGAGTCTGAGCAGACTTTGCGCCATGCCCATCGCGTGGCGCAGGGCCAGATTGAACAAGCCCTTTATGGTCAGGCAGAACTGGATCGCCGCTTCGCTGTATTTCGGGCGTCGGCCCCGCTTGCCGCTTGCACTGCCGTGCCAGCACATGTCCTTGTCTAGCCAGATGAGCAGCGAGCCGCGCGCCTTCAGCGCCGTGTTGTAGTCTTTCCAATTGGTCGTTCGGTACTTTGGTTTCGCTGGTGCATTCATGGCGTCAGTTTACCTCGCGCCCAGGCTTGACCGTTGAACGAACCAATTTATGCAACAAAGTGTTGCGGCGGAATTTCAACAGCGTCGTTGCGTCGGGCGCCGACTCGCGATTGAGGCCGATGCCGACGAAACCTCGGATCGCCTGGCTGTCGTAGATCGCGTCCTCGATCCCTTCGTCGGACAGCCCGAAACACTGCTGGGCAACGTACATGCGCAGCATGCGCGCTAAGCCGATTGGAGGGCGGCCGGCAACTTCGGCCTTCGGATAGAACGGCGTGATCAACTGATGCAATTGCGACCAGGGCGTCACCTTGTCGATCTCGGCGAGGAAACGGTCGCGCCGCGTCAACTTCTTCTTGGCGGCGTATTCGAGATCAGAAAAGCTCTTCTGCATGATCGACGGGGCAGCGGTGGATGTGCCAATATTGTCTCAGGTCTCGCTGCCCTACGGAAAGGGGCCGGAAGAATAAATCAGCGCTTCCCTAACGGCTTGTCGGTACAAATAATACGATTGTTACTTGCCTTTTTCTGATTGCTGGCGCATTGAGTGCCAGAACTGCTGTGTGTACTCAGGGTATTTCCGATAAAAATCGATTGTCGTAGGGGCGTATCGCTCTACCGTGACAAGCGGCGGTTCAAGCTTGCGAATGTTTGCTCGAACGCTGGGCGTAGTGTTTAAATATCTTTGTAACCATAGTTCCGACTCCACGATCGCATCGATACGATGCGAGCTAAGTTTAGTCAAATTACTTTCTGGATTCTTGGCTACGTCTATGATCCATCCCTGTTTGTCAGCGGCTATCTTAGTCGACATTATTCCGGCAGATATCCCAATCCGGGGATTTTGAACGTTAAGCCGGGTGCCGTCCCACCGTATGTCATTGTCATCATCCCTAACGTAGATCCATAGCCGGTCGCGCACTATAATTAAGCTGGAATCTAGAGCTGTTCCTCGCATAGGAAAGGCCAGCGGTAACGTGCTCAGCAGTGCAGGCCCGACACCGGGTACAACATCGACGGTTTTTGCTCGTAGTTCAGCCACCAAGCGGTTGAGAGGCAACCTTCGTATCGAGACGATGGGTTTGCAGTCCCCGCCTGCGAGCGCATTTCGGGTCCACACAACAAGGTCACCGGGAATTTCTTCAAGTGCTGTAGTACCGTTAAGAAGTGGTGATACAGGGAAGTCCGGAAAACCGACGCGTACCTCGGTAGGACATTGTGCGGCAATCACATAGGCAGGGCTAAGGGCCAACGTGACTACCAAAATTCTCAGCATCCTTGAGCTGAAATAAAAATCTCTACAGGCATGTTTCATGGATACCATTTCTACAGCCCAATCAGAAAAATTCAATTTAATTAAAATGCAACGACCAAGGGGACCTAAGGAACCGCTGATCAATTCGCTTTCTTAGCCAAGAATCGGTAACTGTGCAGTCGAATGTTGGCTCCGACGCCGAATTGACCCATGCGCCGACCCGCGACTGACCCACCCGCGATCGATGTGAACCCAGCAATGACATTGGTCCGCGAGCCTCCCGAGTGGGTCAGTGATTTCTCGGCAGATGGGTCAATTCGGCGTCGGCGCCGACAGCGGTCATGCTCAGCCAGGAAAGTTTCGTCCCGCCCCTCGCCAATGCGACAAAGCCCTATTTCGACTCTCCTGTTTCGCCAACGCGATGCGTGAACTGTTCGATCGACAGAGGTTTGGAGAAAAGCCATCCCTGCGCAAATTTCACCCCGTGTTCTCGCAAGTAGATGGCTTGCTGTTCTGCTTCAACGCCCTCTGCTACCATTTCCAGATTGAGCGACTTGGCCATTTCGATGATATGGTTAACTACATGGCTGGTTACACTTTCCATACCGATGGTGTCAATAAAAGCCTTGTCAATTTTCAGGCAATTGACTTGAAGACTCGTTAAATATGCAAGGCTGGAATATCCCGTCCCGAAGTCGTCGATGGCAGTGGGGATGCCCTCGACATTAAGTGCCTTAAGGTTTTGGTTGACGCGCTCATGGTTGATGAACACACGTTCGGTGGCCTCGACATGAAGTTGCCCCGGCTGAATACCCATGCGACTAATGCATTGTCTTAGACGGAAACATAGGTCGGAACTACACAAGTCCTCTGCCGAAAAATTAAGCGCGATGAAGATATCCGGATTGCGGGTAAGAAGCCCAGCCGCATCGCGCTCGAAGAGCGTAATTACTCGTTCGGTAATTTTTTCTATCAGATGATGTCGTTCGGCTTCCGGAATAAAGATGTCAGGGCCGATCAGGTCGCCATCGTCGAGTCGCCAACGCACTAGCGCTTCCGCGCCGACCGTACGCCCGGTCGCCAGTTCAACAATAGGTTGATATACTAGAAAAAACTGTTCGCGCTCCAGACCACGTTTGATCCTTGTAGGAAGTGATGCCTGTTGTCGAACGAATTGTCGAACGACAAATAGTAGACTTAAGCAAGTAAGAATCCCCAAAGGCGCAATCATCCAAGCGACCTGTCTCCAACTAGCCAGAATTTCTGAAGATCCAACAACCACGACTGCGGCGAAGTCGGCATTGGTGGAGCGCTTCCACGCGATCAAAGAACGCCCGTCGTAGCTAAAACCATCGAACTCGGAGTCGGGCCCCCGTATCCGATTGAAGTCAAAGTCTCCTCGACGCATCATAATATGTCTTTTGCTCCAACCCACCAAACCGATCACCAAGCCGCTGTCCACAGGCGATACATCCAGGATTGTGTCTTCATGAATCTCTACGCTGACTCCGGATGTCGCCTCCGTGATAATTAGCATCTTTCCGTCCAATAGCATGGGATGCCCTACGTTGTTGCGGATTAAATTTCCGGTCGCGCTTAAGTAGCTTGGTGATCCGATATTCACCGGTTTCTTGCCAAATGATGAACAGAGTAGCTGATCGTCTCTAGCAATACCCACGTCAAGAAGCAAATAGGACTTGACGACTATCTGGCGCATCAACTCAATATGAGACTCGCTGCAGACAATACCATCCGGTGAGCGTCTCAACGCCGCGAATGATGCCCGCGTCTGCGCACTAACGCGCAGTGCGCGACGCAATATGTCGGCGGCAATGGTTTCTGCCCTGTCCTGCTGCTGGCGCAGGCTGATACGACTAGACGCTAGGGCAACCGCGAGGCAGGGCCCAGCGATCGACAATACGCACAGCCCATAAATGATAATTAGACGTGGAATACCCTTGTCCATGGCACGCTGAAGATTTCGTACGTTCATCCAGATTGTCAAATTAGTCTCCACACCAGCTTGTTGGGCGATGACGTTTCGTGTGAGATATTGCGCCTGAAAGTACTTGAGCCATCCGGGCCATTTTCGCGTGCCTGCAATGTACTAAAACTTCCGTCCTGCGCTCAACAACGGAACAGAACCGTTACGTGTCTGCGGAGCGATGGCGCCAGTGACGAGCGTGAACATGCCAACGGCGCCGGCTAGGGCGCTGGCCTGCTCTTGCAACGAGGCGGTAGCGGCGGCAGCCTCCTCGACCAGCGCCGCGTTCTGCTGAGTCACCTCGTCCATCTGGACGATGGCGATGTTGATTTGGTCGATGCCGCTAGCCTGCTCGCGCGTCGCAAGGCTAATTTCGGCCATGATGTCAGTCACGCGCTGCACGCTGTCGACCACTTCATCCATCGTAGTTCCCGCCTGCGTTACCAGTTCGGTGCCCAAACTGACCTGCATCACGGCGTCGTTAATAAGAGTCTTGATCTCGCGCGCGGCCTCTGCCGAGCGATGCGCAAGATTCCGCACCTCGGAAGCAACGACCGCGAAGCCGCGTCCCTGCTCGCCCGCGCGCGCCGCTTCCACGGCAGCGTTGAGCGCGAGGATATTGGTCTGGAAGGCGATACCGTCAATAGTCGAGATAATCTCGACTATGCGCGCCGACGAGGCGTGGATGGAACTCATGGTCTGGATGACTTGGCTGACCACAGCACCGCCTTTGACCGCCACTTGCGACGCCGACTGCGCTAGCTCGTTGGCCTGGTGCGCATTGTCGGCGTTTTGACGCACGGTCGACGTAAGTTCCTCCATAGATGAGGCGGTTTCTTCGAGCGAGGCAGCCTGTTCCTCGGTGCGAGAAGACAGATCCAGGTTGCCGCTGGCGATCTGGCCCGAAGCCGTCGCCATAGTATCGGCACCGCTGCGCACGCGGCCTACCAGCGCCACGAGGCTGGCGTTCATCGCCGCCAGCGCCGTAAGCAGCTGGCCCGTTTCGTCCTGACTGTGGGCTGTGATGCGGCTTGTTAGGTCTCCCGACGCAACAGTCTGGGCAACGATCACAGCCGCGTTTATCGGTCCCGTGATCGCGCTCGTGATGTAGATGGCGCAGCCTATCGCAAGCAGCGCCGCGCCGATCGCGTAGGCGAGCATGACGTGCAGTGCTGAACGGGCTGCAATTGCGCCGTCGATCACGCTCTGCTTAGCCACTTTGTCGTTGAGCGCTTGCAGTACGTCGAGCGCCGTTTCGGCTTTCAAGAACAGCGGGCGCGAAGCCGTGTAGTCGCTGTAAAAGGTCACGAACAGGGCTTTCTGTTTCTCAGGATCGGCGTTAGCGGCCATCGCCTTCATCGAAGAGAATATCTTGGTATCCATGGCTTTCCACGTTGTCCAGTCGATCTCAAACTGCTTCCACAAGTGTGCCTCTTCATCGGTCTGCGGAAGGGGCAAGTACTGGGCCCAGCCCGTGTCGATGCTGGTCCAGGCTCGCTGATGCAAGCGGATCGCCTCGTCGAAGCGGCCGGCGGTCTGGTAGTCGTTTTCGTAAATGGCCGTAGTCAGCGCGGCGGCCGCAGTGGCGGTCTGCCCTTCACTGATTGACATTAGGCCCTGCACCGACGGCAGACGCACCGTCGCGACTTCATCTGCCGACCGGCTAACCGCCGAGATGCCTGCGTAACCGCAGGCGCCGACGACGACTAGCGCGATAAGCATGATGGACACGAGAATGGCAAGCTTCCATTTGATGCGTAAATTTTTGAACATGGGCGTTTTGTCGATAAGTGAGCAAGCGGCGAAGCACCGAAAAGTTGTCGCGCTACGGCGCGCATACTCGAACTATATAGTCGCGAAGGGTTAGGGTGGAGAGCCACTAGCTATTTTTAATTCGGCCGAACAACACTTTGTCCACCGTCTCGTGCGTCGGACTGGCAATTAAACCAGCCGGACCTGAGCGCGGCCCGTGCCAACTCAATACTGCCGAGAACCCCGACTGTTGGCGCCGACGCCAAATTGACCCATGCGCCGACCCGCGACTGACCCACCCGCGATCGATGTGGACCCAGCAATGACATTGGTCCGCGAGCCTCCCGAGTGGGTCAGTGATTTCTCGGCAGATGGGTCAATTCGGCGTCGGCGCCAACACGCCTGACGACCATCTATTCGATTGAGC
>NZ_JANXMI010000253.1 GCF_025354735.1 Rugamonas sp.
ACGGTTTCGAATGAATCTCTCGAAACCGTGGTCTGACCCCGATGTCACGACACCTGGCCATCACGCCGTGGTATCGATCACGGTGCCGAACGGCGATGTGTTGGAACGCGCGCCGGCACTGGCATTTGCGCCGGACTGGCCCTGCGTCGACGCCGTCGCCTGACTCGCTTGCAGCGCGGCCTTTTCCGCCGCCGCAGCCTGGATCTGCGCGATCTGCTGCTCTATCGCCTGCACCTGCTGCGACAGCAACTGCTGCTGCGCCTTGCCGGCGTCGCTGCTGTCTTTTTGCGCCGTCAACAACTGCTTTTGCACCGCCTGCAACTGCTTTTGCAGCGCCGCGATGGTGCTCGACGTGTCCGAGCTGCTTGCACTGCTGGCCGCCGTGCTGGAACCGATTGCCGCTACCATGTCAACCTCCATCATTATCTAAGCTACTAATGATGTTATCGGCACAATAAGCAGCAACTCAAGCCTGTCAATTGTAAATGCCTGTAAAGATCAGGCCCGGGGCAAGGTCACGCCGCTCTGGCCCTGGTATTTGCCGTTGCGGTCCTTGTACGAGGTTTCGCATTCTTCGTCGCTCTCGAAGAACAGCACCTGCGCGCAGCCTTCGCCGGCGTAGATTTTGGCCGGCAGCGGCGTGGTGTTGGAAAACTCCAGCGTCACGTAGCCTTCCCATTCCGGCTCGAACGGTGTGACGTTGACGATGATGCCGCAACGGGCATAGGTCGACTTGCCGAGGCAGATCGTCAGCACGCTGCGCGGGATGCGGAAGTATTCGATGGTGCGCGCCAGCGCGAACGAATTCGGCGGAATGATGCAGACATCGCTCTTGACGTCGACGAAGGAGTTGGAATCGAAGTTCTTCGGGTCGACGATGGTGCTGTTGATGTTCGTGAAAATCTTGAATTCGTCGGCGCAGCGGATATCGTAGCCGTACGACGAGGTGCCGTAGGAGATGACCTTGCGGCCGTTGGCCTCGCGCACCTGGTTAGGCTCGAACGGCTCGATCATGCCGGTTTGTTCCGCCATCCGGCGTATCCATTTATCGCTTTTAATCGTCATCGCAGGGCATTCTAAAGTGGGGAGGGATAGCCCCGGATTTTACGCGAAAGCCCCGCGTTTACGAATACTTTTACGTCGCCCCGGCGCTGTGCAGCTGCTTTTCGGCGCCGTTCGCGGCGCTTTCGCCGGCCAGCAGATCGGCGATCATGGCGCGCACCTCCTGCGCCGCGCGCGCCGGCGACTCCATCGGAAACAGGTGGCCGCCGGGGACCAGGCGGAAAAAACGGCCGACCAGGCGCCGGGTGTGGGCCAGGCCGGACTGCTTGGTTTCCCACGAGTTGGTGCCGCCGATGAAACCGATGGCCACCGGATAGCGGCCCTTGAGCAGCCGCCCCAGATGGTGCGGCAGATTGCGGTAGACCATGGTCTCGATCTCGCGGCTGAAGCGCAGCTGCACGCCGTCCGGATGCGGCTTGAGGCCACTGTCGATATAGTCGCGCAGCACGCCGGGCGCCCACGCCGCGAAAATATCCTTGGCCGCGAAGTGCTGGTAGGCCGCTTCGGCGTCCGGCCAGACGGTGCGGCGCCGGGCCGAAAACGCCGCCGGCGAATATTTGTCGGCCAGCGGCGTCAGTTTCACCAGCCGCCAAAACAGCGCGCGCCAGCCCGCCACCACCGGCGCGTCGAGCATGACGACGCAGCGCACCAGATCGGGCCGCGCCTTGGCCACCATCAGGCCCAGCATGCCGCCCAGCGAGTGGCCGAGCAGGATCACCGGCGTGCCGTGATAGCGCTGGTCCAGCTGGTCGATGAGCTCCTCGACCAGCGCCGGCCAGCCGTCGGTGACGGGATGGCGCGGATCGTGGGCGTGCATGTCCAGCGCCTGGATGTCGAAGTCCTCGCCCAGCAATTCGAACAGCTGGCGGTAGGTGCCGGCCGGGTAGCTGTTGGCGTGGGCGAAGTAGATCTGCGGTTTGCTCATTTTTTTATACCTCGCGAGGCGAAGCGGTCTCCGGATGCGGCGAAATTGCGCCCCATTGTAGCGGCATCGCCGCTGCCGCGATCTGGTGGAAAGGCTCTAAAGCGGCGCTGGTGGCGGGTCGATTATCGGGTCGCGGGAACGGGTCAGCGGCCGTACCAGTAACGCGCGTGCAAGCGGCGGTATTCGCCGACCGTGATCCGCGGCCCGAAGTCCAGCAGCAGCGCGCCCGATTCGTCGGTGCGCAGCCGCTCGATGCCGAGGTCCGCGTAGCGCTGGTAGACCTGCGCTTTGGGGTGATGGTAGCGATTGCGATAGCCGACCTGGAACAGCGCCAGCGAAGGATGCACCGCTTGCAGAAAACCCGCCGTCGACGAGGTGCCGCTGCCGTGGTGCGGCGCCAGCAGCACGTCCGCCGCCAGCGCGTCGCGCGCGCGTTCGAGCAGCGCCGCCTCCTGCCGCGCTTCGATGTCGGCCGCCAGCAGGATGGCTTTGCCGTTGGCGCTGATCTTGAGCGTGCAGCCGCGCGCGTTCGGTTTGAGCAGCGCATCGGCGTAGCTGTCCGCGAGCGGATGCAGCATCTCGAAATGGACGCCGTCCCAATCCCAGGCCTGCCCCGCCGCGCGGACGATGGCGCTGCGCGGCCACAGCGACGACAGCAACCAGCCGACGCGGATATTTTGCAGCACCGTCAAGGCGCCGCCGGAATGGTCGCTGTCGCTGTGGGTGATAATCATGCCGTCCAGGGCGGCGATGCCGCGCGCCTTCAGGTAGGGCACGATGACGCGGTTGCCGCCGTCGGAACCGGGCGAATACAGCGGGCCGCTGTCGTACAACAGCCGGTGCGCGCTGGTCTCGATCAGCAGCGCCATGCCCTGCCCCACGTCGAAGGCGGTCACGCGCAGCCGGCCGGCGGCCGGGTGGGACGGCGTGGCGGTCAGCAGCGGTATCCAGGTGACCATGCCGAGCCAGCGCGCCGGCCAGCCGCGCGGCGCCAATGTCCATAAGGTGCCGAACAGCGCCCAGCCGAAAATCCACCACGGCGGCGTCGGCGCGCTCCACACCGCGAAACGGTAGGCGGACAGCCAGCGCAAAAACGCCGCCAGCAGCCGCACCAGAAAATGCGCCAGTTCCAGCGGCGGCGCCGACAGCGGCGCGGGCAGCAGGCTGCCGATCAGCGACAGCGGCGTGATGACCAGGCCGACCAGCGGAATCGCGACCGCGTTCGCCAGCGGGCTGACGATGGATATCTGCGCGAACAGCAGCATCGTCAACGGCACCAGTCCTAGCGTGACGACATACTGCGTGTGGGCCTCCAGTTGAAAGGTGGCCCACCAGCGCTGGCGGCGCGTGACGGGCGCGTCGCGGCGCGGACGAATCACCGTGCGGCCGACCGACGCGTACAGGATCACGGCGACGGCGCCAAAGGACAGCCAGAAGCCGGGCCACAGCACGGCCCAGGGATCGATCAGCACCACCACGCCGAGCGCCGCGCACAGGATGTAGGAGACGCTGGCGATGCGGTCCATCCACAGCGCCACCGCGACGACCGCCAGCATATACAAGGTGCGCTGGGCCGGCACCCCGCTCCAATCAGTCTCTGGAACTTCGATATCTTGACACGCTCCGGCTCACTCTCTCGGTACAGTGAACTTGATGTGCAGTACAAGCTGCTGCCGAGCGAGAAAGCGGTAGTCACAGAAAATGGTATCGCTTTCCGCAACTGTTACTACACCTGTACGGAAGCAATTCAAAAAGGATGGTTTACGCAAGCCCGGAAGCGACGTTTTGATATCGAGGTGTCTTTCGATCCACGGTTCGTTAACTCTATCTACATCCGCGACGACGCAGGCAAGAAGTATATCCGAGCAGACCTCACCGACGTCAGCAATCGGATTTATGGTGGTCTCTCGTTTGCTGAGGTTCATTTCTACAAACAGTTAGAGAACAAAACGCTCTTCGAGGCCGAGCAGGTTCGCCAGCAGGAAGACCACAAATTCGTTAGGAGGATCAACGTGCGAAGCGATTCCAGGCTCTTTACGAACAACAGCAAGCGGGAAAATCTTTTCGCCAGACCGCCAGCACACGCACGCCTCAATTATCGGCGTCCTTGATCGGACTCTCCGGAATGGGGAAAACTACGATGGTGAAGCGTTTTCTAGCTGCCTACCCCCAGGTTATTTTTCACCGAGAATCGAACGTTTACCAAGTGACCTATCTGCATGTTGAAATGCCGAGTGATGGGAAGTCCGTGAAGGGATTAGCGCATGGAATTCTAGCGGAACTTGACCGCTTGATACCAAACGCTTCGTAAGCGTCCAGCCCGCCCATCTTCAAAACCTTAATCGGTTTGCCCAGACTCCGACTTTTGGAGATGGAGATGGTGATGGGGAACAAGGAGCGAGAGGAGCAATGGCGGGTGCGTGTGGCGCGGTGGCGCGAGAGCG
>NZ_JANXMI010000007.1 GCF_025354735.1 Rugamonas sp.
ACCAGCGGACGCAGTTCCGGCGGCAGCACCGGCAGCACTTCCATGATCATCCAGTCCGGCTTGATGCCCGAACGCTGGAACGCTTCCAGCACCTTCAGGCGCTTGGCGTATTTCTTGATCTTCGCTTCGGACTTCGATTCCTTCAGTTCCACGCGCAGGGTTTCGGCATCGCGGTGGATGTCGATCGAGCGCAGCAGTTCACGGATACCTTCGGCGCCCATGAAGGCGGTGAAGTCGTCGCCGTACTCTTCGTACTTGGCGGCGTAGTCGTCTTCCGACATGATCTGGCATTTCAGCGGCGTCATGCCCGGATCGGTGACCACGTACGCTTCGAAGTACAAGACGCGTTCGATGTCCCGCAGGGTCATGTCGAGCACCATACCCAGGCGCGAAGGCAGGGATTTCAGGAACCAGATGTGGGCGGTCGGCGAGGCCAGTTCGATGTGGCCCATGCGCTCGCGGCGCACTTTCGCCAGCGTCACTTCGACGCCGCATTTTTCGCAGATCACGCCGCGGTGCTTCAGGCGCTTGTACTTGCCGCACAGGCACTCGTAGTCTTTGATGGGGCCGAAAATCTTGGCGCAGAACAAACCGTCGCGCTCAGGCTTGAAGGTGCGGTAGTTGATGGTTTCCGGCTTTTTGACTTCGCCGTAGGACCACGAACGGATTTTCTCAGGCGACGCCAGACCAATTTTGATCGCGTCGAATGTTTCGTTTTGCTGAACTTGCTTGAATAGATCGAGCAGTGCTTTCATGTATCACTCCAGGTGATTAAATTTCATTTCTGAGACGAAGTTGCCCGGCGAGGTTTCCCTGCCGGGCGATTCCATCACAAACCGATTAGCGAAAATTTCTCGTTATCAGTTTCTTTCAAGGTCGATATCAATACCCAGCGAACGGATTTCCTTCACCAACACATTGAAGGATTCCGGCATACCGGCGTCGATCACATGGTCGCCTTTGACCAGGTTTTCGTACACCTTGGTACGGCCGTTCACGTCATCCGACTTGACCGTCAACATCTCTTGCAGCACGTACGATGCGCCGTAAGCTTCCAGGGCCCAGACTTCCATCTCACCGAAGCGCTGACCACCGAACTGGGCTTTACCACCCAGCGGTTGTTGCGTCACCAGCGAGTAAGGACCGGTCGAACGGGCATGCATCTTGTCATCAACCAAGTGATGCAGTTTCAGCATGTGCATCACGCCGACGGTGACCTTGCGCTCGAACGCTTCGCCGGTGCGGCCGTCATACATGGTCACCTGGTTCTTGGACGGTGTCATGCCCAAGTTTTTCGCGATATCGTCCGGATACGCCAGATCGAGCATGCGGCGGATCTCTTCTTCATTGGCGCCGTCGAACACCGGGGTCGCGAACGGCACGCCCTTTTTCAGGTTTTCCGCCAGCTTCATGATCTCTTCGTCGTCGAAGGCGTCGAGGTCTTCGGCGCGGCCGTTTTCGTTGTAGATCACGGTCAGATACTTGCGCATCTCGGCCGCCTGCGTGTGCACCTTCAGCATTTCGCCGATGCGCAGACCCAGACCCTTGGCGGCCCAGCCCAAGTGAGTCTCGAGGATCTGACCAACGTTCATCCGCGAAGGAACGCCCAGTGGGTTCAGCACCACGTCGGCCGGCGTGCCGTCGGCCATGTACGGCATGTCTTCGACGGGAACGATGCGCGAAACCACACCCTTGTTACCGTGGCGACCGGCCATCTTGTCGCCCGACTGCAGGCGGCGTTTCACGGCCAGGTAGACCTTGACCATTTTCTGCACGCCGGGTTGCAGCTCATCGCCCTGCGTCAGTTTCTTGCGCTTCTCTTCGAAGGCCAGGTCGAACTGGTGGCGCTTCTCGTTGATCGATTCCTTGATCGCTTCCAGCGCCACCGCCGCGTCGTCGTCCGCAGGGCGGATGTCGAACCAGTGGTATTTGTCCAGATCGTCCAGGTATTCCTTGGTGATCTTGGCGCCTTTGGCCAGCTTTTTAGGGCCGCCGTTGACCAGTTTGCCGATCAGCATTTTTTCCAGACGCTGGAAGGCATCGCCCTCCACGATACGCATCTGATCGTTCAAATCGAGGCGGAAACGCTTCAATTCGTCGTCGATGATCTGCTGGGCGCGCTTGTCGCGGACGATGCCTTCGCGGGTGAACACCTGCACGTCGATGACGGTGCCGATCATGCCGGACGGCACGCGCAGCGAGGTGTCTTTCACGTCGGAGG
This sequence comes from Rugamonas sp., assembly GCF_025354735.1. Classification (GTDB taxonomy): domain Bacteria; phylum Pseudomonadota; class Gammaproteobacteria; order Burkholderiales; family Burkholderiaceae_D; genus Rugamonas. The sequence goes on from NZ_JANXMI010000007.1 coordinate 2,222, forward strand.
CTTTTTCGCCGAAAATCGCGCGCAGCAGCTTCTCTTCCGGCGTCAGCTGGGTTTCGCCCTTCGGCGTCACTTTGCCGACCAGGGTGTCGCCGGCCTGGACTTCGGCGCCGATGTAGACGATGCCCGATTCATCCAGACGCGCCAGCTGATTTTCAGCCAGGTTCGAGATGTCGCGGGTGATTTCTTCCGCGCCCAGTTTGGTGTCGCGCGCGACGACCGACAACTCTTCGATGTGAATCGAGGTGTAGCGGTCATCCTTGACGACGTTTTCCGAGATCAGGATCGAATCTTCGAAGTTCAGACCATTCCATGGCATGAAGGCCACGGTCATGTTCTGGCCCAGAGCCAGTTCGCCCAAGTCCGTCGATGCGCCGTCGGCGATGACGTCGCGCTTCGAGACGCGGTCGCCGACCTTGACGATAGGACGTTGGTTGATGTTGGTGTTCTGGTTCGAACGGGTGTACTTGATCAGGTTGTAGATATCGACACCGACTTCACCGGCGGTCGCTTCGTCATCGTTGACACGAATGACGACGCGGCCCGCATCGATGTAGTCGACGATACCGCCACGCAGAGCCTGCACGGTGGTGCCGGAGTCGACCGCGACGGTGCGTTCGATACCGGTGCCGACCAGCGCCTTTTCGGGACGCAGGCAAGGCACGGCTTGACGTTGCATGTTGGCACCCATCAAAGCGCGGTTCGCATCATCGTGTTCGAGGAAGGGAATCAGCGAGGCGGCGACGGAAACGATCTGGCCCGGCGCAACGTCCATGTACTGGATGCGTTCCGGCGAGACGAGGATGGTTTCGCCGGCTTCACGCGCGGAGACCAATTCATCGGACAGGGTGCCGCTCTTGTCGATGGTCGCGTTCGCCTGGGCGATGATGTAGCGGCCTTCTTCGATGGCGGACAGGTAGTCGATCTGTTCGGTGATCTTGGAGCCTTCGACCTTGCGGTACGGGGTTTCCAGGAAGCCGTATTCATTCAGGCGGGCGTACAGGGCCAGCGAGTTGATCAGACCAATGTTCGGTCCCTCGGGCGTTTCGATCGGGCAGACGCGGCCGTAATGGGTCGGATGCACGTCGCGCACCTCGAAACCGGCGCGTTCGCGCGTCAGACCGCCGGGCCCCAGCGCCGATACGCGGCGTTTGTGGGTGATTTCCGACAGGGGATTGGTCTGATCCATAAACTGCGACAGCTGCGAGGAGCCGAAGAATTCGCGGATCGCGGCCGAAATCGGCTTCGAATTGATCAGATCGTGCGGCATCAGGTTGTCCGCTTCGGCTTGGCCGAGGCGTTCCTTGACGGCGCGCTCGACGCGCACCAGACCGGCGCGGAATTGATTCTCCGCCAGTTCGCCGACGCAACGCACGCGGCGGTTACCCAGGTGATCGATATCGTCGACTTCGCCGCGGCCATTGCGCAGTTCCACCAGGATCTTGATCACGGCCAGCACGTCTTCGTTCGACAGGGTCATCGCGCCAGTCAGTTCATCGCGGCCGATGCGGCGGTTGAACTTCATGCGGCCCACCGCCGACAGATCGTAACGGTCGGAATTGTAGAACAGACCGTTGAACAGGGCCTCGACCGAATCTTCGGTCGGCGGCTCGCCCGGACGCATCATGCGGTAGATCGCCACTTTCGCGGCCATCTGGTCGGCGGTGTCGTCGATGCGCAGGGTTTGCGAGATGTAGGCGCCCTGGTCCAGGTCGTTCGTGTACAGGGTCTGGATGTCGCTGATGCGGGCTTCGCGCAGACGGCCCATCAGGTCTTCGGTCAACTCTTCGTTGGCCGAGGCGACGACTTCGCCGGTGTCGGCGTCGACGATGTTCTTGGCCAGCACGCGGCCCAGCAGGTAGTCCTCAGGCACGGAGATGTGCTTGATGCCGGCCGCCTCGATGTCGCGCACATGTTTGGCGTTGATGCGCTTGTCCTTCAGGACCAGCGTCTTGCCCGACTTGTCGACGATGTCGAAACGCGCCACTTCGCCGCGCAGACGCTCGGCGACGAATTCCATTTCCGCGCCTTCGGAGCGCAGGTTGAAATTGTCGAAGACGAAGAAATTGGCGAGAATCTGTTCATGCGACATGCCGATTGCCTTGAGCAAAATCGTCACGGGCATCTTGCGGCGGCGGTCGACGCGGAAGAACAGGATGTCTTTCGGGTCGAACTCGAAATCCAGCCACGAACCGCGGTAAGGAATGATGCGCGCGGAGAACAGCAGCTTGCCCGAGGAGTGGGTCTTGCCGCGGTCATGCTCGAAGAACACGCCCGGGGAGCGGTGCAACTGCGAGACGATGACGCGCTCGGTGCCATTGATGACGAAGGAACCGGTGGTCGTCATGAGCGGCAATTCGCCCATGTAGACTTCTTGTTCCTTCATTTCCTTGACGACCGGCTTGGTCGGCGATTCCTTGTCCAGAATCACCAGGCGAACCTTGGCGCGCAGCGGCGACGCGAACGTCAGGCCACGCTGTTGGCATTCTTTGACGTCGAAGGCGGGGTCGCCCAGGACGTACGACAAGAATTCGAGACGCGCGAAACCATTGTGCGAAACGATAGGGAAAATCGAGGTGAAAGCCGACTGCAGGCCATCGTTCTTGCGCGTCGACGGTGCTACGTCTTCTTGCAGGAAACTATGATAAGACTCGAGCTGGGTCGCCAGCAGGAACGGAACGTGGTGAACGTTGGCGCGCTTCGCGAATGACTTGCGAATGCGTTTCTTCTCAGTAAATGAGTAGTGCATGGACACTCCGTGAGTGACAGAAAGGATAGAAAATTCAGGTTTTGCAAGTGCTCATTTGCAACGCTGCGCATGACACAGACGAAACCTCAAGGCTCTACTTTCCGGCTTGAATCGAACAAATGACGGATACAAATACGACAAAGACGACAAAGGAGCCAAAGTCGGGCTTTTCCCTTTAACAGGAAAACCTCAGACTTTGACTCGGGCGCTAACTGCCGCCGGAACAACTATTACTTGATCGAAGCGGTCGCGCCGGCTTCTACCAGTTTCTTCTGTGCAGCTTCAGCGTCCGCTTTCGACACTGCTTCTTTCACAGTTTTTGGTGCGCCATCGACCAGGTCTTTAGCTTCTTTCAAGCCCAGGCCGGTGATTTCGCGAACTGCTTTAATGACGCCAACTTTGTTTGCGCCGAAGCTGTCCAGGATGACGTTGAATTCGGTTTGCTCTTCAACGACAGCTGCAGGACCAGCAGCTGGGCCGCCGGACGACATTGCTGCGGCCGAAACGCCGAATTTTTCTTCGAATGCTTTAACCAGGTCGTTCAGGTCCATTACGGACATGGCGCTAACTGCTTCCAGGATATCGTCTTTGCTAATTGCCATTTTGAAACTCCTAAATTTATTACGTTAGTTACATCAGATTGGTACTGAGAGAAAAAAGCCGCAGGGCAATTAAGCCGCTGCTGGCGCTTCTTCTGCTGCAACTGCTTCAACGGCAGGCGCGGCGGATTCGGCTTCTTTTTTCGCTGCCAGGGCAGCCAGACCACGAGCAAAGCCCGACACCGGAGCCAGCATAACGCCCAACAACTGAGCGATGAGGACTTCACGGCTAGGGATGCTAGCCAACGCTGTGACAGCCGCTTTATCAAGCGGCTTGCCGGCGTAGTTACCAGCCATGATGACCAGTTTGTCGTTGGTTTTAGCGAAGTCAGCGATGACTTTAGCTGCAGCAACGGCATCGGCCGAGATCGAGTAGATCAACGGACCGGTCATGGAATCGGCCAGACTAGCGAACGCGGTACCTTCAACGGCACGACGAGCCAATGTGTTTTTCAACACACGCAGGTACACGCCTTGGGCACGCGCTTTAGCACGCAGTTGCGTCAAGTGACCAACCTGGATGCCACGATATTCGGCCACGACGATAGTTTGCGCTGCTGCTACTTGCGCGGAAACTTCGGCGACTACGGCCTTTTTGTCATTCAGATTGAGACCCACGGTCAACCTCCTTAAATGATGTTCAGCAATCACAACCGAGTGGTTGAGCGCCTCGCATCGGTTCGAACACGGCGTCCGAAGTTAAGAAGTTCAAAAACTGAGCGGATGCATTCACGCAGCATGAGGACTACAAAACTTGTTCGGGTACACCATCTGCGTTGGGCGCCCCCGCTTGCGCGGCGGCGATTAACCTCGTGCACATGTGGTCGCACTCGGCCCAACGGTCTTTGATTGTCCGGCCGCGGCGCGC
>NZ_JANXMI010000053.1 GCF_025354735.1 Rugamonas sp.
CGGCCGTATCCGTCCGGGTGAGGTGCTGCTCTACCATGTTGCCGGCGGCGGCTCCCGTGAAGACCGCTTCATCGCGATCCGAGTTATTCATCCGGCTCGCCAGTTGCTCCACGAGATTGTTGGAATTGGGGACGTAGGCGAACCACTTCGTCTTCAGTTCCTTGCGCTGATGCCAGGCCTGTGCCCATGCGTCAAACAGCTCGCTCGGACGCGATAGTTTGCGGCGCAGCGTACGGCCGCTGCCTTCGCTCTCGATCCATTCCCTGCGATCCAGTTCCGCGAGTACGGTAGAGACGGTGTAGGTCGAGGTCTTTGATAACTCGGCGAGTTCCAATCCGCTCCTGAAGCGGTGGCGTTCGACGAGCAAGGCAAGGATTACCTGTTCCCTGGCACCGGTAAACAGCTCTAAGGCGCTGCGGCGCTGAGCCGGCTTGGAAGGGCGCTCGATATCGATGAGCCATTCCTTGTGCCGCAAATAAAATGTCCCGCTGGCCTCGAAATAGGCCATTTTTTGATGCCGCAGATCGTTCTTGGCGCCGTCGCTGAAGTGCCGGCGGCTACCATCGGTATGAAGTCTTTGGACTCGTCATTATCCTTCAGGAAGCTTTTTAGCTGCCAGACGGCATCGCGGATGTCCCTCGGATAGGCTTGGCGCAGCAACTCGATGGCTAGGCGCCTGCGGCCATAGGGCGACGAAATATGCAGTAGGCAATCCAATTGCCCGGCGTGGTGCGGTACGTTGAATTCCGGTTCTTCGGTCGCTATGCCGGCGCGTTCCAGTGCCCGTCTAAGCGATTCGATCAGGTTTTTTTCAACGTTAGGCATGGTTTATCTGCACAAATTCTTTTTACTTTGTTTAGCTATTTTATTTAGTTTAGCTGTGCAGATAAATTAGTGCAAGCGCCATGATGATGGTGATGCCGGGTCAGCGGTGGACACGGGGTTTTTGAAATTTTTACACTTTGTTTACACCCCGCCGCCAAGTCTTTACAAAATCTTTAGACCGATGCCACTACGCTGGAAACATCAAAACTAACTTGTATGAGGACGGTTATGGACATCGTATTTATCGGCACAATCGTGGCCTTCATCGCCATCACCTGCGCCTTCGCGGCCGGCTGCGACAAGCTCGGAGGCCAGCCATGAACACCTTCTATCTGATCGGCGCCATCGCCTCGGCCGGCCTGCTGGTCTATCTCGTCGTCGCCCTGTTGAACGCGGAGGAACTGTAATGACCATGCAATCGTTTATCCTGCTGGCCGTGTTCCTGGCCGTGCTGCTGGCGCTGGCCTACCCGCTCGGCATCGTGCTGACGCGGATCGGCGACGGCAGCGCCATTCCCGGCCTGGGCTGGATCGCCAAAGTGGAAAAGCTGCTCTATCGCGCCGCCGGCATCGCGCCGGACGAGGGCATGAGCTGGAAGTCCTACGCCATCGCGCTGCTGCTGTTTAATGGCCTCGGCACGCTGGCCGTCTACGCGCTGCAACGGGTGCAGGCCTGGTTGCCGCTGAATCCCCATTCGATGGCCAACATCGGCGCCGATTCCGCCTTCAACACCGCCGTCAGCTTCGTCAGCAACACCAACTGGCAGGGCTACAGCGGCGAGCAGGCGATGAGCTACCTGACCCAGATGCTGGTGCTGACCGGCCAAAACTTCTTCTCGGCCGCGACCGGGATGGCGGTGGCCTATGCGCTGATCCGCGGCTTCGCTTCGCGCTCGGCGCAGTCGATCGGTAACTTCTGGGTCGACGTCACGCGTTCGACCTTGTACGTGCTGCTGCCGCTGTCGCTGGTGTTCGCCGTGTTCCTGATGGGGCAGGGCGTGATCCAGAATTTCTCGGCCTATAAAGACGTGAGCCTGATCGACGCCGTCACCTACACGCAGCCGAAAGTGGGCGCCGATGGCCAGCCGCTGAAAGACGCCAAGGGTGTAGCCGTCACCGAAACGCTGACCGCGACCACGCAGAACATCGCCATGGGCCCGGTCGCGTCGCAGGAGGCGATCAAGATGTTGGGCACCAACGGCGGCGGCTTTTTCAACGCCAACTCGGCGCACCCGTTTGAAAATCCCACGCCGCTGTCGAACTTCGCGCAGATGATTTCCATCTTCCTGATTCCGGCCGGCCTGTGCTTCGCCTTTGGCCGCATGGTCGGCGACCGCCGCCAGGGCTGGGCCGTGCTGGCCGCGATGACGTTGCTGTTCGTCGTCACCACCAGCGTGGTGCTGGTGGCCGAGCAGCAGGCGCATCCCGCGCTGCTGGCGATGAACGTCGACCAGCACGCGAGCGCGCTGCAATCGGGCGGCAATATGGAAGGCAAGGAGACGCGCTTCGGCGTCAGCGGCTCCGCCCTGTTCGCGGCGGTGACGACGGCCGCTTCGTGCGGCGCGGTCAACTCCATGCACGATTCCTTCATGCCCATCGGCGGCATGATGCCGATGCTGCTGATCCAGTTCGGCGAAGTGATATTCGGCGGCGTCGGCTCCGGCCTGTACGGCATGCTGGTCTTCGCCATCATGGCCGTCTTCATCTCGGGCCTGATGATAGGCCGCACGCCTGAATACCTGGGCAAGAAAATCCAGGCCTATGAAATGAAGATGACGTCCATCGCCATCCTCGTCACGCCGACGCTGGTGCTGGCCGGTACGGCCATCGCCGTGATGGTGGGCGCGGGCAAGGCCGGCATCCTCAATCCGGGCGCGCATGGCTTCTCCGAAGTCCTGTACGCCTTCAGCTCCGCCGCCAACAACAACGGCAGCGCCTTCGCCGGCTTGAGCGCCAACACGCCGTTCTACAACGTCGCGCTGGCGGTGGCGATGTGGTTCGGCCGCTTCGCGATGATCGTGCCGATACTCGCCATCGCCGGTTCGCTGGCCGCCAAGAAGCGTCTGGAGGCGAACGCCGGCACCATGCCGACCCACGGCCCGATGTTCGTCGGCCTGCTGATCGGCGTCGTCGCCCTGGTCGGTGTGCTCAATTACGTACCGGCGCTGGCACTCGGCCCGGTGGTCGAACAGCTGCAAGTGTTCGCCAAATAATCTCAGGAGTTCAAGATGTCACACGCTCAAATCGCAGCAAAAGAGATGGCCGCACTCGATACGCGCCCCGGCGCGCCGGCCGGATCGCTCAAGCTGTTCGACTCGGTGCTGCTGGTCCCGGCCATCATCGACTCGTTCAAAAAACTCAACCCGCGCACGCAGTTGCGTAGCCCGGTGATGTTCGTGGTCTACGTCGGCAGCATCATCACGTCGCTGCTGTACGTGCAGGCGCTGTCCGGCGAGGGCGAGGCGCGGCCCGGCTTCATCCTCGCGACCAGCATCTGGCTGTGGTTCACGGTGCTGTTCGCGAACTTCGCCGAGGCGCTGGCCGAAGGCCGCAGCAAGGCGCAGGCGGCGTCGCTGCGCAATCTGAAGCAGACGGTGATGGCCAAGAAGCTGGCGTCGCCCAAGCACGGCACCACCTGGCTGCCGCAGATCGCGACGGAGCTGCGCAAGGGCCATTACATCCTGGTCGAAGCGGGCGACGTGATTCCCATCGACGGCGAAGTGATCGAAGGCGTGGCCTCGGTCGACGAAAGCGCCATCACCGGCGAATCGGCGCCCGTGATCCGCGAGTCGGGCGGCGATTTTTCTTCCGTCACCGGCGGCACCCGCGTGCTGTCGGACTGGCTGGTGGTGAAGGTCACCGCCAATCCGGGCGAGACCTTCCTCGACCGCATGATCGCGATGGTCGAAGGCGCCAAGCGCCAGAAGACGCCGAACGAAATCGCGCTGACGATTTTGCTGGTGGCGCTGACCATCGTGTTCCTGATCGTCACGGTGACGCTGCTGCCGTTCTCGCTGTTCTCGGTCGAGGCGGCGAAGGCGGCGGGCCTGACCAGCGCGCCGATTTCCATCACGGTGCTGATCGCGCTGCTGGTCTGTTTGATCCCGACCACCATCGGCGGCCTGCTGTCGGCCATCGGCGTGGCCGGCATGAGCCGCATGATGCAGGCCAACGTGATCGCCACCTCGGGCCGCGCGGTGGAGGCGGCCGGCGACGTCGACGTGCTGCTGCTCGATAAAACCGGCACCATCACGCTCGGCAACCGCCAGGCTTCGGCCTTCGTCGCCGCGCCGGGCGTCACCGAACAGCAGCTGGCCGACGTGGCGCAACTGGCGTCGCTGGCCGATGAAACGCCGGAAGGGCGCAGCATCGTGGTGCTGGCCAAGCAGAAGTTCAATATCCGCGAACGCGAAATGGCGACGCTGAACGCCGTCTTCGTGCCGTTTTCCGCCAACACCCGCATGAGCGGCGTCGATATCGGCGACCGCGAAGTACGCAAGGGCGCGGCCGACTCGGTGCGTAAATACGTCGAGTCGCTGGGCCAGTCGTATCCGGCCGAAGTGGCGCGCGCCGTCGACGACGTGTCGCGCCGCGGCAGCACGCCGCTGGTGGTGGTCGACGACGGCCGCGTGATGGGCGTGGTCGAACTGAAGGACATCGTCAAGGGCGGCATCAAGGAGCGCTTCGCGGAACTGCGCCGCATGGGCATCAAGACGGTGATGATTACCGGCGATAACAAGCTGACCGCCGCCGCCATCGCCGCCGAGGCGGGCGTCGACGACTTCCTGGCCGAAGCGACGCCGGAAGACAAGCTGAAACTGATCCGCAGCTACCAGGCCGAGGGCCGCCTGGTGGCGATGACCGGCGACGGCACCAACGACGCGCCGGCGCTGGCGCAGGCCGACGTCGCCGTGGCGATGAACTCGGGCACGCAGGCCGCCAAGGAAGCGGGCAATATGGTCGACCTGGATTCGAATCCGACCAAGCTGCTGGAGATCGTCGAAATCGGCAAGCAGATGCTGATGACGCGCGGCTCGCTGACCACATTCTCGATCTCGAACGACATCGCCAAATATTTCGCCATCATCCCGGCGGCGTTTGTCGGCACCTACCCGCAGTTGAAGGCGCTCGACATCATGCATCTGGCCAGCCCGTCGTCGGCCATCATGTCGGCCGTGATCTTTAATGCGCTCATCATCGTGTTCCTGATACCGCTGGCGCTCAAGGGCGTGCAGTACCGGGCCATCGGCGCGGCCGCGCTGTTGCGCCGCAACCTGCTGATCTACGGCGTCGGCGGCATCATCCTGCCCTTCATCGGCATCAAGCTGATCGACATGCTGCTCGCCGCCTGCAATTTTGTATAACCCGATTATTTAAGGAATCCACCATGACCTCCCACATCCGTCCCGCGCTGGTACTGTTCGGCGCACTGACGCTGATCTGCGGCGTGATTTATCCGCTGGCCGTCACCGGCATCGGCAGCGTGGCTTTCGCCTCGCAGGCCGCCGGCAGCATCGTCGAAGCCGGCGGCAAGCCGGTCGGCTCGGCGCTGATCGGCCAGTCGTTCTCGTCGCCGAAATACTTCTGGGGCCGTCCGTCGGCCACCGGCCCGATGCCGAACAACGCCAACAACTCCAGCGGCTCCAATTTCGGCCCGAGCAATCCGGCGCAGATCGATGCGGTCAAGGGCCGCGTCGCCGCGCTGAAGGCGGCCGATCCCGACAACGCGATGCCGGTTCCGGTCGACCTGGTGACGGCGTCGGCCAGCGGCCTCGATCCCGAGATCAGCGTGGCCGGCGCGCTGTATCAGGCGCGCCGCGTCGCGCTGGCGCGCCATCTCGACGTCGAGACGGTGCGCGCCATGATAGAGGCGAAGCGCCAGGCGCAGTATTTCGGCTTCTTCGGCGAACCGCGCGTGAATGTTTTGGCGCTCAATCTGGCATTGGACGCGGAAAGTGCGCATACTCGCTGAATCGGCGCCTGGCGCTTTTTCAAGCTCATGACCCATGCTCCCCATCGACAGCCAACGCCCTGACCCCGACACCCTGCTGGCCCAGGTGCAGGCGCAGGAACGGCGCGCCGCGCGCGGCAAACTGCGCATCTATTTCGGCGCCTCGGCCGGCGTCGGCAAGACCTACGCCATGCTGGCGGCCGCGCGCAAATTGCAGGCCGACGGCCAGGCGGTGCTGGTCGGCGTGGTCGAGACCCACGGCCGCGCGGAGACGGCGGCCATGCTGGCAGGCCTCGATGTGCTGCCCTTGAAGGCGGTCGAATATCGCGGCAAGCGCATCGCCGAATTCGATCTCGACGCGGCGCTGGAGCGCCAGCCGCCGCTGATATTGATGGACGAACTGGCCCATAGCAACGCGCCCGGCTCGCGCCATCCCAAGCGCTGGCAGAATGTCGAGGAACTGCTCGACGCCGGCATCGACGTGCTCACCACCGTCAACGTCCAGCATCTGGAAAGCCTCAACGATGTCGTCGGCGGCATCACCGGCATCCGCGTCGGCGAGACCGTGCCGGACACCGTGTTCGACCAGGCCGACGAAGTGGTGCTGGTCGATATTCCGGCCGACGAGCTGCTGGCGCGCCTGAAAAGCGGCAAGGTCTATCAGGAGCAGCAGGCCGAGCGCGCGTCGAAGAATTTTTTCCGCAAGGGGAATCTGATCGCGCTGCGCGAGCTGGCGCTGCGCCGCACCGCCGACCGCATCGAGGACGACGTGCGCGCCTACCGCGTCGAGAAATCCATCGATGCGATCTGGAAGACCGGCGCCGCGCTGCTGGCCTGCGTCGGCCCGCGGCCCGGCTGCGACCACACCGTGCGCAGCACCGCGCGCCTGGCCGGGCAGCTCGGCACCACATGGCACGCCATCTATATCGAAACGCCGGCCTTGCAGCGCCTGCCCGCCCGCCAGCGCGAACAGATTCTGAAGACGCTGAAGCTGGCGCAAGACCTGGGCGCGACCACCGCCGTCATTTCCGGCCAGGACATCGCGCTGGCCACGGTCGACTATGCGCGCAGCCACAATCTGTCGAAGATCGTCATGGGACGCGGCCATCGCACGTGGCCGTGGCGCGCCTCGCACATCAAGCGCATCGCCGGCTACGCGGGCGATATCGACCTGATAGAAATCGGCGACGCCAAAAACGAAACCACGGCCGAGCCGCCGCGCGGCGCCCAGGAACCGAAGGCCGACGAGGACGACGAGGACGACGAGCACGCCCGCCGCCGCGTCGCCGGCTATGGCTGGGCCGCCGCCGCCAGCCTCGCGACGGCCTTGATCGCCACACCGCTGCTGGCCTATCTGGACCTGGCCAACATCGCCATGCTGTTCCTGCTGGTGGTGGTGCTGGTGGCGGTGCGCTTCGGGCGCGGCCCGTCGGTGATGGCCACCTGCGTCAGCGTGGCCTGCTTCGATTTCTTTTTCGTGCCGCCGCGCTTCACGTTCGCGGTGACCGATTTCCAGTACCTGATTACGTTTGCCGTGATGCTGGCGGTGGGCCTCATCACCGGCCACCTGACGTCCGACCTGCGCTTCCAGGCGCGCGTGGCGTCGCAGCGCGAGGCGCGCTCGCGGGCCCTGTACGAATTCGCGCGCGAGCTGTCCGGCGCGCTGCTGACCGAGCAGATTTTCGAGACCACGCAAAACTTCATCCAGAGCGCCTTCCGCGCCCGCGCCACCATGCTGGTGGCGGACGACGGCGGCCGTTTGCTGCTGCCGCGCCAGACCACCAGCGACAGCGCCACCTTCGCCCACCTCGGCGCGCTCGACATGGGCATCGCCCAGTGGGCCTTCGACCACGCCGAAAGCGCGGGCCTGGGCACCGATACGCTGCCGGCCAGCCGCATTTTCTATCTGCCGATGGTGGCGCCGATGCGCACCCGCGGCGTGCTGGCCATCGAGCCGGAGCACCGGCGCTGGATACTGGTGCCCGAACAGCGGCGCCAGCTCGACACCTTCGCCGCGCTGGCCGCCATCGCGCTCGAACGCGTGCACTACATCGAAGTGGCGCAGAACGCGCTGGTCAACATGGAGTCGGAACGGCTGCGCAATTCGCTGCTGGCGGCGCTGTCGCACGATTTGCGCACGCCGCTGACGTCGTTGGTCGGCCTGTCCGAATCGCTGGCCGGCTCGAAGCCGGCGCTGGCGCCGTCGCAGCTGGAAGTGGCGGCGGCGCTGCACGACGAGGCGCTGCGCATGAGCGCCCTGGTGTCCAACCTGCTCGACATGGCGCGCATCCAGAGCGGCGAAGTGAAATTCAATTTGCAGTGGCACGCGATGGAGGAGGTGGTCGGCAGCGCGCTGCGCGCCAGCGGCTCACAGCTCAAGGGCCATCACTTGAGTACTCAACTATCGGCCGATTTGCCGCTGGTGCGATTCGACGCGGTGCTGATCGAACGGGTGCTGTCGAATTTACTGGAGAACGCCGCCAAGTACACCCCGGCCGGATCGCATATCGCCGTCCAGGCCGAGGTGCGCGGCCTGTGGCTCGATGTGATGGTTTATGATGACGGCCCCGGTCTGCCGCATGGCCGCGAAGAAGCCATCTTCGAAAAATTCACGCGCGGCGAACGCGAGTCGGCCAAGCCCGGCGTCGGCCTAGGGCTGGCGATTTGCCGCGCCATCGTCGAGGCGCACGGCGGCAAAATTTCGGCGGCGCCGTCGCCGGCCGGCGGCGCGGCCTTCGTCTTCACGCTGCCGCTGGGGACTCCGCCGGCCCCGCCCGATCCCGATCCCGATTTCGACCTCGATATCTAAACGAAAAGCGACACCGAATATGAATGAGCCTTTACCGACCGCGCTGCTGGTCGAAGACGAACCGCAGATCCGCCGCTTTGTGCGCACCGCGCTGGAGGAGGAGGGCTGGCAGATTTTTGAATCGGCCACCCTGCAGCGCGGCCTGATCGACGCCGGCACCCGCAAGCCCGACCTGATCGTGCTCGATCTCGGCCTGCCCGACGGCGACGGCATCGACTTCATCGGCGACGTGCGCAAGTGGTCGCAGGTGCCCATCATCGTGCTGTCGGCGCGCGTCAACGAGGACGATAAAATCCGCGCGCTCGACGCCGGCGCCGACGATTACCTGACCAAGCCGTTCGGCGTCGGCGAGCTGCTGGCGCGCGTGCGCGCCACCCTGCGCCGGCAACGCCAGCCGCTGGCCGACAGCGCGGGGCTGGTGCAGTTCGGCGACGTGGCCGTGGACTTGAAGGACCGCCGCGTGACCAAGGCCGGGCAGGCCGTGCACCTGACGCCGACCGAGTTCCGCTTGCTGTCCGTTTTGGTCAGCAACGCCGGCCGCGTGGTCACCAATCCGCAGTTGCTGCGCGCCGTGTGGGGGCCGTCGCAATCGGAGAACGGCCACTACCTGCGCATCTACATGGGCCATCTGCGTCACAAGCTGGAAGACGATCCAGCCCAGCCGCGCCACCTGCTGACGGAGACGGCGGTCGGTTACCGGCTGCTGCTGCCGGCGTAAGTTTTAAATTCTTCACGGGCGCTTGTATTTCAGTAGGTCGGGCGGTCTTTGGACTCGGGTGCGATCGCGTCTTCAACACCAGACCATGCAGGCAGTTTCGCTGGTGGCAAGGGAAGCACTTGATCGAGCCTGCTCAGCTTCAGGTCGGGATTGATTTGCAATGCGTCGTAAATGGCGTCGTAACGGCTTTTTCGCTCGGGGTCTACTCCAATTCCCAAAGGGCGTAAGATTTCTTTCTCTTCGTCAGAACCTTTTCCCCAATACCCTTTATTAAACACGATTGCAAGCGCTCCAGCGCAATCAAAATTCCCAAATTTAACTCCATCTTGGTACATTTGCATCGCTTCTTGATATCGCTTATCGGTACCAGCGTCTAAAGCCAACTCGTAGGCAGCTGGTCCATATCCCTGTTGATATGCACATTGCTGCATAATTATTCCATCACCCCAACGTCCTGTTGCTATATAAGCCTGGGCCAACGCCATCTGCGCCTCCGGGCTGCCGAGCCGTGCTGCCTTCAAATAATATGCCCAAGCCAGGTCGGCATCGTAGGGCACACCTCCATAGCCATGTTCATACGCCACGCCAAGGTCGTAAAGTCCCCAGGGCTGCATGGCCTCGGCCGCCATGCGGACGATTTCGACCGACTTGTCAGGGGCGGCATCCAACACGTGATTGGAGTCGAGCACGCCAAGCCCGTGCAGATAAAAATGCGCCATCAATGCGCGCGCGCCCCAGTCTCCGAGGTCGGCAGCCTTGCTGACATCGGTGAGTATCCGTGTGGCCTCCTCGTGGGTAAACTGCCATGCAATCTTGCTGCGCCAGACCTTGCGCGCCTCAATATACAGACGGTAAGTCGCCGGATCACGGGTCTTCGGCATATTATCTTTCCAGCGGGCGCACTTGGGTAACGGGTCGGACAAGTTAAATTTCTTAAATCCATATGGCAGGGCATGCAAGGCTCTCTCCTGTAAATAGTCATTGAGGAAAAAGGCACCCGGCCGTCAATAACGCCAGCAGGGCCAAGGCATATATCCAACATAGACGCGATTTGCTCATGGCTAGACGACTGGTGCGCCGGGTTGGCGGTCCACATGGAAGGGCAACAATTGTCCTTGTAATTGAGTCCCGTTCTTCATGTTTGTAACGTTTTTTGAAGCAAGTATTCGCCAATCCGAAAACGTTTTGCCCATATCCTCAAACAGCGCCGGTCCCGCATTTCCGGTGCACTGGCTAAACAAATCGCAGCGCAGTTGATACGCCACGTCCTTCGCCTGACTCAACACATTGAGTTCGCTGTCCAGCGCCATGCTGCGCAGGTTCAGGTTGGCCGAGCCTATCGTGAACGCGGCATCGTCCACAATCGCCACCTTGGCGTGGATGTAGATTTCCTCGTAATCGCTCTTCCTCAACTTTCCGTCGGTTTGCGCGCAGGTCCACAGCGAACCCATGAAGACATTCACGCCATGGTCGGCCAGCTCGGCTGCTGTAATAGGCGGCTTGCGTTTCTTCTCGCGCGCCTCCTTCAACGCCCTCTCGTGTTCCACCCTCATGGTCTCGCTCATGCCGACCCGGCTGGCGACGCCATAGGTCGGCAAATCCATGCCCTCGCTTTCCGGGGTGGAGGTGAGCAAAAAAACGTACATGGGCTTGAGATAGCCGGCAGCACGCAAATTCTCCACGCATTCGAGGAGGTGGTCGGCCCAGTCCTGATACTGGATGTATTGGTTCTGGATGAATATGTAATGTAAGCGTCCAGCGGCCCCATCTGGCAATTGGCTTTAAGGCTGGGTAGAGTTCGTGAACGGCAGCAGGGTATCGATCTGGCTGTTAGGGCAGGTAGGCAGCTTCTCAAG
>NZ_JANXMI010000065.1 GCF_025354735.1 Rugamonas sp.
GCCGCCAGCGCCGCCGCCGCGCCCGATGCCAGCGTGGCGCCGCCGCCGCCCGCGCCGCCGGCCATGGGCGCGCGCCGCTATAAAGTCCATTTGCCGCCGCCGGCCGACTTCGCGCTCGACGTCAAGCGCGTCGACGCCAACGGCAGCACCTACAACGGCGAAGCGTCGATGTCGTGGCAGAGCGACGGCAGCCGCTACAAGCTGACGGTGGAGGCGGGCATCAGCCTGCTGATCCGCATCAACCTGCTGGCGCTGACCAGCACCGGCACCATCGACGACTACGGCATCGCGCCCGACCTGTCGACGGAAAAGCGCGCCGGCCACGCGCAGACGGCCACCCATTTCAACCGCGACGACGGCAGCATCAGCTTTTCCGCGTCCGAGCAGCGCTACCCGCTGCTGGCCGGCGCGCAGGACAAGGCCACCGTGCCGTTCCAGCTCGGCGGCATCGGCCGCGCCAACGTCAACCAGTTCAGCGGCGACATCGACATCATGGTCGGCGACGACAAAACCGCCGCCATCTTCCGTTTCCAGCTGGTCGGCGAGGAGGAGCTCGACACCCGCATGGGCCGCATCGTCACGCTGCACCTGACCCGGCCGCCGCTGCCGGGCAGCTATTCGTCGCGGCTCGACATCTGGCTCGCGCCCAGCCGCAACTGGTATCCCATCCAGATCCGCAACACCGAAGCGAGCGGCGCGCTGACCACCCAGACCGTCTCCAAAATCACCGTCACCGAGAACAGGAATTAACCATGGTCTACCCCTATTTACGCCGCGCTGCGCCGCTGCTGGCGCTGGCCGCCATCGTCGTTGCGACGTCGGCGGGCGCCGCCGACGCCGAGCATCCCAGCGTCAAGCACGCCTACAGCCTGGCGCCGTCGGCCGAGCTCGATTATTCCGTCAAGACCCGCCAGCACGGCCTGTCGCTGGGCGGCGACGCGGTCGTGCACTGGCAGGCGGGCGACGGCAAATACGCGATCGCCATGGAAAGCCACGCCTCGCTGCTGGGCAAGGTGCTGGAAAACCGCAGCGAAGGCCTGGTCGACGACTACGGCCTGGCGCCGCTGACCTTTTATGAAAAGCGCTTCCGCAAGGACCCGACCACGACCAGCTTCAAGCGCGACAGCAAGACCATCGTCTTCACCGACGGCGACGAGAGTTATGCCATCAAGGGCGGCGAGCAGGACCGCACCAGCGCGCCGTGGCAGCTGGTGGCGCAGGCCCGCGCCACGCCGGAGCGCTTCAAGCCCGGCTCCGAGTGGCGTTATTTCGTGGCCGGCCGCCGCGACGCCGAGGCGTGGAGCTTCAAGGTGGTCGGCACCGAGACCGTGCACACCGGCATGGGCGAGGTCAGCGCCGTGCACGTGGTCAAGGCGCCGCCGCCGGACGCGCAGGGCCAGCAGGTGGACCTGTGGCTGGCGCCGTCGCTGGACTGGTATCCGGTCAAGATCCGCTTCAACGACGCCGATGGCGACTTCTTCGAGCAGCAGCTGGAAAAGATCACCAAGAAGTAAGCGCCGGCGCCGGCCCGCCGCCACGTTTTGCGTGCTGGCCGGCAAGGCGGAGCTGTTATACTGACGCCCCCGCGTTGGAGATGCGGGCGCCGCGTCCCGACGCGCCGGCGCCGCCTCTTCGCCACTACGCGCGACGTACAGAATGGCAGAGATGATAGAAACAATGGCAAGCGCGGCCCCGGCCGCTGAAGCACCGGTGATCGAGCAAGACCCCCAGGACGCGCTGCAAGCGCACTTCCAGCCCAATATCGCGGCCGACGAGATCGAGCAGGTCTACCACCTCAAGCGCGCGCAACCGCTGTTGCAGGTGTTCACGGCGCTGTTCCACGGCGGCTTCGAGGGCGTCCTCGTGCGCCTGCTGGTGCTGCGCGAACTGGCGTCCGACACCTCGGCGTCGGCCTTCACGCGCGCCGACATCAACACCCGCCTGGCCTACCTGTTGCCCGAGTCGCTGGAAACGGTGCTGATGCGTCTGCGCACCCACCAGCTGCTGGCGTGGGACGCGCAGCAAGCCGTCTACCGCGTCACGCCGATGGCGCGCAACGTGCTGTCGGCCATCGACGGCCTGCTGGCGCTGGGCCAGACCGAGGACCAGGCCGAGATGGGCTTTTTGCTGTCGCAGGTGGCCGGCGGCCAGGCCATCGGCGGCGTCTCGGTCGAACAATTGCAGCACCTGCTGGGCCGCCTGGTCGACCTGACCGAAGAATTTTCCGACGCCATCGCCTCCGGCTCCGAGTTCCGCCTGCGCGAGTCGCAGGCCAAGTGGCATATGGCTTGCGACTGGGTCGAGAAGGGGTCCGAGATCCTGCGCGCCATCACCTCCGACGAAAACGCCGACGGCGCCACCCACAAGGCGGCGCAGGCCATCGGCCGGGCCCAGAGCGCGCTGCTCAATATGCAGGGCATGTTCTCGCGCGCGCTCAACCAGATCGAGCGCCAGCGGGTCCACCTCGGCCAGTCCGGCCTGTCGACCACCGACATCAAGCGCTGGCTGCTGCTGCACGACGATCTGGCCTCGCTGGCCGTCGGCGCCATCGAGCAGCCGGTGCTGCCGCTGTTCGCCACGCCGGCCGAAATGATCGACGTGGCCGAAACGGAGCTGCTGGCCGACCGCGCCAGCGGCGTGGTGCAGGGCGGCCTGCCGACCGGCACCGACGCCCCCACCACCATCAACGACGGCCCCGCCATGCAGCGCGAACTCGACGACTGGCTGGCGCGCCTGTCCGACTTCGCCGCGCTGGGCAACTTCCCCAGCATCGCCGAGGAGGCGCCCAAGTCGATACCGATCCAGGACTCGCTGCTGCCGGCCAGCTTCGCCATCGCCTCCTACCGCGCCTCGATGCTGCCGCTGCTGGGCGACGCCTCCGAAGCGAGCCTGCAGGGCGCCACCGCCGAACTGGCGCGGCTGCCGGTGGTGTTCACACCGACCGACGAAATGATTCAGCTGAACGACCCGCACGTGGCGGCCATGTCGCTGGCCACGCTGTCGCTGCTCCCTTCGCTCTCCCTAGATCCGCAACCGCAACCGCAAGGCGACAAGTCCGATGAATGACGATGCACAAATCCTGATCGCGCGTCTGCTGACGCACCAGACCCTGCGCCGCGAGGACAAGCTGGTCAAGCGCGTGCTGTCGGACGAATTGTTCCGCGCCGAAGTCGACGCGCGCCTGCTGGCCACCGGCCTCAAACTGCTCGACAACGTCTACGCCGACCACGTGACGCTGGCGCTGACGCGCGCCATCGAGCCGAAAATCTTCGGCGCGCGCGACGTCTGGCAAAACAATAACTTCGGCCTCTCGCGCGACGGCGTGGCCCTGCTGGTGGTGCTGTGGGCGCAGATCATCCTGCCCAAGCGCGAACGCCAGGAAACCCACCAGCACGCGGACGACGACCAGAACGACATGTTCGGCGTCGACCGCCCGCTGCCGCGCGCCGAGGACACCTCCATCGGCATCGCCTACAAGGCGCTGCTGGCCGACTTCGGCGACAAGCTGGGGAAAAAAACGCGGCTCGACATGAACCTCGGGATACTGTCGCGGCTGGGCTTCATCGAACGGCGCGGCGACATCATCGTCGAAGGTCCGCTGCTGGACTTGATGATGGATACCGACATGCTCAAGGAGCGCATCATCAACGGCGCGCTGGCCGACGTCTTCAAGCGCGCGCCGGCGCAGATCATTCCCGTGCCGCGCCGTCCGGCGCCGGCCGACGACGCCGTCGACGTGCAGGCGCGCGCCATCGGCAAGGAGCCGGCCGGCGAGCTTGCAGACGATCGCGCGCCCGAGCTGGACGCCGATCCGGCATCCGAACCCGCCGCCGCCATCGACACCGATCTCGAAGCGACCCGGCCCGCCACCGCTGCGCCGTCCGACGACACCCCAACCAGAGACTAATCCATGTTCCACATTAAATCGCTAGAACTGGTCCATTGGGATTACTGGCAGCGCATCAAGAATATCCCGCTCGACGCCAAGATCATCACCATCGCGGGCCAGAACGGCTCCGGCAAAACCACGCTGCTCGACGCGCTGCGCACCCTGTTCGGCCTCGATTGCTCGATGGGCCGCACCTACAAGCACTACGCGCGCCACTCCGGCCAGCAGACCGCGTGGCTGCGCGCCGTCGTCGACAATAAAAACGTCGGCAAGCAGCTGTCGAACCGGCCGTTCCGCAGCTCCGGCTTTTTCAGCGACGACGAAGTGACGCTGTTCTGCCAGATCCAAAAGAACGGCGGCGACTGGAAGCGCCAGTACCTGATGCGGCCCGGGAACGTGCAGATCGAAGACATCAGCGACGCCAACGACTGGCTCGGCGTCGAGAACTACCGCAAGCGCCTGGCCAACGCCGGCCTGTCGCCGGCGATGGCGAAAGTGCTGGCGTTGGAGCAGGGCGAGACCGACAAGCTGTGCGAATACGCGCCGCGCCAGTTGCTCGACCTGGTGTTCCAGGTCTTCGGCGACAAGGAAGTGCTGGACGCCTACGACGAAGCGAAGCGCCACCAGCGCGACACCGAAGTCGAATTGAAGCGCTTCGAAACGGAGCTCGAAGCATCGAAGACCAATCTGGAAGGACTGCGCCTGCGCGTGGCCAATTACCACCAGTGGGAAGACTTGAACAAGGAGCGCCGCAACCTGCAGGAAGAAGTGCTGCCGACGCTGGAGTATCACGAGGTGCGCGAAAAGCACAACGGCATCAGCCGCCAGCTGCGCGACGCCCGCAGGCCGATGGCGCAGGCCGACCAGCAACTGAGCGACAAGCGCAACGCGCTGGCCGCGCAGGCCAAGGCGCTGACCGAGGCGCAGCAGCACGAGACGGTGCTGGAGCAGGAATCGACCTCGCTGCAAACGCGGCTCACCCACATCAACGGCAAGCTCAAACCGCTCGACAGTCTGCTCGAACAAAAGGCGCGCCTGCAAAAGCTGGCCGCCGATTCCGGCGCCGACCTGGCCGAAGTGGCGCAGCAGTTGCAGGAAAAAGAAATCGAGCTGGCGCGCCAGCGCCAGGCGCGCGACGCGCTGGCCGCGAAGATCGCCGGCGAGCTGGCGACCATCGCCGCCCTGCAGGGCAAGACCGCGATGCCGGAGCCGGACAATGTGCGCGCCATGCGCCGCGCGCTGCGCGACGCCGGCATCGACCACGCCATGCTGTCCGATATCGTCGAAGTGACGGACGCGCGCTGGCAGGGCGCGGTCGAAGGCGTCCTTGGGGGCTATGCCTCGGTGGTGCTGCTCAATAAATCGGGCGACGCCTCGGCCGCCTACAAGCTGGCCGAGAAGGAGCGCTATCGCCACTTCATCGTGCCGGACCTGGTGCACGCGCCTGCCATCAAGGACGACAGCCTGATGTCGGTCGTGAAGTTCGCGGCCAAGGTGCCATCGTGGCTGGTCGAGCAGCTGTCGCGCATCACGCGCGTGGACAACGTCGACGCCGGCGCGCGCCTGGGCAGCGCCGAGGAATGGATCACGCCCGAGGCCTATCACCGCGAACGGCGCGGCGGCCGCTCGCTGTTCGTGGAAGCGTCGCGCTACCGCTTCGGCGACGCCGGCCGCACCCAGCGCATGGAAGCGATCCAGAAATCGCTGCCGGCGCTGGAGACGCAGGAAGACATGCTGACGCTGGCCGTCTCGAAGCTGGCGTCGGAAACGAGCGCGCTCAAAACCCGTTTGGCCGGCGTCGACGCGGCCAAGGAACTGGCCGCGCGGCTGGAGGAATTCGACGACGCGGCCCGCAACGCCGTGCCGCTGAAGGACGAGCGCACCGAAGTCGGGACCCGCCTCGGCGAGCTGCAAGCGCTGATGAAGAACGCCACCGTCACCCGCACCCGCGCCGACACCACGTGGCAGAACGCGCGCTTCGCCCTGTCGGAAGCGGAAGCGGGCCTGCGCCTGAACTACAAGCGCCAGATCGAGCAGCGCGCCGAGCACGCGCGCGCCCTGCTGGCGCTGCGCAGAAGCTGGCGCCATCTGCCGAAAAGCTGGCGCCGTCCGGCGCGCCGCACGCGCCTCGTGGGCGAGCACCAGAACGCGCACCAGGTGGCGCTGCGCATCCACAGCCTGGAGGCCAGCCTGGCCCGCAGCGACTGGGAACTCGACGCCACCGTCATCGACCAGTACCAGCGCCTCAACGAGCAGCTGCACGGCCGCCAGTCCGAGACCGACGAACGGCGCTACCAGAACAACCGCGCCATCGAAGCGACCGGCAACGCCCGCGGCGCCTACATCGAGCGGCTGCGCTACACGGTCAAGACCTACTCGAAGAACATCAAGGAGCTCGGCGAGCTGGCCGGCATCGAGGTGCACGCCGATCCGGTGCGGCTGGAAAACGACGACACCCAGTTGTCGCAGGCCGGGCTGCACGTGCGCTTCAAGTTCGACGGCAAGGGCATCATCGGCATGAACGACGGCGAAGCGTCGGGCGGCCAGCAGGTGATGAAATCGCTGGTGCTGCTGATTGGTTTGTTGAAGTCGGAAGACGGTTCCGGCGGTTTCGTCTTCATCGACGAACCGTTCGCCCACCTCGACATCCGCAACATCCAGCTGGTCGGCGAGTTCCTCAAAAACACGGAGGCGCAGTATCTGATGACGACGCCGCTGACCCACAACACCGACGTCTACGACCCGTCCGAGCTGACCCTCATCACCAGCAAAAAGAAGAAGGACACCGAGTGGGCGCAGCCCATCTTCGTGCTGCAACGGCGCCCGACGGAGGCCGCGAAGGTGGCCTGATCCGGCTACGCGATGCCGCAAAATGAAAAAGCTGCCGTCTCAAAACGGCAGCTTTTTTTCGTTGAGCAGGGTGGCGGAATCTATCCCGCGCCCACCACCAATAAGCATATTTTCACGCGAACCTCGGCCAGTTCCCCTGCCGTTGCCTTGCCTTTTCGGATAGCTTTGCGAACTCGCCAGTCGAGACTTTTGATTTGATCCGCCAGTACGACGCCATTGCGGCTGGCAGCGACGGCAACTTCAAAAGGATAGGCCTTGATTTGAGTGGTCATGGGGCAGCACAGCATCAGACCCATCCTGTCGTTGTATGCCGAAGGACTGATCACCAGCGCGGGCCTGTGCCCCGCTTGCTCATGGCCGGCTTGCGGATCGAAGTTCAACCATACGATATCGCCGGCGTCGGGGACGTAGCGGTGATTCATCAGAGTTTCTCTTTGCCGACCGGCGCGCCGAAATCGACTTCCGCATGCATGTTTTCGGGTGTGATGTCGGCCAGCATTTGTGCCAGGTTGAAAACGCCTTCCCGGATGGGCTCGATGATGATGCGCCCATCTTCTTCGCGGATGTCCACCGCGTCGTTCAAATTCAGGCGGGCAGACTTCATGACGCCGGCCGGTATCCGCACCGAGGCGCCGTTACCCCACTTTTTGACGATCACACGCATGACAGGCCTCGCCGGTTTCGGGCTATCACGGTAGCGCAGAAGAAAACGGGTGTCAACGATGTCGATAGCCGTCCGTGAGGCCGCTCAACACTGCGCGTCCAATTTAGTCGGGCGTGGCCGCCGGCGCTTTGGCCGGCACCGGCTGCTCCGGCAGGAAGAACAGCACCAGCAGCGCCAGCGCGACGAGCACCGTGCCGGCCATGAACACGTGGGCGATGGCGCTGCGGTACAGTTCCACGACGGCCGGCGCGCGCGCCGCCGTGGCCAGCGCCATGGCCGGTCCGCTCAAGCCGCCGGCGTGGATTTCCCACGACAGGATGGCGCCGGAGCCGGTCACGCCGACCAGCCCGCCCAGCGAACGGAAGAAGGTCAGCATCGCCGTGCCGACGCCGCGCCGGGGCGCCGGCAGCGCGCTCTGCACCACGATGGTCATGTTCGGCATCACCAGGCCCAATCCCAGTCCCAGCACGAAGATGCAGGGCTCGATCAGCGCATAGCCGGCGCCGCCGTGGATGCCCCACGACAGTCCCGCGAAGGCGGCGGTGGCGACGCTCAGCCCGGCCACCTGGGCCGCCTTGTAACGCCCGGTCGGCGCCAGCACGCGGCCGTTGAGGACCGAGGCGATCACCACGCCCACCATCAGCGGCACCGTCAGCAGGCCCGATCGCGCCGGCGCGGCGCCCATCACCATCTGGAAGAACAGCGGGAAGAACACGCTGGTGCCCATCAGGCCGAGGAAGGCCAGCGCCATCACGATGGAGCCGAGATTGAACACGCGGCTGTGGAACAGGTCCAGCGGCAGCACGGGGTCTTCGGCGCGGCGCACGTGGCGCAGCAGCAGCGCCAGCAGCACGGTGCCCAGCGCCGTCGCGCCGGCCACCTGGGCCGAGGCCCACGGCCATTCGCTGCCGCCGAGCGACAGCACCAGCAGGTAGGCCACCGTGCTGCCGGTCAGCAGGATGGAGCCGAGGTAGTCGATGCTGCGTGATTGGCGCTTGGGCGAGGGCCGCAGCGCCCGTCCGATCAGGTAGAGGGCGACGGCGCCGATGGGCAGGTTGACGTAGAAAATCCAGTGCCACGACAGCAGGTCGGTGATGATGCCGCCCAGCAGGGGGCCGAGCACGCTGGTCAGCGCGAACACGGCGACGATGCCGCCCTGGCGTCTGGCCCGTTCGGCCGGCGGCACCAGGTCGCCGATGATGATCTGGGCCAGCGGCAAGAAGCCGCCCGCGCCCAGGCCCTGGATGGCGCGGAACACGATCAGCTCCGTCATGTTCTGCGCCAGGCCGCACAGCACGGAGCCGAACAGGAACAGCGCCACGGCGAACAGGATCAGCGGCCGGCGGCCGTACTGATCGCTGAGCTTGCCGTACAGCGGCATGGTGCTGGTCGAGGCCAGCACATAGGCCGTCACCACCCACGACAAATGGGCCAGTCCGCCCAGGTCGGTGACGATGCGGGGCAGGGCTGTGGCGACGATGCTCTGGTCGATGGCGCCCAGCCCCATCACCACCATCAGGCCCAGGTAGACGGCGCGGATTTCGCTTTCGGGCGCCGCGCCGCTGTTGTCGCTCACGGCTTCATTGAGTTTGTTCATCGTGGTTTCCTATGCGGCCCAGCGGGCCTATGGCGTTGCGGATGGCGGCCCGTTCCTCGTTCGTCATGGCTGACAGCTGGCGCGCCAGCCAGTCGAGCCGGCGTTGGCGCATCGCTTGCAGCGTGGCCTCGCCCAGATCGGTCAGGTACAGCCCGACGCGGCGGCGGTCCTGCGGGTCGGAGGCGGTGCGGCGCAGCAGGCCGGCCGCCTCCATCTGCTTGACGTAGCCGCTGATGGTGGGGCCGCGCAGCTTTTCGCGCGCGGCCAGTTCGCCGACGCCGATGCCGGGCTGCTCGTGCACGGACACCAGCAGCAGCTTCTGCAAGGTGGTGGCGCCCTGTTCCGGTTCGAAGCTTTCGCGCTTGATCTGGCGGAACAGGCGCAGCAGCGCGCCGCGCAGATCGTCGGCCAGCAAGCGGGCTTGTTCCTGTTTCGATTTCGGCAAGGATGTCCCGTCGGATTAAATAAGTATGATAGGTAGACTACCTATCTATATTAGCGATAAGCGGCGCCGCGATCAAACTTTTATTCGCGGCGTGTTTACGCCACACTACAATTGCTTACACTAGATACAGAATCTGTGTCGACCAGGCGAGCACATCAATGCGTTAATGGCGTGTCGGATCACTGTTCAACTACACCAAGGAGACCCACCATGAAAACCACGCAATTCGCCGTCAAGACCGCCGCCATCGCTGCCATCGCCGCCATCTGCACCTTCGCCGCCGGCGCCAGCTTTGCCGCCGAAACCACCTGGCAGAAAGACCATCCGCGCCGGGTCGAGGTCAACAGCCGTCTGGCGCACCAGGACCAGCGCATCCATAACGAAGTGAAAAGCGGCGAGATCAGCAAGGCCCAGGGCGCCGCCCTGCATCGGGAAGACCATACGATACGCCGGGAAGAACGCGGCATGGCCAGCCAGGACGGCGGCCATCTGACCAAGGTGGACCAGCGCGCGCTGAATCAGCAGGAAAATGGCGTCAGCCGCCAGATCGGAAAGTAAGCGCCGCGCCGAACCGGCGGCCCTTAGAGCAGCCGGTCCAGCTGGGCGAGTAACTCAAGGGCGACGATGTCGCCCTTGGCTTTTAATACGGCGTCGAGGAAGGGCTGGCGCAGTTCGCGCAAGTCGACTATGGTGGCGGCCCGCTCCACTTTCATCTGCAAAGTGAAGCCGCGCAGGCCGACCGTGCTTTTGATGGTGCGCGTGTAAAACTGGTAGAGCGCCTGGAATTGCTGGACCGGATCGGGCGCCTCGGCATCGATGGGCGCTGTCGGCGCAGCGGCAACGGCGGGCGTCGGTGCCGGCGGCGGGGCGTCGTCCAGCGGCAGCGTGGCGTAGAGGCGGGTGGCGACGATGTAGTGCTGGGCCACCAGTTCGTCCAGGCTGGCGCTGTTCAAGCCCAGGCCGGCCACGCTGGTCAGCAGTTCCTGCTCGCTGCGGCGGCCGTCGACCAGCAGCAGCAGCGTGCGCAAGCGCGGCGCCAGATGCTGGCGCCGGGTGGCGATTTCATCGCGACCCTGGTCGGTCTTGTCATATATGACGGTCTGCGTGACGAAGTCTGGTGCGCTGCCCATGGGGTATCCAGGTTAACATAGTTGCTGAGTGGATACATTCAGGATACACCAAATCGAACGGCAACAGTGCGTTGGCGTGGCGTGCGCGCGAAACCGTGGCGGATTGAAAACACGGCGGCGCCGGCCGGAGCCGCCGCCATGCGGATTGATAGTCATGGCCGACGGTCGCGGCAGGCAGTGACAGCGACCCGTTACAGCGGCGGCAGCGGCAGGTCCAGCCCGAGCGCGGCCACCGGCCGCTGGCCACGGCGCCAGCGGATCAGCTGCACGGCGTAGCTGGCGTAGTAGCCGAGCACGATGGCCAGCAGCAGCGCCGTCAGCGGCGTCAGCTGGGAGTTATTCGGCGGCACCAGCTCGCCGCTGTGCATTTGCAGGTAGAGCTCGAAGCCGCGGTACAGCAGGCGGCCGATGAACAGCATCGACACGATCAGGCCGATATGCAGGTTGGGCGTGTAGAAAAAGCCTTCGGCCGTGTTTTCCAGGCGGCTCAGTTTCATGCTCCACAGGCCGAGGCCGACGCCGGCCGCCGCGCCCAGCGCCAGCGCGCCCAGCACCAGCGGCGCGCCGAGGGCGCTGGCGGCGGCAGCGCCCAGCGCCAGCGGCAGCGCCACGGCGGCGGCGTAGGCGCGCCACAGGTGCAGCTCGGTGCGCGTCATCAGCCGTTTCAGGCGCGAATAGATGCGCCATACCATCAGTGGCACCAGCAACAGTAGTACGAGGGTAGTCTTTTCCATCAGCGGTTCCAGAAAGTCGGCGCGGCGCGGCGCAAAGCGCGATTGTAAGCCACAATCCGGGTGTGCCGACAACAGCGCGGCGCCGGAATTTGACAATTGCCCCCGGCATGAGCAAACTGGACCGGCACATCGTCCGTTCCGCCCCAGCTCCCGCCGCACCTACCTCGATCGGATCTCCATGAGCCACCAGATACCCTTGCTGCCCGCCACGCTCGGCTTGATGGCGGCGGCGCCGCAGTCGCCCCGCAACAGCGGCTACCAGCTGCCGCCGGCCGCCCTGCAGGCGCTGGTCGACGCGCCGCGCGCGCCGGCGCTCAGCCTCAGTCCCCGGCGCGACATCGCCGCCCTGATCCAGACCCCGCCGCTGCCCGGCATCGTCGAAGTGGCGCAGCCGGAACTGAAGCTGGCCGGCGAGCGCATCAACCCGCGCACCTGCGCCGCCAGCCGCTTTTCCTTCGGCACCGGGCTGGCGCTGCTGGACGTGGCGAGCGGCCAGGAGAGCGCCATCCGCGGCCTGCCGCGCGCGCTGCGGCTGGCCGACCTGAGCTGGTCGCCCGACCAGCGCCATCTGGCGTTCAGCCACGTCGCCTACGCCGGCGACACCGGCGCGGTCGAACTGTGGCTGGTCGACATCGCCAGCCGCAGCGCCAAGAAGCTGTCGACGCGGCCGCTGTCGACGGTGCTCAGTCGCGGCTTCAGCTGGCTGCCCGACAGCAGCGGCCTGCTGGTGCAGATGCGGCCGGCCGGCATCGGCAAGGCGCCCACGCCGTCGGCCGCGCCGAACGGCCCGCTGCAACAGGACACCGCGCCCGGCGCCGGCGTCAAGCAGCTGCGCACCTATCAGGACTTGTTGAAGAACGAGGACGACGCGCGCCTGTTCGAGTTCTACATCACCGTGCAGCTGGCCGTGCTGGACCTGGGCGGGCGCACCCGGCCCGTCGGCCAGCCGGAGCCGTATTCGCGCGTGTCGGTGGCGCCGGGCGGCCGCCATCTGCTCACCCAAAGCATCTTGCGGCCGTATTCCTATCTGGTGCCGGCGTCGAGCTTCGGCGAGCGCATCGACGTGCGCGACTTGAGCGGAAAAATCGTCCACACGGTGGCCACGCTGCCGCTGGAGGAAGGCCTGCCGCCGGGGAACGACGCCGTGTCCGACGGCGTGCGCCACGTTTCCTGGCGCGCCGACGCGCCGGCCACGCTGGTGTGGACCGAGGCCCAGGATGGCGGCGACCCCGCCGTCGACGCGGCGCTCCGCGACATCGTCTACCAGCACGCCGCGCCCTTCCTCGGCGCGCCGCAAACGCTGGCGCGGCTGACGGCGCGCTACGCCGGCATCGCCTGGGGCACGGGCGAGATCGCGCTGCTGCACGAGCGCTGGTACAAGACGCGCGCCGTACGGCAGTGGAAGATCGCGCCCGATACGCCGGCGCAGGCGCCGGAACTGATCTACGAAGGCTCGTTCGAGGACCGCTACAGCAGTCCCGGTTCGCCGGTGATGCGGGCCGACAGCGCCGGCTTCCCGCGCCTGATGTTCGGCCCGGACCAGTCGATTTTGCTCGACGGCGCCGGCGCCACGCCGGACGGCGAGCGGCCCTTCATCGACCGTTTGAATCTGGTGACGAAACAGCGGGCGCGTTTGTTCCAGAGCGCCGCGCCGTATTTTGAAAACGTGATGGCGGTGCTCAACGAGGAGGGCACGCGGCTGTTGACGACGCGCGAATCGCCGACCGAGCGTCCCAATTATTTTGTGCGCGACCTGACGCTGCCCGAAGGCGAACAGCTGTCCGCGCTGACGCGCTTCCCGCATCCGACGCCGCAGTTGAAGGACGTGCGCAAGGAGCAGATCCGCTACCGCCGCGCCGACGGCATCGACCTGACGGCCACACTGATGCTGCCGCCCGAATACGACGCCGCGCGCGACGGCCCGCTGCCGCTGCTGATGTGGGCCTATCCGCAGGAATTCAAGACCGCCAGCGCGGCCAGCCAGACCACGGGTTCGCCCTATCTGTTCAACGCCGTCAGCTACTGGGGACCGGCGGCGCTGCTGGCGATGGGTTACGCGGTGCTCGACAACCCCTCCTTCCCGATCGTGGGCAACGGCGACGAGGAGCCGAACGACACGTATCTGGCGCAGCTGGTGGCGTCGGCCGAAGCGGCGGTCGAGGAGGTGGTGCGGCGCGGCGTGGCCGAGCGCCACCGCATCGCCGTCGGCGGCCATTCCTACGGCGCCTTCATGACGGCCAACCTGCTGGCGCACACGCGTTTGTTCCGCGCCGGCGTGGCGCGCAGCGGCGCCTACAACCGCACGCTGACGCCGTTCGGCTTCCAGTCCGAGGAGCGCTCGTTCTGGAAGGCGCAGGACGTGTACCAGGCCATGTCGCCGTTCAATAACGCCGACAAGATCAAGGACGCGCTGCTGCTGATCCACGGCGAGGAGGACAACAACAGCGGCACCTTCCCGCTGCAAAGCGAGCGCATGTTCCAGGCCATCAAAGGCCTGGGCGGCACGGCGCGGCTGGTGATGCTGCCCAACGAAGCCCACGCCTACCGCGCCCGCGAATCGATTTTGCACATGCTCTACGAGACCAACGCGTGGCTCGATCAACACGTGAAGCACGCGCTGCTCGACCCCTTGGCCGGTGGCGCAGCGGCGTGATGTGGTCAAAGGGGAGTGGGTAAAACGGGACGGCATAACGGGGCCGCACAACGGGGCGGCGTACAATGGACGCGCATGCTACTGTGATCGTCCGATCGATATGGAGCGCCGCCGCCATGAACACTGTCCTCATCCACGCCCACCGCGCGCCCGACCCGGCGCCGGTCGACGATCCCGCGCCCGAACCGCAGCCGCACCAGCATCCCCACCTGCCGCATCCGGCGCCGCAGGACGATCCGGTGCCGGACCATAATCCCAGTTAAAACCATTGCGCTGGCGTAGAGTGCCGACGGCGGGAGCTACCTATACTGGTTTTCTCCCACCACAGGCAGCCGTCATGAAACGCCAGGACCAAAACATTATGGTCCTAGCCCGCGCCAGCGGGCTTTTTTTCGGCTCGGTCTTTATTCGTCAATCGAAGGCCCAGGAGTACAGCACGTCGAGCGCGTTGTTGGTGCCGGTCTGGAATTGCAGCGTGAAGCGCGGGTTCAGTTTGTAGCGCAGCTTCACCAGGCTCGTCGCCGTGCTGGCGCCCTGCTCGAAACTCAGATACGCGCGCGATGAAATCCGCTTGCCCACGGTGACCACCGTCGTCTGCAAGCCGGCCGCCGTGCCGGTCGGCGTGCCCGTGGCCTGGCCCACGCCCAGTTCATCGAGTCCCAGCGAATTGGCCAGCTTGCCCGAGCCGCCGCCGAACAGCGCGCCGGCGGCCGCGCCCAGCAAGGCCGTGTCGTTGCCGCTGGTGCTGTCCATGCCGTGGCCCAGCACCAGCCAGGCCAGCTTGTCGCTGTCGGAGACGGCCGGCGTCGACACCAGCCGCGCCACCGGCGCCAGCGCCGTGCCGCGCACTTCGACGCCCGCTTCGACGTTGGTGTCGCTGAGCGGCTCGTCGTCGGGCCGCTTGCGCACCGCGAGTATGTTCAAGCCCGGATTGTCGTAGGCGCCGGTGAAGTTGATGACGCCGCGCTCGATCGCCAGCTTTTGTCCATACGCCGCATACGTGCCCGTGACGACGTGGATGCTGCCGGTGGCGCGCGGCGGCCGGCGCTCGGCCACGCGGATGCGCACCGATCCGGCCAGCTGCGCGTCGATGCCCTTGCCTTTGAGTTTGAAGTTGTCGCCGAGGTCGGCCTCGACGTCGATAGTGAGCGGCATGGACGGCGCGGCCGCCTTGCCGGTGGCGCCGCTCCTGGCATCCTTGCCGACGATGACGACATCGTCGCTCAGGGTCGGCGTGTCCTGCGACGCCAGTTCGATGTCGGCGCGGTCGGCCCTGAATTTTCCGTCGAGCTCAAAGTGCTTGGCGTCGCGCGTCAGCGTGCTGCTGCCGCTGACGACCAGGGTGCGGTCGGGCCGCGCCAGCACTTCCAGGTGGTCGGCGCTCAGCGCCAGCTGCATGGTCGCTTCGGCGTTGGCGAAGCGGATCGCGCCCTCGGCCTGGGCGTGGCCCGAGCTGCCGTCGAAGTACAGTTTTTTCAGTTGCAGCTGGTCGCCCGCCAGCGTCGCCTGCAACACCCCGTTGCGCAGCTTGATGCCCTGGTCGGCCCAGTTGACGACCAGCTGCGCGCCGCTGATATCGCCGTTGAGCAGCGGCGCGCCGATGGTGCCGCCGCCGCTGATCGCCAGCTTCAGCGTGCCATCCATTTCCAGGCCGGCCTGGCCGGACAAGGGCGCCAGCCACGCCAGAGATCCCATATTCGCGCTGCCGGCGAGCTTGAGCGGGCTGTCGCCGGCCAGGCGGCCGTCGACCAGCTGCGCGGTGGCGTCGACGCGGGCCTGGCCGGCGCGGCTGCCGTCCATCGCCAGCTGCATGCGCAGGGCGCTGCCGGCGACGTCGACGCGGGCGTCGAGCTGGCGCAGGCCGAGCGGCAGCGGCACGTCCGCGCCGGTGACGGTGACGTCGCCCTTTTCGCGGTACACATGCAGCATGCCGTCGATGGCCGGCGCGCCGCCCGGCGCCGCCGCCCGCAGGTTCAGGGCCCACGCCGCGCCCAGCGTCATATCGCTGCTGACGTTGTCGCGCCACGCGTCCGACATCTGCGCCAGATAATTGGCCGGCACGCCGCCGGCCTGTCCCTTGCTGCGCCACTGGGCGCCGTCTTTTTCCAGGCTGTCGATGCGGATCGCGCCGTCCGGCAGCTTGAGCGTGAAATTGGCCAGCGCGATCTGCTGCGGGTGCGCCAGACCGGCCAGTCCTTCGCCGCTGGCGCCGGCGATGCGCAGCGTGGCCGGCGCTTGCAGCGCGAGCGCGTAGCGGCCGCGGTTTTGCAGCGTGTCGATCACGCCGGTCCACACGCCGCCGTTCGAGCCGCCCTTGATGCGCAGGGCCGCGTCGAAGTCCTTGTTGTTGGCCGACAGCCCGATCACGTGCGCGGCGCGGGTGCCGCTCGTTTGCAGGTGCGCGCTGTCGATGCTCAAGCCGGAGGAGGCATAACCGGCGACGGCGATGTCGCTGACGATGGCGTCGTTGTCGGCCGCGCCGGCACCGACGCTGCCGATGGTGGCGCTGCCGCGCAGCGTCCTGACTTGCTGCGCGCCGGGCAGGCGCAGGCCGGCGCCGTCGAGCGACAGCGTGGCCGCCGGCTTGTCGATGGTGCCCGACAGCGCGCCGGCCGCGTGCAGCGCGCCGCCGAACTGCGGGCCGAGCGTGGCCAGTTGCGGCAGGTCGAGTTTCCAGTCGATGCGGTCGCGCGCGCCGCCGAAGCCGCCCTTGGCTTGCAGGCTGTCGGCGCCGAGGTGCAGGTCGATGTCGGCGCGTTCAAGCCGGGTGGCGCTGGCGGCCAGCCTGGCGTAGCCGCTCAGCGGCGCGTTCGACAGCGTCGACGGCGGCTTCAATGCCAGGTCGAGGTCCGCGCGCCAGTCCTTCGTCAGCCGGGCCGCGCCGCTGAAGTCGGCGTTGATGGCGCCGGCCGGGAAGGCGCCGAAAGCGGCGGGATTGAGGCGCGCCGCGCTGCCGCTGATTTTCAGTTCGGCGTGGCGCTGTTCGCCGGCCGTCGCGGCCAGCCACACGTCGCCGCCGGCGTGCAGCACGCTGTCCGGCGCCGGATGTTTGGCCGAGGCCAGGCCCAGTCCCTGCGCGTCGGCCGTGAAGCTGCCGCGCGGCGCGGCCATGGTGCCGGTGACGACGCCGCTGGCGTTGAGCGCGCCGAGCAGATCGCCGCTGACGATGGACAGCTGTTTGGCGGCCACGCTCCACTCCAGCTTTTCGCCCGGCGCGCCGAAGCTGCCGCTCAGCTGCGCCGTGTTCTGCGCCAGCGCCACGGTGGCGTCGACGCCGCTGATGTGCCGCGCATCGGCGTCGAGTTTGCCCTTGCCGGACAAGGGCTGCTTGAACAGCGTGCTCGGTTTCAGCGCGAAGCTGGCCGCTACCTGCCACGCCGGCGACAGCTGGCCGCTGGCGCTGATGTCGGCGTTCAGGTCCGCCACCGGAAACGCGCCCAGCGCCGACGGGTCGAAGTGCCGCGCGCTGGCGCTGGCCGTGAACGGCTGGTGTGCTTTCAGGCCGGCCTGGCCGGTGATGTCGATCGTGCCTTGTTTCGCCAGCAGGCGGGCCTGCTCGATTTTCAGCAGCGCGTCGGCCAGCGTCGCGCGCAGGTCGAGCCGCAGGCCGTTCTGCGCCAGCGCGGCGGCCAGCGTCAGTTTGTCGGCCGCGCTGGTGAGGGTGATGTCGCCGGCGATGTCGGTCTTATTCATGCCGCCGCTGACGCCTTTTAAATCGAAGCGGTCGGTGTGCAGCTTGAAGGCGGCGCTGGCGATGCCGGCATCGATGGCTTCGCGCTGTACGTCGCCGCTGCCGTGGAACTGGCCGGCCGCGCCCAGGTCGAGCAGCACGTGGCCGATGGTGGCGGCGGTCAGCGTGCCGCCTATGTCGCCGCTGAAGCCGCGCAGCGGCAGCCGATGTTCATCGAGCGTGCCGGCCTGGCTGTGGTTGAGCAGCGCGAAGCCGCCGGAGATTTTCCGGTCCGGCGCGATGCGGGCGCTGACGTTCGCGCTCATGTCGGCCCGCGGCCACGTGGCGTTGAAGTTGGCCGGATCGATGCCGCGCGCCTTGATGTCGGCCGCGCGCAAAATGATGGCGTCGAACGGCGCCAGCGACAGCAAGGCTTCCCCGCTGGCGGCGCCGGATTTGCCCTGCGCCGCCAGCGTCACCAGCGCCAGATCGCCCTTCACTCGCAGCGCCAGTGTCGCCGGCGGCAGCGCGCCGGCCGACGCCGCGCTTTGCGTCAGCGTGGCCGTGCCGGTCAGCGCGAACGGCTTGGTGGCGCCGAGCGTGACATCGGCTTGCAGCGCGCCGACGACGGTCTGCGCGCTGGCGTGTTCGACGTGCCAGCTGGCCTTGTCGCCGCTCAGTTGCAAACGCACGTCGCTGATGACATTGCGGCTGCCGTCGAAGCCGATCAGCGTCAGCTGGTTCAGGCGCGCGTCGGCCACGTTGAGCCGGAACGGCGCGGCCAGCGACGTCGGCATCGTCGCCGCTTTCGATGGCGCGGTGCTGTGCGACGTCAGGCTGGCGATATGCAGTTCGCTGATCGCTATCCCTTCCGAAAAATACTGCAGCGGCGACCACGCGATGTCGATATCGTCGGCCGTGACGACGCCGTCCTTGCTGCGATAAACGAGGTGGCCGATGTGCATGTGGCTGTACAGCGAACCGGTGACGCCGCTGATGGCGATCTCGCCGTGGCTGGCGTGCGCCACGCGCGCCACCAGTTGCTGCAAGGTGGACTGGCGGCCCAGCAGCCAGACGGCGCTCGCCACCAGCGCGGCCAGCACGGCGAAGGCGACCAGCGTGCGGCGCAGCCAGCGGCGGCGCCTGGCCGGCGCCGGCGCGGGTGCCGGGTCGGAGGAGGGGGTGTGGTCGTCGGCGGACATCAGAACGTGAATCCCAGTGAAAAGTGCAATCGGTATTTGTGGACCGCGTGGCCGTAGGCGGCATCGACGTTGATCGGGCCGACCGGACTTTTCCAGCGCGCGCCGACGCCGTAGCCCGATTTCGGATGCAGGCCACGGATGCTGTCGGCCGCGTTGCCGGCGTCGTAG